>PMQB01000349.1 GCA_003169195.1 Bryobacterales bacterium
AATATCGAAAAATACAACGCTATGTTCGACCGCCTCTTCGCCGAACACAAACCACAAACCGAAACTGAAGTCATCCTCGTCCGCCGCCTGGCGCAACATGACTCCGTCTTCAGAACGCCTGTATGCCGGACGCAGAACAGCACATGATGGCCAGGAAACACTTCGCCCTCTACCTGCGCTACCAAACCACCCACGAACGCGCCTTCTACAAAGCGCTCACCGAGCTTCAAAAGCTAAGAGAACAAAGGAGAAAGGAGCAAATTGGCTTCGAATCGCAAAAGCGTGCCCAAGCCGATGAAATCCGCGCCGAAAAAGCGCTCANNCCAAGAGTTCCAAATCAAGAAACTCCGCTTCGAACGCGCCCAGAAGCCAGTTCCCGCAGCCCGAATCTAGCCCCGGCGACCTGAAAATGGCCGCCTAACAGCCTCGAAAATCGCAAGCAGGTCAAGTGACTCACCCCAGGTGCGCCTCCACGTTGTGCTTCCTCACTATGTCAAAATCAACGAATAGAAAAATGTTAGTAACAATCCACCAGCGTCTGTGGCGGTTAGTTGCATTCTTACTCGCCTTCGCGGCGCCGTCCGCGCGAGCTGCCGATTCTTGCCCCACCATCCACAAAGTCGCGCCCGGCGACACCCTCCGCGAACTCGCCGACTTCTACTTCGGCGATCGCCACTTCGATTCCTCCATCCTCCTCGCCACTAACTCCCGCGGCCGCGAAGGTTACCCATTCATCTTCGACATCAACGACATCAGCCACATCGAAAAGGTCTGCGTTCCCGGCATGACCGAGGCCCAGCGCCTGCGGTCCCGTTACGAAACCTACGTCCGCGCCATCTTCGACATGGCCTTGCCCGAACCCTGGAATACCGTCAAGGACTTAGTCGACATTCAGCCCGATCACGAAGTCACTGTAACTACCTGGATTCGCGAAGCGCAAATCAAAGGCTTCAAGGATTCCCGTGGTCACTGGCTCACCACCGCCCCGAGCGACATATGGGTCACGGTCGAACCCAACCTCCAGCAATTCTGCTCCGCCTACGCCACCGCCCACGCCGGCAGCCGCGACCAACTAACGCTTCGGCTCGAACAACGTCTCGGCTTGCCCCCGGCCAGCAATAAGTCAACCTTCGTACGCGTTCGAATCGCGCGCCCCACTCAAGACGTGATCTTCCGTCCCTGCATGTACCCCGCCACTGCCACCACGAACTGTCCCATCGGTCCCCCGCCTTCCGACATCGATGACTCGCACAAGAACTGGCTCTACCGTCAGTACTACTCATCGTATGGACAAGCCCGCCTCAGCTCGTTCCCTTGGACTTCTTTGGGTTACACCTTCGACTGGGCTCCCTCCGCGCACGCCGATGCCGACACCGATTTTCAGAAGTACGGTGAAAGCGAGTTTGTCATCCGCAAAGGTGCTCCCATCGAGATCCTCGCCGTTCTCGATACGCTGGATTATTGCCGCTAGACCGGCACCGCCAATTCGTTCGTCCACCGCCAAAACAGCCTTGTTTTGCATGTTATGGTGTAGCTAGTGTCTTCGCCCCTAAACTTCCATCTTGAACAGTACGATGGCCCGTTGGACCTGCTTTTGGACTTGATCCGAAAGCAGGAAATCAACATCGAAGACATTCCTATCGCCAAAATTACTGCCCAGTATTTGGAGTACATGAAGAAGGCAACGGCGCTCGATATTGAGCTGAGCTCCGATTTCGTGTACATGGCCGCCACGCTCATCCACATCAAGAGCAAAATGCTGCTGCCGCGCGATCCGGAGCTGGACAAAATGTCGCCGGAAGAAGACCCCCGCAAAGAGCTGGTCAACCAGTTGCTCGAGCACGAACGCTTCAAGAACGCCGCCGAAATGCTGCAGCAGAAGCGCGTCATTGAAGAAGCCGTCTGGTCGAATCCGCAGATTGAGCAGTTCATTTCCGAAGACGAAGGCCCCGGCCTCGCGGTCAACATTTTCGATCTTGTGCAAACGTTCCAAACCATCTTGGAGCGCGTGAAAAGCAGGCCCACTTACGAGATCGGCAAGGAGACTGTCAGCGTCCCGGAGATGATCCAATATCTGCGGAACCAGTTGACGAACTTGCGCAAAGAGTCGCTGTCGGCAACGCAGCTCTTTGAGAAACAACGCGGCCCGCGCGCCATGATCTGCTTATTTTTGGCGATACTCGAATTAGTGAAGCGGCAAGCCGTCGAACTGACGCAAGGCGAAGCATTCGGCGATATCGGTTTAAAGCGCGGCAGCGGCTTTGACGAATCGCAGGCAGCGGTTGAAGACCTTTCAGCCGTAGAAGAGGAATACCACTGATAGACAGCATGGACGAACCGCAAGAAGAGAATCCGCAGACACACGTTCCTGAAGAACACGCGCCGGAAGCTGAGGCGCCCCCGCCAGCAGAAGCCGAAGAAGAGACACGCGAACTCGAAGACGACGATGTGATGATCGCCGAAGCGATCACCGATCCGGTACCAACCGAGGATGCCGCTGCCGGCCTGAAGGCTGTCATCGAAGCGGCCATCTACATAACAGATGAACCGTTGACTGCCCAGCAAATCGCCTCTGCCCTGGATCAGCCGCTCGATCGCGTGAAAGAGATTCTAGCCGGCCTGGTGCAAGAATATGGCGCGCCCGACCGCGGCTTGTCCATTCGTGAACTCGCCGGTGGGTACAAGATGGCCACCAAGCCGGAGCATCACGAATCCATCCGGAAGTTCGTCAAGAAACTGCAAGCACCATTAAAGCTCTCGATGGCCGCACTCGAGACCTTGTCGGTCGTGGCATACAAGCAGCCCATCACCGCGCCCGAGATCATGGACATCCGCGGCGTCCAAGGTGCCGGTGTCTTGAAGACGCTGCTCGACCGCAAGCTAGTCGCGGCCGCTGGACGCAAGGAAGTGATCGGCAAACCGATCATGTATAAAACGACGCGCGAATTCCTCATCCAATTTGGCTTGAATTCGCTAGCCGAATTGCCCACCTTGAAAGAGTTCGAAGAACTGGGACGCTTCGCGCTCAACGACGAAGTAACGCCGCCGGCCGACCCGCTACCACCACCCACAACAGCGCCCGAAGAAAAAGCAGAAGAAACCGATGCCTGAAGAACGCCTCCAGAAGATTCTCGCCCACGCCGGCGTGGCGAGCCGCCGCAAGGCAGAGCAACTGATTGTCGAAGGGCGGGTTTCGGTAAACGGCGTCACCGTAACGGAATTGGGTTCCAAAGCCGATCTTTCTGTAGACAAGGTCAAAGTAGACGGCCAAGTATTAAGCGCTCCGAAGCATCATTTATATGTGGCTCTGAACAAGCCCAAGAATTGCGTGACTACGGTGCATGATCCGGAAGGGCGTGAAACCGTCATGTCGTTCTTCAAAGGGATGCGGGAACGCATCTATCCGGTGGGACGTCTGGATTACGCCAGCGAAGGTTTGCTGCTGTTGACCAATGATGGCGATTTTGCCAATAAGCTAATGGCTCCGGCGAGCCATATTTCCAAGACTTATTTGGTGAAGTCAAAGGGCACGTTGACGGCTGAGCAGGAAGAGGAATTCCGTACCGGGATTTCCATGTACGGAAAACGGACTGCGCCGGCTGGGTTGAAGCTGATCAAGAAGGGCGATAACCCTTGGTACGAAGTACGGCTGGTGGAAGGGCGGCAAAACCAGATCCGTATCATGTTTAAGCATTTTGGGCATTTGGTGGAAAAGTTGAAGCGGGTAAAGATTGGATTCTTAGAATTAGGCGCGTTGAAGTCGGGTGCTTACCGCACCCTGACCAATACCGAAGTCGCGCGTTTTCGCAAGCTGATGAATATGGAAGAACCTGAAAAATGAGCGACGCAGAACTACTGAAGCTCTTTCAGGAAGCAAAGACCGTGGCAGTGGTGGGCTTGTCGGACAATCCGTCCCGCGCCAGTCACGGCGTCGCGCGCTTCTTGCAGCGGCAGAATTTCCGCGTGATTCCAGTCAATCCTGCGTTGACCGAAGTGTTGGGCGAGAAGTGTTACGCAACGGTTCAAGACATCCCTGACGAAGTCGATATCGTCGACATTTTTCGAGCGTCCGAATTCGTGCCAGAAGTTGTAACGGATGCGCTGAATAAGCGGCCCAAGTGTATTTGGATGCAGGAAGGTGTCGTGAACGACGAAGCCGCTAAAACGGCGGAGGCAGCCGGCATTCCAGTTATGATGGATCGGTGTATTTTGAAAGAATTAGCTCGGTTGTTGCCAAGGTTTTAGTGCATGTTCAAGGGCCGACAGCGACACTTTGAGACACGCATCGGGTTAGTAGCCAGCCTGGTTGGATTTCTTTTCTTAAGCAGTTGCGCCGAAGAGCGGCAAACGCTCGGCCAAGCCTACGTAGCCCCGCAAACCCTCAACGTCCGTAGCGAAATTTCGATGAAGAGCGGATCGGTCAGTGCGCTCAAGCATGGCGACAAGGTCACGATCATCGATGTGCAGCGCAGGATGGTCAAAGTGGAGACGCCATCCGGCAGCGAAGGCTGGGTCGATTCAACGGATCTGCTGAGCGCCGAACAAATGCGCCAGATCCAACAGGAGAGGCAGAAGCAGAGAGCCTTGCCTGGACAAGGGGCGGCCACAGCCTTTGAAGTTTTAAACATCCACATTGAGCCGAGCCGCCGTTCTCCGGCCTTTGCCCAAATCCAAGAAGGCGGCGGGGTGGAGCTTTTGGGACGGCTGCGCGCCCCCAAAAACGCTCTGCCCAAAGAAACCTCGTCGTTGATCGTCGAGAGGCCCACACCCAGCAAGCGTCCCAAAAAAGACCAGCAGGCGAAGTCCGGGTTTCGACCGCCGCCGAAACCAGCACCACCCAAACCACCCGCAAACTGGCTGGATCTTTCCTCGGAGCGCATTGATGGTGCAGAAACTCCGAAGGAACGAGAGGCCGAGAAGAAAAAGGCAGCTCAGGAATTGGCAGCGAAGAAGGCTGTCGAGGCCAAAAAGCCTGTCGTGATGGAAGACTGGACGCTCGTGCGCACCAAAGCCGGCGACACCGGCTGGGTTTTAACCCGCAATCTGTTGATCGCCATTCCTGACGAAGTCGCGCAATACGCCGAAGGAAAGCGCATCACCTCATATTTCGAGTTAGGCACAGTGAATGACGAAGAAAAGGGCCCAAAGCATCACTGGCTTTGGACTACGCTCTCAGGAACCGATCCCGTCGATTTCGATTCATGGCGCGTCTTTATTTGGAATCTCCACCGTCATCGTTACGAAACGTCTTACCGGCAGCGTGATCTCGCTGGTTATTTCCCCGTGCAAGTCGATCCAGCCGAACAAAAAACGATGGGTCGAACGTTCCACATCGTCACCAAAGACGACGACGAAAAATTTCGCCGCCGCACCTATAATTTCGATGGCACCCTCGTCCACCTATCCGGTACAGAAGACCTAACGGGTGAACCATCCGCCACCGTGACACAGGCTAAACCAGACGGCTTAGACACGAACAAGATGGAATCCAAAGCGCACCCAAGTTGGTTCCGCCGGCAATGGAGCACCGTGATGAGCCGCTTCGGCCGCTAAGTAAACTAAGCTGTCGAAGCTTCTTTGCTCTTAGTGTTTTGCCGGATGTTAACCCATTTCACAACCACGGCCACCAGTTGCTCCGCCTGGAATGGCTTCGACAAATAGTCGTCCATCCCAGCGTTGAGGCAGCGCTCGCGTTCGCCAACCAAGGCGTTCGCCGTAACCGCCACAATAGCTGGCTGCGGCAACGGCAGACGGCGAATTTCTCGGCTGGCCTCGAACCCGTCCATGATGGGCATTTGACAGTCCATCAGAATCAAATCATAAGGTTGCTTTTTGTGGGCTTCCAGCGTTTCCACGCCATCGGCCGCAAGATCAATCGTGTAACCCGCGCGCTGGAGAATTAGCTTACCAACACGTTGGTTAATGACATTGTCTTCGGCCATCAAGATGCGCGGCGGCACCGAATTCGATGGCCCCGACGAAGCGTCAACTTCGCTTCGTGCTTTGTTGCCGGGGGCAGTCTCGCACATAAGGAACGTAGAAAGTGCTCTTGGTAACTTTAACCCTTGCCAGGGTTACCGACCACCAAATGCCTTTAAGATAACACTGTTGTGTTGGACAGCACTTACAATTGGCCGCGCGGTGTGGCATCATCGCGTTCGATCTTGCCGTCGCGAATGTGGATGACGCGGTGCGCATGGTTGGCAATATCTAATTCGTGAGTAACCAGAATGATGGTATTACCGGCTTGATGCAGGCGTTCGAATAGCGCCATGATTTCGTTACCTGTGTTAGTATCCAGCGCCCCCGTGGGTTCGTCTGCCAGCAGAATAGACGGCCGGTTTACCAACGCGCGCGCAATCGCCACACGTTGGCGCTGGCCACCCGAGAGTTCGTTGGGTTTGTGGTGCATCCGCTGCTCAAGGTCAACCTCGCGCAAAGCCGCTTTAGCGCGTTCAATGCGTTCTTCTGAACTAATACCCGCGTAGATCAGTGGCAGTTCCACATTGTGCAACGCAGACGAGCGCGCCAGCAAATTGAAAGTCTGAAAAACGAATCCAATTTCTTTGTTGCGGATGCGCGCCAGTTCATCGTCATCCATGTCGCTGGCCAGCTTACCGTTGAGATAATACAGTCCTCTGCTCGGCGTATCAAGACACCCGATCAGGTTCATCAGTGTCGACTTACCCGATCCGGAAGGACCCATAATGGCAACATATTCGCCCCGTTTGATCTGGATCTCCACGCCGGACACGGCGTTGATCTCCTGGTCGCCCATAATGTACGTCTTCCAAAGATCGTACGTGCGAATGACAATACCCTGGGTCTTGAGCTTTTCGCCCCGCTCTTCGCGCTGTTTCGGATCAAGATCCTCAAGAATAGATTGAGCTGCCATGGGGTAGTGTGTCGAAGCTTAGCTTGGCGTTGCGGACGCAGTCGCCGGCGGTTTATTGTCGACCTTCACCTTTGCATCATTGCGAATGGTCCGGATGACTTGGTAGCTACCGGTGATAATTTCCTGTCCATCTTGAAGTGCTCCCGGCAGAACTTCGATATCAGTGGCGCCACTGATGCCGGTTTTCACTTCGCGGAAGACCGCTTTGCCAGCCTCTACAACGAAGACGCCTTGGATCTCTTCTTTGTTGGCTTTCAAAGTGGCTGGGTCCGTCACGGGTGCTTGGCCGGCTTTCACCGGCAGCAATTGGCCCTTCTGGCGAATGGTCAACGATTGAATCGGAATCGCCAGCGTCTGGGGCCGCACGGCCGTGGTGATCTTCGCCGTACATGAAAGGCCGGGGCGAACTAAGTCTTCCGAGATATCTAGAGCGATGACAACTTTGAAGTCTTTCGCTTCCTGGCTAGACGTCTGACTTTGCGAAGCCGCCACACCGGTGGAACGGACAATGGCGGTGTCGCCAATCTCAATTACTTTCCCCTTGAAAATCTGGTTCGGTATGGCGTCAACCGTCACTTCAGCCGGTTGGTCCAGTTTCACGCTGACGATATCAGTCTCATCCACGTGCACTTCAGCCGTAATGATAGACATATCGGCGATGGTCATGATGGTAGAGGCAGTGGAGTTCTGTATACCAGGCACCACCGTTTCACCTACGCGCACGGGCAAGTTGGTGACAACACCATCCAATGGTGCAACCGCTTCGTACTGTTTGAGGACGTCGTTGTAGCGCGTGACCATGGCCTCAAGTTGCGTGACCTTACGTTGCGAAGACGAAAGCTGGGCGGCGGATTGGGCACGCTGCGATTCGGCTTGGCGGACTCGGGTGATCGAGGAGTTTAGCGTGCTCACGGCCAAATCGTATAGAACTCTCTTCGCCTCAAAATCCTGCGCTGCAATCAGCTTGGCGTCGTATAGTTCCTGCGCTCGCTTGAGGTCCACTTTCTTCTGATCGACATCGGCTTTGTCGTGGTCTACCTGAGCCTTGGCTACCGCTATATTGTCGTCGGCAGACTTTACGGAGGCTTCCGTGGCGGCGGAATCGGCCAAAGCTGAGTTCAAAGACGCCTGCTGAGCCGTTAAATCGGCCTTCGGCTGGATAGCCGCCAAGCGCGCTAAGACTTGCCCTTTCTTAACGTGATCACCCTCTTTCACGAGGATTTCGGTGATTGGTGCGGCGCCTTGGCTGTTCGCGCCTATGTTGATGTAATTTCTAGGCTTAACTTCGCCGGAGGCAGTGACGATGGCCGTCAAATCTTCTCGGGCTACCTTGCCTGTTTGTACAACGACAATACCCCGTTCGCTGTACTTAATGCTTGCGTAAATGCCGCCGCCGATGCCGACCAGCAGCAGCAGTAAAACGACAATTCTCCACTTCTTTTTCAATGACGGTCTCCCCGGCTGAAACTCTCAGACGGAAACGTGCGGACCAATGTTCCCTGAATTTCGGCGGTAACTTCGACTGTAGCACGCAGAAGCGGCCAGCCGGGACAAAAGTTCTTGCCTAGAGCATGGCCTACGTCGTGCCGACAGGGGGTCCAAGGGTGTTTTATTAACGGCAAACGAGAGTGTTCAGATTGCGCTGCTTTCTGTTTGGCTTTCAGCAACGGCCTCCGTGGCTCTTCAGCTGATGGCGTTTGATCGCACGCCTGGGGCTAAGGCGGCTGCGCCAAACAGTTGGCCGGCCGAAAGCGCGATCACGCGTAGGACAGGCCATCGGCAGTTTCCGATGTTCGTTCATATATGCAGGATTGCCAGCCTCTGAACAGTAGCGGGATTGGACGAAGGGCGCAAATCAGCGATCATGCCAACAATGATCGCCGACGCGACCAACACACAACCCGAGGCGCCCCAGAGAGTGAGCTACAACACAGCCGACGCCATGAGCCATGCGACGCAAATTGTTTCGTCAATCGAGGATCTGTCTCGATCGGCGGAGATCGCCCAGACGGCGTCCCAGCGCACCAACGAATCCTCTACCGAAATTGAACGGCTGGTAGCGCGCATGTCCGAAAGCCTCAAAATTGAAGTTTGAGAAGAACCTGCGGCCCCTTCCAATTACTTCTTTTTAAGCCCCGCGATTGAATCTCGGATGGCGCGTATGATAGCGTATTCTTTTAGGGCAAGTCCGCTATCGGTCGTACTGCGTTCGAACGCCGGTCTTTCTCTCTTTTTGCTCCCAGCCAGAAATCTCAAGCAATGGATGCCACGTTAAAGGCGCTCGCCGCCCTCGCCGTACAAGCAATACCCACCGTCGTTTTTTTTGTTTTTCTCACCCATTTTCTAAACCGTGTTTACTTTGCGCCGGTCTCGAAGATTCTGGAAGAGCGCCGTAAACAAACCGAGGGAATGCGCGAGTTAGCGCAACGGGCACACGACGCGGCCGATAAAAAATCATCCGAATTTGACACGGCGATCCAAATGGTGCGGTCGCAACTCCTACAGGAAAACGAAGCCCAGCGCCGCCAATGGGCCGATGAGCAGGCCAAATTAGTCGCTGATGCGCGAACGGCGGCCGAACAGCAAGTTGCCGCTGCCAAACTAGATATCGCGCGTGAACTCGACGCTGCCAAGACTGATATCGGTCCGACGGTCGATCAACTGGGTTCCCAAATTGTGGACGCCTTGTCGAAACGGAGAGCTGCCTGATGCCTTGCCGTTTCCTCTTCCTGTTTTTGCTGCTCGGTGCGTGCCGGCTTCCTGCCCAAGAAGCGTCACGTGTCGAGGCCGCGCAGGATGATAATAACCTGATTTGGAAAATCGCCAACTTTGCGATTTTCGCCGGTGGCATCGGTTACGCCATTGCCAAACTGGCACCGTCGTTCTTCAACGCGCGGTCCGCCGATATTCAGAACGCCATTCGAGAATCCACCGGCTTAAAGATGAACGCCGATCTCCGCTATTCCGAGATCGACCGTAAAATGGCTAACCTGTCGTCGGAAGTTGGCAAACTGCGGGCCGAAGCGCAGGGCGAGATGGAGCGCGAACATGCTCGCATGATCGCCCAAACGCAAGAAGAAATCGCCTATATTCAACGCAGCACCGCTGCAGAGATCGAAGCCTTGCGGGGCGAAGGCGTCGACAAACTCCGCGTACATGCCACGCAACAGGCGCTCGCTTTGGCCGAAGCCCGCCTGCGCGCGCGTTTTGCTTCCACCGATCAAACGGATCTATTCAATGACTTTGTGCGGCTCGTAGAGAGGGGCAAGAATTAGTGGACGCCCTTTCCGTGCATTACGCCGCAGCGCTGGCAGATTCTGTTTTTGGGTCGAACTCGGGCATCTCGCCGGAGGACGCCATGGCTCAGCTTCGCTTGGCGGAGTCTTTACTCAGCGGATCGAAACAGTTGGAACATGCGCTGTTGTCTCCAGCAGTCAGTAAGGCTCGCAAAAAACTGGTGATCGAAAAGCTTTCTACAGAGATGGCGCTTCATCGGCTGATCCGCAATTTCCTTTTGGTTGTGGTAACTCACCGCCGCACCCGCGAATTGCCCGCCATGCGGCGATCCTTTGAAGAAGCGGTTGATAAACGGTTAGGTTGGGTTCCCGCTGAAATTGCCTCAGCGAAAGAACTCAGCGACGAACAAAAGAAAGAAATCGAGACTTCGCTCCAGACGAAGCTCGGCAAATCGATTCGGGCAAGTTATCAAGTAGATCCCGCGCTGATCGGCGGTATTCGCGCTAGAGTTGCTTCGCGGGAATACGATGCCTCAGTCAAGGGCAAGCTAGAGGGCATGCGCCAGCGCTTGGCCTTCCGGCATTAGAACTTTTTTAGGGGATTGGGAACAGTATGGCTCAAATTAGAGCAGATGAAATCTCGCGCGTCTTACAGGCCGAGATTGAAAATTTCGATGCGGTCGCAAACGTTAGTGAGACGGGTTCCGTCATTAGCGTAGGCGACGGCATCGCCCGTATTTACGGTTTGGAAAACGTCATGGCCGGCGAACTGGTGGAGTTCGGTCCGCAAACCGTGGGTCTGGCACTCAACCTGGAAGAAGACCAGGTGGGCGTAGTGTTGCTGGGTGATTACGGCGGCGTAAAGGAAGGCGACCAAGTCAAACGTACCGGCCGGATTATGTCGATTCCGGTAGGCGATGCCATGGTCGGACGTGTGGTCAACGCCCTCGGCTTACCCATCGATGACAAGGGCCCCATTGCCACGACCGCGTTCAACCCTTTAGAAACGCTCGCTCCCGGCGTGGTTGATCGTCAACCGGTGAAGCAGCCTTTGCAAACCGGTATCAAAGCGATTGACGCGATGGTGCCCATCGGCCGCGGTCAGCGTGAGTTGATCATCGGCGATCGGCAAACGGGTAAGACCACCGTTGCCCTCGACACCATCATTAATCAAAAAGGCCAGGACGTCATTTGCATTTATGTCGCCATCGGCCAGAAGCGTTCAACCGTCGCTCAGGTGGTACGCACGCTGGAACACTATAGCGCGATGTCTTATACCATTGTGGTGGCCGCTACGGCGTCCGATCCGGCGCCAATGCAATACATTTCGCCTTACGCTGGCTGCGCCATTGGAGAGTTCTTCCGCGATAGCAAACGCCACGCGTTGTGCGTATACGACGATCTTTCGAAGCACGCTGCCGCCTATCGCGAAATCTCCTTGCTGCTGCGTCGCCCGCCCGGCCGCGAAGCGTTCCCGGGTGACGTTTTTTACCTACACAGCCGTCTGCTGGAGCGCGCCGCGAAACTCAGTAACGAAAAAGGCGGCGGGTCTCTGACAGCGCTGCCCTTCATTGAAACGCAGGCCGGCGATGTCTCGGCCTACATTCCGACAAACGTAATTTCGATCACCGACGGCCAGAT
>PMQB01000348.1 GCA_003169195.1 Bryobacterales bacterium
ATTTCCCAGCCACCGAAATGCGGCCCACTGACATCCCACTTCTCGCGTTTCCCATCCGCCGTCAAAACAAACGCACCCTTCTTCGTGCCCACTAATACTCGTACTTGACTCAATTTCTTTCAGTGCTCCTTGAACCCGGCTAACATCATACTGCAAATTTAAATGGAAGAAGCTCTAATGACGTTTTCAGATCTCGCCCGAACTCTTCTTCCTGTCACGGTGCCTTCGTTGAAGCTGCCAGCGCCTTCCTTACCGCCGCAATAGCTCTTTCCACATCATGATTCGACGTCTGCCAACTCAGCACACTCACCCGCATCGCCCTTCGCCCACGCCAACTCGTTCCCATAAAGAAAGCTTCCCCGCCCCGCACAACCCGCTGAATCACTTCATCGGTAAAGCAATCATGATCCAATTCATTCGACCCCGCAGCCGGATTCAGAAACCTCACCAATCCCTGATTAAGCCGCGGCTTCCAAGCAACATCTGCACCGGGCAACTGCCCAAGGCCTTCCACCAATGCGCGCGCATGATCACAACAACCGTTCACCAGTTCCGCAATGCCCGCTCGGCCAAATTGCCGGATCGCCGCATAGGTAGCAAACCCGCGAGCCCTGCGTGACCATTCCGGCGTGTAATCAATCTGATCGCGCGCATCCTCATCATGCACCAGATACGAAGCACGATGTGACATCGCCGCCCGATGTGCCACCGGCCGCGCCACGAACGCATATCCCGAATCGTACGGAACATTCAGCCACTTGTGCCCATCCGTTGCCCACGAATCCGCCGCACCCACTCCAGCCAACAGATGTTTATACTGCGGACTCGCCCCTGCCCAAAGGCCAAACGCCCCATCTATTTGTACCCACGCGCCGAATCGCTTTGCAATCGGAATTAATGCCCGGTAATCGTCAAACGACCCCGTATTCAAATCGCCCGCTTGCAACAAGACAACCGTTGGCGCACCCGGGTCGTTCGCCAAAATCCTCGCTAACTCCTCGGGAACCGCTTGTTCGTTTTCGTTCAAAGGCAAGTCGATAACGCAGTCCGTTCCCATTCCCAACAAACGCAGCGCGCGATCAATGGAGCCATGCCTGTTCGATGTCACCACCCGAATCGCCTGCGCGCCCCACAAGCCTTTGCGTTCCACATCCCATCCGCGCTCCTCTAAAAGCGCATGTCTCGCCGACGCCAAGCACGTCGCATGCGCCATCTGACAGCCACTCACGAACGCAAACGTTGCGGACTCCGCAATCCCCAACAATTCCTTCAGCCACCCACCGGCCACTTCTTCTACCACTGCGGCCGCCGGACCCGTTGCGTAAAGCGCCGCATTTTGATCCCAAGTGGACGTCAGCCAATCTGCGCCTAACGCCTCCGGCACGACACCGCCAATAGCCCAAGCAAAAAATCTGCCCCCCGGATTGCGCAATACACCACCGTATGTATCCCGAACCAGCTCGCGCAAAACTTCATCTGCCGGCATACCTTCTTGAATCAACGGCTTTTGAAGTTTATCCCGCATCTCTTGCAACGAAACCGTCGCGCCCACCGGATAGGAATCAAGGGTTTCCAAGTGATGCAACGCCGCATGGAAAGCCACGTCGAGCGGCTGATTGAAAGGAGAGGATTTTTGACTCATTCAGGAAGAGTGTAGAGCGAACAGTCGGTTCTCGCCTATCCGATTCCTGCTACGAATACAGACTACGTGTGAGATCAAGATTTTGGCGGTAGGTCCCGGCCTTCAACTTCCGCGACACATCGCGAATAATGAGCGGCACAGCTGTCTCATACCTTGAACCATGCGACCGGTACGTTGCCGCCATCGCCTCGCTCTCCTGCTCCAGCGTGCCGAACACCGTGTCTCGATCCCCAGTCACTACCAGATCCCCAATCCGCTCCGGCATCAAATCAAACTCCGTCGCCGCCTCTCCGCGTGTCAGTACCTTCTCCACCCCAGCCAGAGACTTGATCACATCCGCCACCCGTTGTGCATCACGCGCCTGGCGCAAATAGACCCAAGCAATTCCACCCAAACCTAGATGCTGCTTCGGATACTTATCCCTTTCCGCCGAAATCGCCAACCGCACCGGCGCATCCCGCCGCGCACAAGCCTTCCCTAAGTCCCAAGCGCGCGTCTTATGATGCATCCCATGATCGGCCGTTATATAAAACGCTGCATCCGGCGCAACACGCGCAGCCTCCGCCAACTTCTGGTCCAACGTCGCTAGATGCGCCTGCGATTCCGGTTCACTCTCCGCATGCATGTGCATCGGATAATCCGTCGTATGCACGTATAGCACGTCTAAATCCTTGCGCCGCGCCAGCTGATCAATCACCACATCCCAAAGCCAGTAATTAATCTCGATGCTATAAATATTCGGCGCAACGCCATAGCGTTTCGCCAGTTCGGGCGTCGGCGTCTCCGCTGCAACCACCAACGACGTCCCGGCCTTCAACAATGACGCCGTCTTCTTCTTACTCGTAAATAAACCCGACACCAATCCGCGATTCGCCGCCTTCTGAAACAACGTCGGTGCCATCAACAGCCGCGCGTCTTCCATGAAATCTTCCTGGCTAGTCTCGCGATTCAAATACGAATTCCCGGTAATTCCATGAACCCGCGAGGGCACACCACAACAAATCGAAGCATTATTCGTATTCGTAACCGCCGGCATCTGCCCACGCACTCGTGCGAACAACCCATCCGCCGCCCACTTCTTCAACGTCGGCATGGACGACGCGTCGTAATACTCAACCCCAAACCCGTCGAGCATTACAACCACCACGCGCCTTCGTCTGCCCGAACGCAAAAGGGGAGCAGCCGCCGTCCTTGAAAGAAATTCGCGCCGCGTCCAACTCACTGCTGCACACCCGCCGCTTTCTTCTTCTTCGTCTCAATCGCCTTTGTGGCCCAAACGTCCGCCTGTGCATAATCCGTTTGTGCGGCGCCCGCATCATCTTCCAGCGTCGCCTTCACGCGCAACAGTAGATTCACGTAAGACATCGCATCCTCATTTTCGTGATCAATGGCAAGACACTTTTCAAGATTCGAAAGTCCTTCTTGAACGATGTCTGCATACTGGGCATGTAACTGCTTTCTCACAGCCGAATCGTCTAAGGGCCGACGGTCGGACGGTTTCATCTTCGCTTCGGTCCGCGCCCGGCTAACGGGCGTGAAACTCGTTGCCCAATCGATCACACCAATGTAGTAATAGGGCTCCCCACCCCGCGGATTCACCTCAATCCGGCGTTCGTTCCACCTCTTCGCTTCTTGCAAAGCCGCAGTCTTTTCCTCGCCATTCCTCGCCATCGCGGAGTTGTAAGCCATCGATGCCAACATCGCCAGCGCCAATTCGTTCCGCGCATCCTTGGCTAATACCGCTTTAAAATGCCGTTGCGCTAAGTCGTAATTTTGAGCGTTAGCCGCTGAGTCAGCACCGGGAACCCACTGTATGAGGTAAGCCGTCCCCAAGTACAATTCAGCATTTTGATTCTCCGGATCAAGCTTCAGCGCTTGTTCAAAGTGCTGAACGGCCTCCGCATAGTGGCCGCTCTTGTACGCTTCCACGCCCCGATTCAGTTCCGCGCGAGACAGCGAGTTCTCATCATTGCTTTGCGCAAACCCTTGTGGAGCAACCAATCCGCAAGTCAGGGCAAAACAAATCGCGACAATCTTCATAAAGAGGAAGGGCTCTGAACCCTCCCTCAATGTACAACCTCTACTTCAAAGTTTCCATGTCCAACTGCGCCACGCCTGACCGCGTGAAGCCCAGTCGCTTGGCCGCCCGTCGCGTCACGCTAATATCGCGCCCCTTCACAAACGGCCCACGGTCATTCACGCGCACAATCACCGAATGATGGTTGTTCGGATTCGTCAGCTTCACTCGCGTACCCAAAGGCAGCGTCTTGTGCGCGGCCGTCAACGCATTGCTATTGAACCGCTGTCCACTCGCCGTCCGCCGCCCGTTGAACTTCGCCGCATAGTAAGACGCCGTGACAGTCTCGGCCGAGGCCGCCACCGTCAAACTAGTCACAGCCAGTACCAACCCGGCTACGTACTTAAAAAACATCTGATTGTTCTCCTCTACTCCAAGCTTGACAACGCCCACCGCCGGAATGTCACTGAGTTTTTCGCGAAAACAAAGCCGCAATCTGCCGGCCCGATTCCATCACCGCAACATAGATATTCAGCAACCCCAGCCCGCTCAACGCGCCCCGGAAGTATTGGTTCATCCAAAAATTAGAAAGGAAAGGAGAGTGTAACGGTATCCAGTTCAGATCCCAGTTCGGAAGCCACGGAAACACCAGCAGAAATAGCCCCAATTCAAACGCGAAAATCACCAGGCAAATGCCCAGCACTCTCCGGTGCCAGCGAACAAAGCGCGTGTGGCTCGCGGGCGGCGTCACTCCCGCGCCCGCGCTCACGAATCCGCTCCCGGGGTAGCGGCAAACAACTTGGTCTGCACCGGCTCATTCATGTAGCCGCTCCAAAACGTCTGCGTGCAACTCGCGCGCACAGGTTCAAAACTGAAGCGATGCAACAACGTGGGCCCATGTTCCCGTAACGCGCGTTTGTGATCCGGCGTGGAATACCCTTTGTTCGAAATCAAATTGTAAACAGGAAACACTTCATGCCAGCGCGCCATGCACTCGTCGCGATGCACTTTCGCCACAATGGACGCCGCCGCAATCGCGCGGCATCGCGCATCGCCGTCTATCAAGGGAAGTTGTTCAACCGCTAAATCAATCTTCACAGCGTCAATTAGTAGGTAATCAGGAACAACGTCAAGCGCTTCCACCGCACGCCGCATCGCCAATCGCGACGCTTGGTAAATATTGATCTGGTCGATTTCAAAAACATCCGCCCCGCCAATCGCCCAAGCCAGGCACTGCTTCTTGATCTGCGCCGCCAACCGGTCCCGATCCTCCGCTTCCAGAATCTTGGAATCGTGCAGACCGCGAATCGGCCGCTCAGGATCAAGCACCACCGCCGCCGCAAACACTGGACCAAAAAGGCACCCGCGCCCCACTTCGTCCACCCCGGCAATCACACGAAAGCCACGCTCGCGTGCTTCCCGTTCGTACGTCGTACGGCAGCGGATAGACCTCTCCCGTTCACCGCCAGACTGAGTCTTGCGGCGCCGTTTGTCGACTTTGCCGCTGGCGGCCACGACCGACGAAACCAGCTTATACGCGTTCTTTAAGACGGGCGGCTTTGCCCTTCAATCCGCGCAGATAGTACAGCTTCGCGCGGCGCACTTTACCCGTACGCACCATGTCGATATGATCGATCACCGGCGCATGCACGGGGAAAATACGTTCCACGCCTGTGCCGAAGCTCACCTTACGCACCGTGATGGTTTCGCCCATTCCCACGTTCTTGCGCGCGATCACTGTGCCTTCAAACGCCTGCAGACGTTCCTTGTCACCTTCTTTGATCTTTACGTGGACGCGAATCGTATCGCCCGGCCGAAACTCTGGATGAGCCTCCTGGCGCATGTTCTTACTGATGAACTTTGAGACAAGTGCGTTTTGCATGTTCGTTTCTCTCTATGTGCGGTCCGCCGTCAAATCCGGCCGAACCCGCTTCGTTTTCTCGCGCGACGCAGCCCGGCGCCAGCGCTTGATTTCCTCATGATGACCACCCAACAGTACATCGGGCACTTTCCAGCCGCGAAATTCCGCTGGTCTGGTGTACTGCGGGCAATCTAATAATCCGTCGTAAGACTCGCCGAAACTTTCGTTCCGAGCCGAATCTTCATTCCCTAACACGCCGGGCAACAACCGAGCCACAGCGTCAATCACTACTGCGGCTGCTAACTCCCCGCCGCTCAATACAAAATCTCCTATCGAAAGCTCGCGGTCGGCCAAATGTTCCGCCACCCGCTCGTCCACACCTTCATACCTTCCGCAAATCAGCAGCAGGTCTTCCAGTGCCGAAAACTCCCGCGCCACTGTCTGGCTAAACGGTTCCCCTTGCGCCGACAGCAGAACCACTTTCTGCGCCTCGCTTCGCACCGGCAACACCGCTTCCACCGCCTCGAAAAGAGGCTCTGGTTTCAGCAGCATCCCTTCCCCGCCCCCAAACGGACGGTCGTCTACCGTGCGATGTCGGTCGTATGTCCAGTTTCGCAAATCGTGTATGCGAATATCCAGTACGCCGTTCGCTTGCGCCCGCGCCACCACCCCGTGGGCAAACGGACCGGAGAAAAACTCCGGAAAAATCGTCACCACGTGAAAGCGCATTAGGCCCTGCCTATAGCTCCAATAACCCGTCAGGAAGAGTCGCTCGAATCACCTGCGCCGTAAGATCCACTTCGCAGATCGCCGGCACAAACGGAATCAAAACTTCCCTGCCCTCATACTGCACAACCAACAGCGGCGGACCACCATACTGCTGCACATCTTCCACCACACCCAATCGTTTGGCGCTCACCGTATCCACCACCGGCAAACCCACTAGATCCGATTGGAAAAATTCGCCACTCGGCAACGCACTGCGTTCTTCCATCGGCACCCAAACTTCGGCACCGCGAAACCTGTCCGCTTGCTCAATCGAATCCACCCCCGCGAACTTCAGAACCCAGTCTTCTTTATGCGGCCACGCTTCCGTCAACGTAACCGCCACATCTTCCCCATTCGCCAAATGCGCCTGCGCTTCCTTCAGCGTTTCCAGCCGGCCAGGAATATCTGTTTGCGAACGGGCAATCATCTCGCCGCGAATGCCGCGCGGCTTCAAAATCTCGGCAAGAACAACCCGCTGGCTTGGCTGCTTACTCAAGAATTTCCAGCGTGAAGCGCCGGTTCATCTTTGTGCCAACCGCTGTCAGCAAAGTGCGTAGCGAGCGCGCCGTGCGTCCTTGCTTGCCAATCACTTTGCCCAAATCGCTTTCGGCCACACGCAACTCAAATACCGTTGCATGCTCGCCCGCGACTTCATTCACCGCGACGCTCGCCGGCGTGTCCACGAGCGCCTTCGCGATGTCTTCAAGCAGCGTTTTCACGCCATTACTCTCGTTCATGGGAGATGTAGTTTCTTTATGAGGCAACCGGAGCCGCAGCTTCCACCGGGTGTTTCTTCATCAATCGGGCAACCGTAACCGACGGCTGCGCGCCGTTCTTGATCCAATGGCTGATCCGGTCGTGGTCTAAATGCACCTCTGCCGGTTTCGAAATCGGGTTGTAATGGCCAACCACTTCCACCGAGCGGCTGTTGCGCGCGCGTTCATTCTCAATCACCACCACGCGATACGTGGGTTTCTTCTTGGCGCCAAAACGCGCCAGCCGAATAGCTAACATCAGTAACCTTTTCTTTTCCTTATTGTTACAAACTTGGGATTTCAAAATCCGGGCAGACCGGGAAATTTAAACTTTCCCATCCGTTTGCCAAGCAAACCAGCCTGACCTGTGAAGCTCTTCATCATTTTACGCGCTTGCGCGTATTGTTTCAGCAAATTGTTTACGTCCTGTACGCTGGTGCCGCTTCCTTTGGCAATCCGGCGCCGCCGCGAACCATTAATAATCATGTGATTCCGGCGTTCTTTCGGGGTCATGGAATCAATAATGCAAACAATCTTGTTCAGATCGCCTTCCGATTCATCCAGCTTAACGTTCTTTAATTCTTTCAGCGGCCCAATCTGCGGCATCATGTCCAGGAGGCCGCTCAAAGATCCTAACTTCTTAACTTGTTTAATCTGATCGCGGAAGTCTTCCAGCGTGAAATCATCGCCGAGCAACTTCTCCTGCATCTTCTCAGCAGTCTTAAAATCGATGTTCTGCTGTACTTTATCAATCAGGCTGAGCACATCGCCCATGCCCAGAATGCGCGACGCCACCCGGTCCGGATGGAACGCTTCCAGCGCATCGCTCTTTTCGCCAACACCGACAAACTTCAACGGCTGTCCCGTAATCGTGCGAATCGAGAGCGCCGCGCCCCCACGCGCATCGCCATCCATCTTCGTCAGAATCACGCCCGTTATGCCCAAACGCTTATGGAATTCGTCCGCCGATTTGACCGCATCTTGCCCGGTCATCGCATCGGCCACAAACAGAATTTCCGTTGGGTTCAGTGCCTCTTTCAGTTCGCTCAACTCTTGCATGAGTTGTTCATCAATATGTTGCCGGCCGGCGGTATCGACAAGCACCACATCGCGCCCCGTCTGCATCGCCTCCCGCCGTGCTGATTTCGCCAGTTCCAACGGCTTCGTCTCTTCCGCCGTACCTTCGTAAATCGGCGCATTCAGTTGCTTCGCCAGAATGCTTAACTGATGCCGCGCCGCCGGGCGGTACACGTCAACAGAAACCAGTTGCGGCTTGTTGCCTTCTTTCGTCAAGAACCGCGCCAGCTTGGCCGTGCTCGTTGTCTTACCGGAACCCTGCAATCCAACAATCAAAATGACGGTAGGTGGTTCGTTCGCAAACCGCAGCCGCGATTGATGCGTGCCCAACATCTTCGTCAGCTCATCGCGGACAATCTTGATCACTTGTTGCGATGGCGAAAGCGCAGTCAGCACTTCCTCGCCCATCGCTTTCACTTTGACGTCTTCAATAAACTGCTTGACCACCTTGAAATGCACGTCCGCTTCCAGCAGCGCCACGCGAATCTCGCGCAAAGCTTCTTCCATATTGGCGGGAGAAAGCTTACCCTCGCCGCGCATATTTTTGAAGACACGTTGAAGCTTGTCTGAAAGATTATCGAACATGATCGAACTTGTTTGGTTGGTGGAGCGGGAAAGAGGCTACGGACGGCGCACTTCAGCTCTGACGCAAAGTTGCTTCTACAATCGATAGTTTAGCGCATTCGATGAGAAGTGGACTGTAAACCATAGGATCAAATGGCTCCTGCCCCCATTGCCACCGTCGCTTCGCTGCGCTGATCAAGCGCATAACCAATCTTCAAAATGAAAAAGACGCGACCACCTGAAAAAGCGGCCCGCGTCTTTTAAAATCAAACTAGGCTGTAATTACTGAACTAACTTGCGCGCTGCCTTGGCATCGGTGGCAGCCTTTTTCTCGGCCTGCAATTCCTTTGCTTTGGCGGCTTTTTTCTGAAAGCGGTCAACTCGACCTTCAGTATCGACCAACTTCTGGCGGCCGGTAAAGAAGGGGTGGCAACTGGAACAGATTTCAACGCGCAGGTCGCCCTTGTGCGTCGATCGGGTGTCGAAGGAAGATCCGCACGCGCAGATTACCTTCACATTGTCATAGGCTGGGTGAATCCCGGCTTTCATTACTTTTGGATTCCTTTCGGGTTAGCTAAATATCAGCTTAACACGCAAAACCCCAGCAAGTAGGCCACGCGGGCTCTACCCACCGGGGTTTTCGTTTTATATCACTACTCTAGATACGCTACGCGCGACGGGGCGGCCGGTCCACGGGAACCTCGGCCTCGTCACTGAAACGAAACCTGAACGTACGAACGGCGACTTTAAGAGTCGGCCACCTCGCGCGTGGAATGTATGCTACAGTCACTACCAGAATTCATATTAGACTGGACCACCTCCTTTTCTCAGTGATGCCTCGATTGTATAAACTGTCTGCAATTCTGTCAAATGAATCTTGAAGAGGAAATAGAGCAAAGTTTTGAATACACCGAACGGTCGCCACTCTGGCTGAGTGGCTTCCTGGTTTTAGGGGTACTGATCGGGCTCCTCGGTTCACTCGTCGTCGCTTGGCATTATCACATCGACGTTGAGCCGCAGATCATCGGCCTACACTTCTTAGCCCTAAGCGTCGGCTATGTGCTCGCGGCCACGATTGGGCAGATTTGGGTGCGCTGGATGCCATTGCGCACGCTGGCGCTGCTTTCCTGCGCATTGGCGGTAATTAGTTTAGGCGCTCTTGGCATGCTCGGGCCGCCGGTTTTGCCCATCTACCGCATCATCGGTTGCGGCCTCATCGGTATTTCTGCTGGTGGCTTATCTACCGCTTTGCTTTACGCCTCGGAACCCTATTTTGCCGATGCGCCTGCCGCGGCAGCCAACGTCGCTGGATCTCTGCTGGGCTGCGGCTGTCTTCTTTCGACAATCTGTACCGCCGTCACCTATTCGCTAGGCTCGGTCGAAATTTTCGGCGTTCTTGTTGGTCCGCTGCAGTTGGAGATGGCAGCGCTCGCGATTGTTCCCGGTTTCTTCTTTCTCCTTTTCCTGGTCAACCGATTCTCACTCGCGCGGCGTGCGGTTGGCGAGCGCGAAGAAGATCTGCACCGCGAAATGCTTGCCGATTTACGCAGCATTGCCACTGTCCTCTTCAGCCTTTTGTTGTTCTTTCAGTTTGGCAACGAATGGGCCATTGCCGGCTGGCTGCCCCTGTTTTTGATTCACCGTTTTGGCTTGAATCCCGCTTGGGCTATCGGCATTCTCGGCTTCTATTTCTTTGCACTTATTTTTGGCCGTCTCGTGGCGCAGGCTCTACTCGAGTGGTTCAATCACCGCAAGCTGTTGCTCGGCAGCATCGTGCTGGCCATGATCGGTTACGTGGTGTTGAGCTTTGCGCAATCGGCGGTTGGGGCGCTAATCGCGGTTGCCATTATCGGCGCGGGCTATGCCCCCATTTATCCGTTGATTGCCGAGCGTCTGGATGATCGCTTTTCTTACCATCCTGGTTTCTGGAACGGCACTGTCTCTATCGCCATCACCGGCGCCATGTGCGCACCCTGGATTTTAGGATACGTAGATCAGTTCTTAGGAGTCGAATACGTGATGGTCGTCCCCGCGCTGGGCTCGGTGGCCGTCTGTATTCTTGCTATCTTGCTCATGTACGAAGCGCATCTGATGGGTGAAAAGAAACGCGTCGAGGGGACCGATCCGCTCATCTCTGCTGATGACGTTTAGCACTCGTGGAAGTACGCTTCACCCAAACCGGCATCTTTCTTCCGGAGATTGATCTCTGGCTCGATAACACCGAACCTTGCGCCTGTACCTGGATCTCGCACGGCCACAGCGATCACGCGCGCGGCTGCCACGGACTGGTGATTGCCACGCCCATCACTTTGCGGTTCTACCGGATGCGGCTTTGGCTGGCCGAGAACGATAACGAGCCGGTTCAGCGGCCCTTACCCTTCGGCGCGAGCATGGAATGGAATGGCGCGCGCTTGAGCGCGTTTCCGGCCAGCCACATCTTAGGTGCCGCGCAATTGCTCATCGAATACAAAAACGAGCGGCTTGTCTATACCGGCGATATCAAATTCCGCCAACCGCTAGCTGGTGAAACCACCGAGCCGTTGCAGTGCGATCG
>PMQB01000497.1 GCA_003169195.1 Bryobacterales bacterium
ACTTTCGCCGGTGATGCCGAGGGCGACGCGCGCGGTTGTGTAGTCGCGGAGCTTGGTCATGCTTCGAGCAATGCTGCCATTTCCGGCAAGGCGGGACGGCGGGTGAGCCATTCTTCGAACTCAGGCGCGGGGCGGAGGCCAAAGAGGGAGCGCAGATAGAGCGCGTCATGAAAGGAACTGCTTTGGTAGTTGAGCATGATGTCGNNCGGCATGGTTGGTGTAGCAGACATCGCAGCCCATGGGCAGGCCTAACAGCTTTCCGCAGAAATGATCTTCCAACGCGGCGCGTAGAATTTGTTTGCCGTTGTAGAGATATTCGGGGCCGATGAAGCCGACCACTGTATTGACGAGCATGGGACGAAAGGCGCGGGCGACGCCATAGGCGCGGGCTTCGCAGGTTTGTTGATCTATGCCGGCATGGGCGTTGGCGGAGAGCGAACTGCCTTGGCCGGTTTCGAAGTACATGATGTTGTCGCCCACGGTACCGCGTTTTAGAGCGCGTGCGGCGGCGTGCGCTTCGCGCAGCATAGCGAGATTGATTCCGAAGGAAGTGTTGGTGGCTTCGGTACCGCCGATGGATTGGAAGACGAGATCGACAGGTGCGCCGGCGTGCAGGGCTTCGAGTTGAGTGGTGACATGGGCTAGGACGCAACTTTGCGTTGGAATGTTGTAGCGCTGGCGAATGGTGTCAACCATGATGAGCAGTTGCTTTACGGTTTGCGGGTTGTCGGAAGCGGGATTGATGCCGATGACGGCGTCGCCACTGCCTAACATGAGGCCGTCTACAATGCTGGCGGCGATAGCGCGTGCGTCATCGGAGGGATGGTTGGGTTGGAGGCGCGTGGATAAGCGGCCGGGCAAGCCGACGGTGGTGCGAAAGCGGGTGACGACGTGAATTTTGCTGGCGACCTTGATCAGGTCCTGTTGGCGCATGAGTTTGGAGACGGCGGCGGCTTGTTCGGGAATGACGCCGGGCGCGATACGCGCGAGAGTTGCAGTGTCGGCTTCGTTGCTGAGTAGCCAATCGCGGAATGCGCCCACGGTGAGATGAGAGATTTCGGCGAAGGCTTTCTGATTATGAGAATCAAAGATCAGTCGAGTGACTTCATCGGCTTCGTAAGGTGTGAGAGGCTCTTCTAAAAAACGCCGCAACGGTACATCGGCCAACGCCATTTGAGCAGCGACGCGTTCTTCCGCACTGGCCGCGGCGAGGCCCGCCAATTCATCTCCCGACCGCAGTGGCGTTGCTTTGGCGAGCAAGGTCTTGAGGTTGGCGAAGCGGTATCCCAACGATCCGATGGTGGCTTGATAACCCAAAATATTCTTAAAGGTACCGCAAAGGGTGGGTACACTGCGGTTATGAAGTGTGTTGCCCTTGCCGTCGTCGCAACGCTGTCCGCTAGTTCTTTTCTAGGTGGCTCAGAATCGCCGTTAGTGGAACGGGTGGATAAGACAGCGTTTATTCAAATTGAAGCGAATAGCTTTCGTGCACTTACGCCGCGACAACAAGCGCTGGCGTATTGGCTGACGCAGGCGTCAATTGCGTTTGACCCGATTATTTATGACCAAATGTCGCGCTTTGGGTTGCTGCAGAAAGAAATGCTCGAGGCGGTGGTGAACGCGAAGGACAAAGTTGATGCCAAGACCTATTCGCAAGTGCTGGCGTTCACGAAACTCTTTTGGGCGAATAAGGGGAATCATCACGAGCAGACGGGGCATAAAATCATGCCGGAGTTTACAGCCGACCGTTTTACGGCTGCACTGCTGGCGGCCGGGCGGAAGGATTTAGCGGCGGACGTGGTGCGCCTGACGCCCTCGTTGTTTGATCCGAACTTTGAGCCGATTCTGACGGCGAAGACGCCCGAAGCAGGGAAGGACATTATCGAAGCGAGTTCGAATGGTTTCTATTCAGGAGTGAAACTTGCGGATCTGAAGGGGTTCACGGAACACTACCGGCTGAATTCGCGCGTGGCGAAGGAAGGCGGGAAGCTGCATGAGGAGGTTTATCGCGCTGGAACGCCGGACGGGCGGATTAAGCCGGGACTTTATGCGGAGTACCTGCGGAAGACGATTGGCTATTTGCAGCAGGCGCATGAGTACGCGGAGCCGGGGCAGGCGGAAGTGATTGCGGATTTGATTCGTTTTTATGAGACGGG
Source organism: Bryobacterales bacterium (assembly GCA_003169195.1). Taxonomy (GTDB): domain Bacteria; phylum Acidobacteriota; class Terriglobia; order Bryobacterales; family Bryobacteraceae; genus Bog-105. The sequence goes on from PMQB01000497.1 coordinate 2,157, forward strand.
CGAATACTCCGATTGGCTCAATTTCGGAATGGCGTGGGTGCAAAATAATCCAACGGTTGATTTCGCCAGCGGATTTATTGAGACATACCGCGATGCGCGAGCGGCGAAGGGAACGGCGCAGACATTCGTTTGTGTAACGGATGAAAAGCTGTCGGCTTCGATGCGCAAGATTGCGGCGAACGCAAGCTACTTTGAAGGGCGCGCGCCGTGGGATGCGCGTTATAAGCAGCAGAATGCGAGACCGCCGGTGGCGAAGGCCGTGGAAACGGTTGTGGAGACCGGCGATTTTCATGTGTCGACGATTGGCGATAATCTGCCGAATGAAGATGAAGTGCACCAGAAATTCGGCACTAAGAATTTTCTCTTTTCGAGTGCGACGCGTGCGTTTGATGCGGCTGTTGGCAGCAAGGTGGCGCAGGAGTTTTCGGCTACGCCTGAAGAATTAGCGCGGGCGGAGAAATATGGACCGGGCGCGGCGGAGTTGATGACGGCGATGCATGAAGTGATTGGGCATGGGTCGGGCAAACTGAGTCCGAAGTTGACGGGAGATCCTGGTTCGTATTTAAAAGAGTATTACTCAACGCTGGAAGAAGCGCGGGCCGATCTGGTGGCGCTGTGGAATGTGTTTGATCCGAAACTGAAAGAGCTTGGCTTGGTGAGTTCGGATGAGACGGGCCGTGCGATGTACGATGCGGCGGCGCGTGTGATGCTGACGCAATTGGCGCGCAATCCGAAAGGCGATGAGTTAGAGGAAGATCATCAGCGCGACCGCCAACTGATTGCGCGCTACATCATGGATAAGACGGGCGCGATTGTTTTGGAACAGCATGACGGCAAGACCTTCGCAGTGGTGAAAGACTACAAGAAAATGCACGAAGGCGTGGGGATGCTGCTAGCTGAATTGATGCGCATTAAAGCCGAAGGCGATTATCCGGCGATCAAGGCACTGATTGACAAATATGGGGTGCATTTCGATCCGAAGTTGCGCGATGAAGTGTTGCAGCGTTACGAGAAGCTCGATTTGCCTACGTATTGGACGGGCATCAACGCTGACCTAAAAGCAAAGTTCGACAAGGAAGGGAAGGTGACATCGGTTGAGATTGGGTATCCGCGTGACTACGTGAAGCAGCAACTCAGCTACAGTGCCCTTTACGAGGCGCGTTAAGGAGCACCATGAAGTTTTTGTTTGCGTTATGGCTGGTCACGTGCCCGATCTGTTCCCAATTCGAAACTAAGTTGTCGCCGGAAACGGCAAAAGCGTTTGAGACATATGTGAAAGCGGCGGAGAGTGAGCTAGATGCGCGCTGGTCTGGGCGCGCGCCGTTTCTTTCGCTCACGGAATCGGCCAGCGACACCAAGCGATTAATGAAGGGGGCCTTAATCATCCGAGCGGCTGGGGCGCGTAATCCGGAAGACGTGCCGGATGGCTTAATTCACGACTGGGTAGGGGCTGTTTACATTCCGAACACTAGTGTGGGTGCGGTTGTGAACCTGTTGCATGATTTTGATCGTCACGCGAAAATTTATCCGGAGATTGTGCGTTCGCGGCTGGTAAAACAGCAAGGGAATGATTTCACGGGTTACTGGCGAATTGAGCGCAAGCAGCAGTTTGTGCCGGCGGTGTTTGATGTGCAGCAGGACGCGCACTATAAGGAAGTGGCGCCGGGGAAGTGGATTTGCCGCGCCTATGCCAACGATATTCGCGAAGTGCAAGATGCGGGAACGGCAAAGGAGAAAGACTATCCGCTAGGCGAAGGGCTGGGCTTGTTGTGGCGGATGAATGCGTTCTGGAGCATTGAAGCGAGCGGGAATGGCGTATTGGCGGAGTGCCGGACGATTTCACTTTCGCGTGCGATTCCGACCGGCATGGGCTGGATGATTAAGCCGTTTATTCAGAATGTGCCGCGGGAGTCTTTGACCTCGACGTTGCAGAATACGCGGAAGACGCTTGAGGAGTAGCGGCGACGGCGGCTTCCGCTAAGCCTAGCGACATCTTCGATATACTGAATACTCAGATGGATCGTAAACCCAATTCTTTTCAACCGCTGGCGATTGTGATGACGGTGCTGGCCGCGCTTGTGCGTCTATTGCCGCATCCGCCGAACTTTTCGCCAATTGGCGGCGTGGCTCTGTTTGGCGGCGCTCGCTTACGCGGCTGGCAGGCTTATCTGGTTCCGTTGGTTGCCTTGGCGATTACCGATCCGATTCGCAGCCGGATGGAAGGCGGATACCCCGCTTATTCTTTTGGAACGATCATCATTTACGCGTCATTTATGATCAGCGTGTTCCTGGGCCGTACATTTTTGCGTAACACGAATAACCCGGTACGCATTGGGACGGTAGTGTTTGCGGGTAGCTTGCAGTTCTTCCTGATCACCAACTTTTTCGTTTGGTTTGGCGCGCATTCCATGTACCCGCAGACGCTGGGGGGCTTAACTGCGTGCTACGTGGCAGGCCTGCCGTTTTATGGGCGCACCCTGCTGGGCGATCTTTTCTTTTCAGGCGTTCTCTTCGGCACTTATGCGCTGGTGAGCCGCCGACTTGAGTCTGTGCGTAGCGTTACAGCGTAATTGGCTATTCGTAGCGCAGTGCTTCTGTTGGATTGAGTTGCGCGGCACGTCGGGCGGGCAGCAAGCCAAACGTCACACCCACGGCGAACGAGACCACGAACGCCACCACCACTGAGATAGGCGATACCGGTACTTTGATGGCCGATGTGAACAGCGGGATGCTTAACGGCAGCGCCAAGCCGATCACAATGCCTAACGCGCCGCCCACGACGCTCATCACTACCGCTTCCACCAAGAATTGCAGCAGCACTTCACGACGGGACGCGCCCACGGCCATGCGCAAGCCGATTTCGCGCGTTCGTTCCGTTACCGTTACCAGCATGATGTTCATGATGCCGATTCCGGAAATCAGCAGTGCGATGGCGGAAACAAGAATCAGCACGATGGTGAGGACGGTGGCGATGGTGTCGGCGGTTTGGAGGATGGCTACAAGATTTTGAACGTCGTATTTTGCGCCGGGGCGATGGCGGCTCTCTAGAATCTGATTTACCTTTTCCGTGACGGCCGGTACGGTGGCAGCGTCGCGGACTTGAACATAGACAGGTTCGATCTTTTCGTACTGCATGAAGTACTTCATCACAGTAATGGGTATGAGTACTGTTTCGTCGCTAATTTCGCCTTGGCCGAAGGTGGTGGTTTTTTCGCGAAACGTGCCGATGACGGTGAACTGCAGTTGGCTGATTTTGATGGTTTGTCCAATGGCGGCATCTTGACTGCCGAAGATGCGTGTGGCGAGTTTCTCAGTCAGCATGGCGACACGGCCGCGCAGTGCGACGTCGCTGGCATCGAGCGCGCGGCCGCGCAGGATCACCAGAGGGCGTACAACCGGGTACTCTTCGTCTACTCCGTTCACGGTGAGTTCGCGAACCTTTCCATTCACTACAATTTGATCGTGCGAGGTCATCACTGCAGTGGCAGCGACAATCTCACTGCCTAAGCTGTCGCGGATGGCTTGCACGTCGGAGAGCTTGACGAAGTCAGCTTGAATCTTGGCAGTGTTCTGGCCGCCGGCCTGATAATAGGCATAGACGAGGTTTGAACCCACGCCGCGGATTTGATCAAGAATGAGATCTTTGCTGGCAAGCGAAATGGTGACAACCAGAATGACTGAGGCGTTGCCAATGATGAGGCCCAGCGCCGTTAGAAAGGTTCTGAGCCGGTTTGCTTTGAGTGCCTGGAGGCTGAAGCTGATCGCTTCCGAGAAGTTCATTTAACTGCGGGTCACAAAATCAACCCTGCTAAGAGCTTACGCTCCGCCTACTTCTCTGAGCAAGCGGCGCGCTTCATGCTTTGGCGGATCGTCCGGGGTGAGAGATGCTTGCATGTACTTTTCGAGCATCGTCTTTGCCTGCGGCAAATCGCGTTTTTGCTTAACAAGTACAGAAGCCCAGGCGAACAAGACTTGCGGTGCGTTCGGGTGTTTAGCTTGTGCTTCTAAGAATACGGCATCGCTTTCTTTGTTGCGGCCTTGGTTTGCTAAGAAGCGGCCTAAGGCAAGCAGGTGGCCTACTTGATGAGGACCTAGATTAATGGCTTGGCGCAGTTGATCTTCCGCCGATTGGAACTCTTTGCGCTTTTGCGCTAGTTTGGCTTTTTCGAAATAACCTTGTGCGGGATCTAATTTGGCGGTTCTTTCAGCTATGGCAAGCGCTTTGTCGAAACCGCCGCCAAGGAAGCCCGGGGCCTCCAAATAGTAATCGAACATGTCGCTCAAGGCGTCAAGGTTTTTAGGGTTGAGTTCGACCGACTTCTCAAATGCATCTCGCGCCTTTCCTGCCAGGCCGGGAGCCATCAGGGGGTTCGATGATTCGGCACGTTTGCCCAAGGCTCGGCCCAGCCAATCCATGTACTCCGAATTGCCGGGCTGTTGGCTGACCGCCATTTGCAGGTAGTCTGCGGCTTTTTTAAAATCGCCCAGCATGTAGTAATCGCGCGCTACTAGAAAATTCGTACAGTGGTCGCCAGAATGCTTCTCTAAGAGCGCAAGGGAGCCGTCGAAATCAGTGTGCTTATACAGATCTTCCGCCTTCGAAAGATCGGACGCGTGCAACAAGGCAGCGCCGAAAACGGCAGCTACTGCACACACACGTATGGAATTAGAACCCAAGAAGCGTCTCCCCGTACCTAGACTAGCGCGATTTTGCTGGTTAACACCTAGTAGATGCTGGCATTCCGTACCAGGTTGCCAAACCTTTCAAATTCCCGCTAAATGTTTGATTCTTTTAATGTGAAGCAGTTGTTCCAGGGTACTCGCCGGGAGAGTATAGTATCTTTGAGGCTTAACTAATTTACCGATAGAAGAGAGGATACCAACATATGTTCGCCCAGTTGCGAAGTTCATTCATTTTGAGCAGTCTTTTGTTGGTGGTGGCCAGCGGCGCCTGGGCGCAGACCACGACCATTGAAGGCGATGTGAAGGATGCAAACGGCGCGCCGTTGAAGGGTGCCGTCATCGTTTTAGACCGCACAGACATCAAGGGGCATTATTCGGTCAAGTCGGACAAAAAGGGCCACTGGCTCTATACCGGCTTGCCGTATGGGAAGTTTGACATTAGCTGCCAAGTTGACGGCCAGACCGTTGATTCGGTAAAGGGTGTGCAATCGAAATACGGTGACAGTACGACGATCGATTTCGACATGCGCAAAGCACAGGCGGCTAAGGCAGGGCTGGCGCAAGCTGCTGCGACAGGTGAGCTTCCCGCTGAAGCTGCGCGTGGCATGAGCAAGGAAGAGAAAGAAAAGTTTGAAGCGACGGCCAAGAAAAACGCTGAAACGATGAAGAAGAATAAGGCGTTGAACGACGCGTTCAACGGCGGCCAGGACGCTAAGAAGGCGGGCGATGCAGAACCTGATAAGGCGCAGAAAATTGTGAAGTATCAGGCTGCTGTCGATAGCTACAACAAGGCTGGTGAGCTAGATCCTTCGCAAGCGGCTGTTTGGGATGCGTTGGGCGAAACGTACTCGGCCATGGGCGATGCACAAACAGGTGACGCGCGCACCCAGTCCTACGACAAGGCTATTGAAAATTACAACAAAGGGTTGGTGGCCAAGCCGAACGATGCCGGAGTTTACAATCAGATCGGCAACCTGTACGGAAAGGAACGCAAGATTCCGGAAGCTACCGACGCGCTGACGAAAGCCGCGCAGCTTGATCCGACTATGGCGCCGAAAGCGTACTTCAACATGGGGGCCAATCTGGTGAACAGCGGTCAGCCCGAAAAGGCGACCGACTTTTTCAAGAAGGCGACGGACGCCGACCCGACGTATTCGGAAGCCTGGTATCAATACGGTAGCTTGCTGATGATGCAGGGGAAGGTTGATCCGAAAACCGGAGCGCAAACGTATCCGCCCGATACGGCAACGGCACTGAAGAAGTATGTAGAATTGCAGCCGAATGGCGCACACGCGGCAGAAGCGAACGCGATGTTGCAGGCCATGGGTGAAAAAGTGGAGACGAAGGTAAACATTCCGCAGCCGTCTTCGAAGAAGAAGAAGTAAAAGCCGTAGAATGGGAACTGGGGGCGGCGTAAAAGACGTCCCCAGTTTAGAAAGCTAAGATCCCAAACTATGCGCGCCCTGCTTGAGCTGATCATCACCCTTGTCATTGCGTGGGTGGCGCGGGCCGTTCTCTCCAGTGTGATGAAAGAGTTTGGCGCGGCCGCGTCGAACTCATTCCGTCAACCCAATCAACAGCAATCCTCTAGTGGCACGGCGAGTCAGGAAAAAGAAACGCCGCGAGCTGGTGAGCTTCACAAAGATCCTGTTTGCGGGACCTACGTTTCGGAGTCGACATCTTTTCGACGCCAGCTTTCTGGGAAGACAGTGTATTACTGCTCCGACGCTTGTCTGCAGAAGCATGCAGTGTAAGAAATAGAATCCCGCCATCCGCCACGAAATCTAGCTATACTAGACGGCAACCCGTAGTCCCTGTCGACACGTTGAAAACAACTTCAGGAGTCTACCAGTGTTTAAATCTCGCGGCGTTCTGCTGCTCTCTCTTCTTTTTTCTTTTGGCGGGTACCTGTGTGCTCAGTCCACCGGAGCGATCCAGGGTTCGGTATTTGATCCCTCGGGCGCGGCGATTCCAGGCGCTGCTGTCACTATTCATAGCGACGCCAATGGCATTGATCGAGTTCTTACCGCCGACACAGCCGGGACGTTTTTTGTTCCGTCACTACCTGTAGGTGCTTATCGCGTACAAGTGAAAGCGCCGGGGATGGCGCAGATGACGGCTTCGAATGTGATTGTGTCGGTGGGTACAACCACGCAGCAGGATTTCACTATGAAGGTGGCTTCGGCTTCTGAAACGGTGCAGATTGAAGCTTCTGCACCGGCGGTGGAGACGTCTGCGGTTTCGATAGGCACGGTGGTGAGTCAGAAGACGGTGCAGGAGATTCCGCTGAACGGGCGGCACTTCGTGGATCTAGCTTATTTGACGGTGGGCACGGTGACGCCGCCGGCGAATGGTTCGCTGACGGCGCCGTTGCGCGGACAAGGATCGTTCTCTTTTAACTCGGCTGGTGCGCGCGAAGACAGTGTGAATTTTATGGTTAACGGGATCAACTTGAGCGATCCGATTCAGAATCAGATCACGTTTCAGCCGACGATCAACACCGTAGATGAGTTTAAGATTGACAACAATACGTTTAGTGCGGAGTACGGGCGCAACTCGGGATCCATTGTCAACATTGCTACGAAGAGCGGTGTGAATGCGTGGCATGGGGAAGGTTACGAATTTCTGCGGAACAACGATTTAGATGCGCGAAATTTCAGCAATCCGACGAATATCTCGGTGGCCGGTGCGCTGGTGGCGAATCCGCAATCGCCCTTCAAGCGGAACCAATTTGGCGGTGATGGCGGCGGTGCGATTCGCAAGGACAAAGATTTTGTTTATCTGAGTTACGAAGGCATGCGCCAGCGGCAAGCGGTGCCGATCTCCACAACTACTCTGACAGCGGCGCAGGTGGCGCAGGGGCAAGCCACGAGCGATCCGATTATCAAGAGCCTGCTGCCGTTTATTCCAGCGGCGAATTCGGGAACGAATCAGTTTGTATCTTCGGCGGTGGCACCGGTGAATATTTCACAGGGAACGGCCAATGTGAGCCATGTCTTTTCGGAAGCGAACCGACTGAATGGGTATTACGCGATTCAACGCGATCAACGCAATGAGCCGCCTTCTACAGACGGCAACAGCTTTCCGGGTGGCGGCGATCAGCGGAATGGCAACCGGCAATTGCTCACGCTGAATGATTCGTGGGTGATTAGTCCAAATGTGGTGAACGAGGCACGTTTGGGATTCAATCGGATTCACATTACATTTGATGCGGACAGCGTTTTGAATCCGGCGACGTACGGCATCAATAGCGGGATTTCAGGAAACGTTGGGCTGCCGCAAATTACGATCTCGGGCGCGTTTACGTTTGGTGGTATCAGTGGGTTTCCGCAGGGGCGCGGCGATACGACAGAGGTGGCTTCGGACACTTTGAGCTGGGTGCGCGGCAATCACACGATCAAGATGGGCGGTGAATTCCGCCGCGCCAATAGTAATAATTTTTCGTACACGCCAGGTACTTTCACGTTTGCCAGCGTTACGGCGTTTTTGAACGATCAGGCCACCGGCTTTACGGCGAATGCTTCCAATAAATCTAATCGCACGTATGTGAATGCGATTGGCGGGTTTCTGACAGACACCTGGAAGGTTGCTCCGACGTTGTCGCTGACGCTGGGTCTGCGCTACGATTTTTATGGCACACCGACGGAAGCGCAGAATCGTTATGTTGTGTTTGATCCGGTGACGGACACTTTGCAGCATGTTGGACAATCCGGCAGCGGGCCTTCGCTGGCGTTCAACAATAGTTCTTCCTTTGAACCGCGGCTGGGTTTGGCGTGGGATCCGATGCACAATGGCAAGACGGTGATTCGTTCTGCTTACGCGATCATGACCGATCAGCCGAATATGGGATTGGTGACGGGATTGGCGGCAAATCCACCGTACGCATTTCCGGTTTCGTTTTCGCCCAGCAAAGCAATTCCTTATGTGTCACTGGGCGACGCGTTTACTTTGGCTGGCGGGAGTGTTTCGCCGACATCGGTTGCGCATAACTACAAGGACGCTTATGTTTCTGAATGGAATTTCAACATTCAGCAAGCATTTGCGCATGATTTGGGTTTCATGCTTGGTTATTTCGGCACTAAGGGAACCCATTTGAACGTGGAACGCAATTACAACCAGATCACGAATGGATTGCGGCCGTATCCTACGTTGTCGCTGAACAGTCCGATTGATCCGGGGATGCCGTTGTCGAATATCGGTGTGTATGAGAGTGTGGGGAATTCTTCGTACAACGGTTTGTGGGCGACGGCGAACAAGCAGTTTTCACGTGGACTGACGTTTAACGTTTCGTATGCGTGGTCGAAATCGATTGATGAGAATTCGCGGAACAATCAGGGGTTGGTTTTGCAGGATAGCTACAACGTGCATGGCGATCGCGGGTTGTCGGATTTTGATACGCGGCATCGGGTGGTGATTAACGGGATTTATTCGCTGCCGTTCCGCGGCAATCGCTTGAAGGAAGGCTGGCAGTTGTCGTTGATTGAACAGATTCAAACGGGCAATCCGCTGAATTTCCATACGACCAATTCGGCTTTCACGGGATCGGCATTGTTGCGTCCGAATGTTACCGGCGCGGTGATTGCCGGTTTAGCGCCCGCAACAAACGGAAGCGCGACGTCGGTGACGTATATTCAAGATCCGAGTGTTCTGGTTAATCCAGGGAATGTGTTTGGGAATTTGGGACGGAACGTGATTATCGGACCAGGTTTTTCGAATCTGGATTTTGCCTTGGTGAAGAATACACGGATCAAGGAAGGTTTGAATTGGCAGGTGCGGGCGGATGCGTTCGATTTGTTGAACCAGACGAATTTCACGAATCCGGTTTTGACTGTTGGCTCGTCGACGACAGGATTGATTACCGGCGGCACGCGCTTTCCGGCGGGTGACGGTGGAACTTCACGGCAGTTGCAATTGGCCATGAAGCTAATCTTTTAGTTGGCTGACACATCTTTGATTCTGCGCGGTACGCCGGCTTTCCGGCGTACCAACCTCGCATTATTCTCCGCTGGCTTTGCAACGTTTGCGTTGATGTATTGTGTGCAACCATTGCTGCCGTTGTTTGCGCGGGAGTTTCATATTAGTGCGGCGGTTAGCAGTTTGGCGATTTCTTCTGTGACGGCGTCGGTGGCGGTAGCGATTTTGCTGGCTGGTTCGGTTTCAGAAGCTTGGGGGCGCAAGCCGGTGATGACTGCGTCGATGTTCGCCTCGGCGGCGCTTACAACACTTTCACCCTTGGCGCCGGGATGGGGATCGTTTTTGGGCATGCGCACGCTGGAAGGATTGGCGTTTAGCGGACTTCCAGCGGTGGCTATGGCGTACTTGAGCGAAGAGATGCATCCTTCTTCGGTTGGATTGGCGATGGGTTTGTACGTGGGCGGTACTGCGGTGGGAGGATTGTCGGGACGGCTTCTAATTGGATTGCTTACCGATTGGCAGGGTTGGCGGTTTGCACTGGGAGTGGTTGGCGGCATTGGGTTACTGGCGGCGTTTATCTTTTGGCGGAGTTTGCCGAGGTCGGCGCATTTTCATGCGAGGCCGATGCATACGGGAGCGCTACTCAAATCGTTTGCGCATCACTTGTCGGAACCGGGGCTGCGGTTGTTGTTTGTGGAAGGGTTCCTGCTGATGGGGGCATTTGTTTCGGTTTACAACTATATTGGGTTTCGGTTGACGGCAGCGCCGTATTTGTTGACGCATGCGCAGGTTGGGTTTGTGTTTGCGGTGTATCTGGTGGGGACGGTAAGTTCCGCTTGGGTGGGGCATTTGGCAGGGAGACTGGGCCGGCGCAATGTGTTCTGGTTTGTGGTGGCGCTGATGCTGGTGGGGTTGCTAATTACGCTGCTGAAACCGTTGGTTGTGATTATTTTGGGGCTGACGATCTTCACGTTCGGATTCTTTGGGGCGCACTCGGTGTTGAGTAGCTGGGTGGGATTGCGGGCGCAGCATTCGAAGGCCCAGGCGTCTTCGCTGTATTTGTTCTTTTACTATTTGGGATCGAGCATTGCGGGGACGGCGGGCGGGTACTTCTGGAAGCTGTATGGGTGGGTGGGAGTTGTGATGTTTCTGAGTGGCTTGCTGTTGATTGCGCTGGGAGTTAGCTTGCGATTGGTTCGCTTGCAGCCAATCACATCGGTAGCAACAGTTCCTCCCCTTTCGCTATAGATCTTTGGGCTACTAGGTCGAGGCCGAGCCATGCGAGATTGCTGGCTGGAGATTTGCGGAAAGGTGCCCAGTCTTTGGTGTTGTCGGGGCGGAGACGGACTATCGACGGAGGCAGTGTCGGAGGGGTGTTGCTGACTCGGTCATCGGCCTTGGTTGCGTAGCGCTGGGGCTTGGCTTCGCCTGCTATAACTATTTCACCTTTGGCCAAGTTGCGCGAGGCGTAGCAGGTTAAGGCACCATCGGAGGCGAGACGGGCTTCGAAGGGCTTTTGACGTTGTTGATGGCGAGTGATGCCGTCTTCAATGATGAGGCGGAGGAAGCCGGCGTGGCCCATGGGTTCGTGTTTCAGGATGTAGTCGGCGGAACCTTCGGAGCCTTCGGGATAAAAGATGGAGCATTCG
>PMQB01000350.1 GCA_003169195.1 Bryobacterales bacterium
GCCGCAAACTTCCTGACGACATGCCAAATCACTTTCTCGCTGATTTGTGTGCCCCACACCGTGCCACATTTACTCACACAGCGGAACAGTCGCCCTGATTCCACCTTTGCGCTGGCAACCCACGAGTCGATTGCCCGCTTCACCCAGTCCGGCACCGGCACGGAACGAACATGACCACCCTTGCCGAACAGATCAACGATGGCCCAGGTTTCATCTCTCTGCTGAAGGTGCTCGACATTAAGCCGCGCCGCTTCCGACCGGCGCAGTCCGCAACCAAGAAGAATGGCCAGGATCGGGTGATCGCGTTTGGCTCCCAGCTTCGCTTGATCCGGGGAACGTATCAACTGCTTCGCCTGTTCGGCGCTGAGCCAGTTGCCCAGCCTAATACCAAGTCGGGTTGCGCCCTTAACGCGTCGGATACCGGCAGCAAGATCCGGGCTGAGCAAGCCAACGTCGGCGGCTTCATAAGCCAATCGCCGAACAGCCGCCAATCGCAGGTTGATGGTAGACGGTGCCAAGTGTTTCGCCTCCAGTTGGATTCTGTACCGAAGCACAACCGTTTTATTGAAGGCAATGCGCGGTTCAGAGAAGTACCAAGAAATGAAATCATCAATGGCGAAGCGATAGGCCCGCTCGGATTCTGGTGAGCGTAAAGTGTTCAACACCGATAGCTTTGCGTGATCTAGATCCGGCAGCCGGAGCACCCGCTTGGGGGCGCTCTTCTGCTTTGTTTTTCCACGTTTCATTGACAGCGGGCTCCATCCCCGCTGCCTATGGTGTAGCGCTCATTTTGCGGCAAGCGCGTTTATGATGAAGGAACGATGCTCTTAGTATCGGTGGAACAATCGATGACCAACGTGGAAGTGAACGGTTGGCGAGCCGGGTTCAAATCAATCTCGTTCATTAAGCTCATACGAACGGTTGGAACGCGACACTTGGACTTGGCTCAAGCGAAGAACCTAGTGGACGAATTGATTCTCGGCCACCCTTTCACCCTGGCCTTTGAAACCGAGTCGGACGCGGTCACCTTTGTTCGGGTTGCGGATGAACTTGGTGTATTGGCGAGCTGGCCAGCCCCACGACGGTCCCGCTGTTAAGAACGATGGTGTCGTCCGATATCGGCCTGTTTCAGCCACAACTTAAATTGGCCAGAAACTTAAAGTTGCTTTAAGGTGCCAGTTTTCTTTGTTCAGCGAGGATCGCTAGCAAATTATTTCCGCCTTCGTAGCGTCCACACTTCTGGTGCCTGTTGAGGGCCAGTACAGCCCCCGATTCGCGCCAAGCACCACACATTGATGTCATAGGCCAAAGCCAAGTTGTGCGGGGCCGCGTTCAAATCGACCGAATAAACAACCGTTGGTAGTTTGCCAATAGGCTCTTGTCCAACGTGGACACCGTGAGCGCCCACTTTCGACTCTGTATCCCCGTCACGAGTGAAATGCACCAGGAGCATCGTAGCAGCTCCTTTCGGCTTGTCCGAATAACTGATGTTGGAAAGATTTAACACAGTTTGCGCTAGGTTTCCATGGTTCGTATCGATCTCTGCATTGAACCTTGTTTCCGGTGCAAGCCCAAAGACGTGGAGAGGCCAGTTATACACGGTGGCATCAGCCTCGCACGTGGTGCCGTCACACTTGAGCGTGGCAGCGTGACGAGCAGCCCACTCCCTCAGACGCTGCTCGGAGAATGGTCCCTCAATAAACTCAAGCATCTCATTGCGAAGCGAGTTTGCAACCATTACCGGACGCAAAATGAGAGCCGCAAGAACGAGCGCTACCATTGTGCAAACTATCGCGCTAAGCGCAAATGGTCGAGGTAAGCGCATCTTCTCCCAGTGGATCTTCCACTGTACGATAACGGCGTATTTCAGCCACAACCCCCGTCAAATGGGAAAGACAGGCCGACTTAGGTGACTTTGTCGTCACCTTGAAGAAAATTTGTCAAAAGTGATGATGCCGAACCTCACCGGTTCGAGTAGATGGCCTTTGATGGCAAACGCTCAACCGTTCCATCCGACTTGATGAGGAGCGTCCACTGAGACAGCGTTGGTTTACCTTTCGGTGGCCCGTCGCTCCGGGGAACTGTCAACTTGAAGCCGCTCAAACTAAACCCGCGAACTCTAGTCCCCTCGCTAATTGGCTCGTAGGTCGTTCCTAAAGTCAATTGCGAATTCCTCGACAGAAATCTGCGCCACCAAATTTCGAATTTCCGCTCCCAGACTCTGTCTTTGTCGTACGGGGAATAGGCAGATTCAAAATTGCGCTGGACGGATTTTCGAAGTTGTTCCAGACTCGTGATTTCCTTTTCATCGGAGTCACCCCAGACGATCTCCCGGTAAAATGCGACGAACAAGCGGGAGGCGGGCAAGTCGGGACGCATGTGCTCATCTCTTGCAAACTTTTCAAATACGTCCGCACCCTCCTCTTGGGTAAACCAATAGCTCTTCGCTGTCGAGCGGTCCACGGCTACGATCCCGTACTCGCAGCAGTCCATTGTTACAAGCTTCCGTCGAACGGGCTTGCCGTCCTCAAGCGCAATATAATCGCAGTCATCGCTTGCGACACGGTAAAAATAGACCGAAGCGCCCTCGTTTGGGGAATTGCTGCGAAAACTGACAACCGAACCTTCGAGGTGTTCGTTGTGATACATGCTGTAGCAGGGTTCGGGAAATCGGGAGTGTACCGTTGCTGCAACCACATCACGTGTCTGTCCGTCAGTCAGCCACCCTTTAGCCTCGTTAGCCTCAGCCCGAAAGCCAAACAACAGGAGCGCCGTCCACAAAAGAAATGCTCCCACGTCACCTCCAGACAACTAAATGCCCCAGGTTGTCGATCCAATTTATGACGATATCATCGTGAAAGTACCTCAATTGCTTCTATCAGCAGGCGCATATCGATCCACCTCTACCTGCGATGAGCTGCCGATGGTCTGTCCGGCAGATTTTCCACTGTCGGTATTGGCGTTTCGAGTCCACCAAGTGACGGCGCGGGTTCGCTGGCGGTTCTTTAGTCCGGTCCCACAAGCTTGTGTTTCGCCGCCGAAAGCAGGCTAATGAAGTCGTCGTTGTATCCAAGTGAGAACGTCAACGCCGACGCCGCACCCGCTCCCACTGTCCGATATCGGCGTCTACCATTCACTACGCCACCGTGAGTCCCGTTTGCTGTACATATTTCCCAGTCTTAAAAGTTGAAAGCAGAAGTCGGATGGACTATCGTGGGGCAGTGAGCACCGACACTCTCTTGGTCGTGGATGCCGAAAATGTTGAGTTCCGCCAAGGCGGCCCGGCTATAGGCGGTGTTTGGCTGGTTACCGAGGGCGATGCATTCCCGCAAGTTGGTTGGAGTGA
>PMQB01000489.1:0-240 GCA_003169195.1 Bryobacterales bacterium
CGCGTTCGAGATGCGGGATCGCTTCCGTAGTCTTATTCGTTTGCGACAGAGCGAAACCTAAGGAGGCGTGCGCGAGAAGCATGTTGTGATCGGCCTGCAGCGCTGCCTCTAGGAATGGGACTGCCTTGTCGGGTTGCTGGGTTTGCAGGTAGGTGTCACCGAGCATAAAGTTCAAGTCAGGAGCCTTGGGTTCTGCCTTCAGCGCTTCCTGAAGCATAGGGAGCACGGCATCGAAATCTC
>PMQB01000489.1:246-7958 GCA_003169195.1 Bryobacterales bacterium
CATTGATGGCGTGGAGTTCGGGAGATTCAGGCAGACCTCCTAAGTGGGAAAAAGCTTCAATCGCGAGCGCATTCAAAGCTTTTGTTTTCCAGAAGAGAGCGTCTGGTTGAATGGCTGTGGCCTTGGCAGCAGGCAAAAGCTGATTGGCGGCGAAGAGGCATTCGGCGGTCCTCGTGGTGCAAGGTCTCGCGGCTAATTCGGTTTCGCGATGGTCCTCTAGATCGGCCCAATCCGTGTGATCGGTCTTGCGATAGATCTGAGCGAGGCCAGCATGAACGCTACGGAGGTTTGGCAAGGATAACGCGGCCTTGCGGTAAAAAAAGAAAGCGCTGCGATACTGGCCGCGCTGAAGGCTGGACTCGCCCAGGAGCGCCGCCGCATAGGGAGAATCAAGGGCGAGCGTTGTTAGTTGGTCAAAGGCGTGATTGGCCCAGGCTTCATAAGCGCTGCCCAAGCCGTACCAAGCTTTGGCATCGTTTGCATCGGCAGCACTGAGCTTGCGATATTGCTCGGCGGCTTCTTCCGGATGATCGGTAGCCAGGAGTGCACCCGCGAGCATGCCGCAGGCGTTGCGGTTGTCTGGCTGCAGCGCGAGCAGTTTGCGCAGCGGTGCTATGGCAGGAGCGGGCTGCTGGCTCTGCAAACGCGCCATGGCGAGCGAAGTAAGGGCAGGAATGCTGGCAGGCTGCGCTTTGAGCACCAGTTCAAACTCGGGGATGGCGCGGTCGGGATGGCCGGCGAATTCTTCCGCTAAGCCAAGGTTCAGATGCAAGCCGGGGTTGGCGGGAAGTGCTTTGACCATTTGCCGGTAAATGGGGATGGCTTCGTCGTATCGTCCAGCCGCCATCAAATCTTTGGCGTGGCGCGATTGTTCGGCGAGGGCTGCTTCATTTTGAGCGGCCAGCGGAGCCACGCAGAGAAACAATAAAAAACCGGCGCGGCGCACTAGATTGAGGTCTAGTGGGCCGAACCGGTTTTGTTTAGAGACGAACAGCTTCACCCTTACATGATTACCACTGCAAGTGGAGATTGAAACGGAGGTTTCGTTCTCCAGTGGAACTGGTGATTTTCATAAAAGCCGCATCGTTCACATTGACGTCAGGCGAATTGAAGTGCGACGTGTTGGGCATGTTGTAAGCTTCTGCCTTAAACGTCAGCTTCAAACGTTCCCTAATCGCAAACGTCCGGTTAAGGTTGATATCGGTGTTCCACATGCCTGGACCGCGGATAGAGTTGCGGCCGGTGTTGCCGAAAACTCCGGGAGTGGGCGATGCGAAGGAAGCGGGGTTGTACCACATACCGTTGCTGCCGACTGTACCGACGAAGTTCAAAGGAGCAATCTGGTTTGCTGTTTGCAAACCGCTGCCGCCGTCGTTGAGATTGTCGTTAGCGCCAACGGTAAGCGGGGTGCCGGTGTAGCAGGCCATGATGCCTGCGGTTTGCCATCCGCCCACGATCTTAGAAACCAGCCCGGTGCTGAGGAACTGTTTGTTCTTACCCATAGGCAGTTCGTAGACCCAGGACATTTCCAGGTTTTGGGTGCGGTCGAAACCGGCCGCGGCCCGATTGCGTTGGAAGGTGGGACCGTAGTTATAGCTCATACTCTGCCAGCCATCGTCGTCGGCATAGTCAATTGCTTTCGACCACGTGTATGCGGCTTTCACCAAAAGACCTTTACTAAAGTTGCGGTTAGCGGCAACTTGCAAGGAATTGAAGCTGGAGCTGAGGTAACCGTCCCACATACTGGTGGCGACGCTGCGACCGAATTGTTGATAAAAGGGTAAACCAGCGACACCGCCACCCGGCGCTTCCGAATTGATGTTATCGTCGGCCATTAAGTGGACCGAGTGCTGACCTACATATGCTACAGAGGCGATGACGTCAGACGGCAGCTTGCGTTCAACAGTGAAATTCCAAGATTGAACATAGCCACGGTGTAATGGGCCTTGCCACGGGCTGCGTTCGGTAACGTTACCCGGGAGCTGCAGAACGCCGGTGTTCAGTTGGCTGGTGAGCAGGGATAAAGCGGCCGAGGCGTCGGGAATGCCCGATACCAAAGTGCCGTTGCCAGCGGTATTGGCGGCAGCATAGGTGGAAAGATTCGGATAGTTATAGTTGATGGTCAGCGGATAGAAGCCACGGAGAGGGCGTGAGAACGCGAGTGGATCGAAGTTCATGCCATAGCCCGTGCGGATGACGGTCTTTTCGTCGAGCCGGTAAGCTAAGCCGATGCGGGGGGCAAACAACTTATGACTTACAGAGATGCCCGCATCTAAGGGCGTTGTTCCACGGCCACCGAGATAGAGGGTGTTGGTATAAGGGTCTAAAGCCTCAATGCCCTTGTCATCGGAGCGGGTCATGAGCGGGAAGAGTTCGTAACGAAGACCGTAGTCGACAGTCAACTTACGACTAACTTGCCAGCGATCTTTTGCGTAAAAACCGAACTGCCATTCGCGGCCGGTCATCAAAATGTATTGATACCCTTTCTGCACGTCATCGGAGATACCGAGCAGGAATTGCGCGTAGGCATTGAACTGGCTGGGAGCCGCTGCGCCGGTTGCGTTGAGAGCGGTAACATAGCCGCCAAAGTTGAAATAGCCGCGCGCGCCACCGGCGCTTAATTCAGGCTGCCAGTGGTTCAAGTGAATGCGGGCCATATCGAAACCGAAGCGGAATTCGTGAGCGCCTTTGGTCCAGGTCACGTTGTCGTTGTGGCTGTAGGTTTCGTCGGTGTGGCGTTCGGGCATCCAATCGGGGGTACCGAAGGCCGCGTACGCGCCAATGTTCAAGTTGGGGAAACCGCTTTGCAGAATGTTTGAGCCGTCGATACCGGGGATGCCGAGGACCGAACTATAGTCGGTGCCAAAGCCTTGCGGATTGACTTCTAATTTAATTCGCTGATAGGCCAGTGTGCCGTCTAACACCACTGTGGGTGAGAACGAGTAAGTGTGGCCAATGGTTCCTACTTGCACGAAGGTATGACCGAGTCCTGGACCGGCGTTGCCGTCTGGATCGGGACCGCCCGCATTGCCTAAGATGCCGGTGCCACCGGATGTGGCGCGCATGAAGCCATACTTGCCCCAGATGGTGTGTTTATCGTTGCGATTCCAGTTGATCTTAGTATCGAAGTAATAGCGATTCAAGATGGATGGAGCATCGGCAAAATAGTTATTGGTGGTGCCTGGCAAGTTGGGTTCAGGATAGTAGGCCTGCGCTGCCAAGGCGATGGGGCTGATTCCCGTGATGATGTTCCCTGCGAAGGGGGCGCGATTGGTGCCGTTGGCGTTGCCGGTGTTGGGGTTATAAATCGTGCTGGTGAGGCCTGAAAAATTGCCTTGGCGTTGAGCATCTGTCGGCACGGTATAGGTGCCGTTGACTACTTGCTTTTGGGCCGTAGCGTCGAGGCTGACGAAGTAGAAAAGCTTATTCTTGATTATTGGTCCGGACAAGGTGGCACCATAGTTGTTGTATATGGCATCCGGTTTGGCGGTGCCCGCTTTCAGGAAGTAGTTGCGGGCGTTGTATTCCTGATTGTTGTTGATTTCAAAGGCAGTGCCATGCAAATCATTTGTGCCTGATTTTGTGATCAGCGTGATGGCAGAAGATCCAGCCAGGCCTTGATCCGCCGATGCGGCGCTTGATGTTACGTTGACCGAATCGACTGTTTCTGCAGGTACGTTATAGCCAACGTGGTTGGGCAGCCAGGCATTGATGCTAATGGCGCCGTCGATACGCGTGACGTTGGTTTGCGCATTGCCGCCATTGATGTGAGTGGCGAGCGAGCGGTCGGGCGCGTCGGTTGTGGAATTGGCGAAAGCACCGGGCATTGCGCCGGGAACCAGGTTGACGAGAGTCTGGTAAGTACGGTAGCCGCCCAGAGGCATGGAAGTGACTTCCGTGCCGGTGATCTCCGTTTGGGTGCTGCCTTTGTCGGTTTGCAGCATGAGCGCTTCGGCGGAGACCGTGACGGTATCGGAGACGCCGCCCACTTCTAAGTGAGCATCAATCCGCGAAACGTTGTTGGCTGTGATGACAAAGCCAACTTGATCCATGGGCCGAAAACCCGCGCTGTTTATTTTTACGTCATACGTACCGGGAAGCACGTTCACCAAATTGAAGCGGCCGCCGGAATCTGTCTTATCCTGGCGAACCTGACCGTTATCCCTGCCGGTAGCAACGACCGTTGCTCCAGGAACAACAGCGCCGCTAGGATCTGTAACTGTGCCAACCAGCGCACCGTACAAAACTTGTCCACTTGCCAGCGGTGTGTGCAGAAAACAAAGCGACAAAACGGCTAGCGCTAAAGCAGTGCAGAAACGCGTAGAACCGTGAATCCTCATGATCAAAAAGGCTCCTCTCAAGCTTTCAAACAATTCACAAAAAGTATGGGTTTGCAGCGACTAGGCTTATATTGAAGAAAAAGCAAAAACAGCGCTTGGATAGGTCGTATGACTACGACCGAACTAATGGATAGATACAAGTGAGGATAGCGGGTTTGCGGGCAAACAACAAGCCCAAAGTTGCGATCAAGGCATTATTTTTCTATCAGTTTACGAGTCACCTGCTGAAGTTTGGCCAAAGCGTCCCTCGCTGGCTGAAAATTCGGGTCAATGCTTAAAGCAACTTGAAACTGCACTTGAGCCTGGTTAAATTTATGTGAACGAGCGAGCACTATCCCGAGAGTGGTGTGCAGATCGGCGTCAGAAGGGCGATAGGCGAGTGCCTCGCGGTAGTGAGTAACCGCGCGGTCGAGGGTAGCGGGGTCATCGGAGTTGGCAAGTTCATCACCCCACATGATCAGCACCTCGCCGTAGTGCTGGGTGGCTTTGGCGTCATCGGGCCGATCTTTCAAGACGGCCTGGAAATCGCTGGCCGCGGCTTCAAAGCGGCCGCTACCCGCCTCTACACTGGCTAAGCCGAAACGCGCATTCGTATATTGTGGGTCGGCCACTAAGGCTCGTTTGAATTGTTCCTCGGCTTCAGGAACGCGGCCAGCGGTGAGTAAGGCGATGCCCCATTCGGTGGCAGCGACGACGCTCGATGGCGAGACGGTGGCGGCGCGTTCAAAATATGGGATGGCGCCGGCTGCGTCGCCTTTGGTGAGGAGTAGATCGCCAATGTTGTAGTTGGCGGAAAAATCGGCAGGATACTTGTCGAGACGCTGGCGCATCAACGATTCCTGCAATATGGCACGCTGATCACCTTCTTCGACAGGTAAGACTTGCAACCAAAGGTGGCCCATTTCGTTGGTGGCGTTGTTGCCGAAGGTCATACGCTGCGGCGGGTGGCTGGGGTTGCGCGGATTGTCGGCGGAGTTGTCGTAATGGTAGCGCATGGAAACGACAGTGCCATGCGGCAGAAACATGGGTTCCTTTAGACGGTAGACGCCCTGCCAACTGAGATCCCAGTTAGGGATGCGGATGAGCCACTTGCGCGTGCCGTCGGGCAAGGTGGCGTAGCCTTCCATTAATTTGCCGGCGTAGTGCGCATGCGGATAAATGGTGAGGACGTTCAGATCGATTGGGACGCGAAAATCGTCAGAAACAAGGAAGTCTTTATCGCCGGGGGGAATGTCGATGGCGAGGTCGTGCTCCAGTTGCACGAGCATGGGGAATTTGGTTTGCGGCTTGTCCGTAAAGTAGAGGCCAATTTCAGGAGCGATGGTTTCGGGCTTGCCGGTGGGGCGCAGGTGGACGTTCAATATAAGGTCCATGCCTGGGTCGGCGCGCCAAGCCATGCCGTCAGGCTCAATCACCGGTTCGCTGCCGGGCTTCCAGGAAAGGAAGTGGCCATCTGGATCGAAGGTTTCTTCTTCAACAGATAAATCCATGCCTGCGAAGCCGAACCCTGGTTTGGTCTCCTGGCGGCGGGCGGAGCGCGATCGATCGACAATGACGTTGGCATGGTGAAAAACACGCGCGGTACCGGGACGAACTTCGATGGCTTTGACCCACTTAACGGTGGAGACAGGCACGGGCATGATGAAGTTCCAGAAGACTTCGCCGCCATCGGGCGGGAGTTGATAAGGCTGAGCGGCGTGGACGATTAAATCAGGCGGACCGAGCTGCCATTCGGAACTGAATTTGGGCGGAGCGGGGGCGTGGGCGCTTGATCCGGCGGGGGCGCCTTGTTTGACCCAGGCTTGAATCAGGGCGATTTGTTCGGTGGTCAGACGGCGCTCTTCGGCGAAGTCGCCGTGACCCGGTTCGGGCAACCAAGGGGGCATGAAGCGGGTGCGGGTGACGTCGGCAATTTGCAGGGCGTGGTGTTTTACGTCTTCGTAACTGAGCAATGAAAAGGGGCCGGATTCGCCGGGACGGTGACAGGGGGCGCAGTTGGCGTAGACGATGGGGGCGATGTCGCGGTAGAACGTAACCTTGGCAGGCGGTGTGGCGGCGGAGAGACCTCCGACCATTGCAAACGCCAGCAGCAGGAAACGACACTTCATGTTCGCAGTGTACGACGAAGCTTAAGCTGGCCGGGCAAAGAGCCAGACGCCGGATGGATCGTTGGGTAAAGGTCTAGGCGAGTCAGGATCAGGCTGCCAGCCGTTTCTGGTCATGCGCTGAATGGCGAAAGGCGCGCCGTCCCTCATGAAGGTTTTCGAGGCGGCGGCAAGCCAACCGTTATTGCGCAGGACGTCCAGGATTTCCGATCCCTCCAGGCGGGTTTCGTGGCGAAGTTCCAAGGCCTTCTGCATAGCATCTCCGCCGCCCGAGAGCAGGAGAGCGCTTTGCGGAGAGATGTCGATGATCCAGCGGCTGCAGACGGCTGCTTCCACTGCTAAATGGCGCACGGTTTCGGCGGGCAGATAAAAGAGAAGGCCCTCGGTGAGTAGGAGGACGCGGCCACCTTCGCCCATGGCCGATTCGAACACGCCTTGGCGATCGTCCTTTTCGTTAACGTCAGCCGCGATGCGTTCGAGATGGCAATGCGGCTTGACGTCTTTGAGGAGGCTATGTTTGTAATCGAGAATGGGGGCAAAGTCCACTTCGACCCAGCGCAGGGAGTTGGGCAGAGGAAGGCGCCAGGGACGCGCGTCTAGACCTGCGCCTAAGGAGAGAACACAATCAATCATGCCGGTTTGCAATTCGGTGGTTAAGAATTCGTCAATGAAGCGTGAGCGCAAACCGATGCCGAAGGAGCGCCAGCGGGACGGTGTTCCGGCCTGGGCGATGGCGATACCACGCTCACCGGCGAGCAGTGCGGCATAGGGATCATGGACAAGCCCTTCTTCCAGCTTCGTCTCGGAAGCGCGCGCGGCTGCGACGAGCAGGGCCGTGTCGCTGATGTGTTGGATTTCGCTATCCATGGGTAAGAGTGTATCGGGAATTTACGCCTGCGTCTTACCCAGTTTTTAACGCCTTGAATTTCGTGGAGTTACAAAACAACGCGGCGTGCGAACTTCACGGCGGGATTTTCAAACAATTGTGAAATGACATTGTCGGGCACCGGGGAATCGGTTTCGACAATCGAAATGGCCGTGAGCGGGCCTTTGTTCTTGCGAGTGGATTCTTCCTGGCGGCCCAAGGCAAAGTTCGCCACGTTGACGCCGTTCTTGCCCAAACAAGTGCCTAAGAAGCCGATGACGCCGGGGACGTCGTCATTCCGCGAATACATGAGATTACCGCCAAGCGTGGCTTCGCAGGAAATGTTTTCCACCTGGAGCAGGCGCGGCTTATCGAGCACCATAGCTCCGAGCACCGAGAAAC
>PMQB01000334.1 GCA_003169195.1 Bryobacterales bacterium
TAACGCCATGGGCATGGAATGCGAACAAAAGGTCTTTGTAGGCCTTAGTACATCGGGCTCCATCTTGCAGCCTTTCAGTTCGTAAGCAGTTTGAATCATCTCTTCCACTGCATCCATTCGTTCGTGCACCGGCTGGCTCTGCCAATAGCGGTATTCGTCCGCCTTCATATCGTCGAAATTCTTGTGCTTGCGGACAGTTTGTCCATGTGTCAATCTGTACCATGTTCGGGCAAGCAAACAACCCTTTCGCGCGCGGACTCCGTACTTCTTCATACGCGCCGTTACAAAATGGAAGGAGCCATGACAGTTTCTACTTCGACACGCACCGAATCCGACAGCATGGGCAACATAGAAGTTGCTCATGACCGCTATTGGGGTGCGCAGACCGAGCGCTCTTTGCATCACTTCGATATTGGCGAAGACCGCATGCCTCCCGAACTTATCCGCGCTTTTGGGGTTCTCAAGCGCTGTGCCGCTTTGGTGAACCATGATCTAGGGAAATTGGATCGAACAAAAACCGACTTGATTGTGAAAGCTGCCGACGAAGTGATTTCCGGGAAATGGAACGAGCACTTTCCGCTGCGCATCTGGCAGACGGGCAGCGGCACGCAGACCAACATGAACGCGAACGAGGTGATATCGAATCGCGCGATTGAAATGGCGGGCGGGGTGATGGGCAGCAAAAAGCCGATTCACCCGAATGACGACGTGAACATGTCGCAGTCGTCGAATGACACCTTTCCTACGGCAATGTACATTGCCGCCGTGAGCGTGGTGCGCGAGAAGCTGATTCCAGAAGTGAAGCGCCTGCGAGATGCTCTCGATCAAAAAGCCAAGGCTTTTGCCGATGACGTGAAGATTGGCCGCACCCACTTGCAAGATGCCACACCGATTACGGTGGGACAGGAATTCTCAGGCTGGGTTTCAATGTTAGACCGTGATCTGCACCGCTTGGACATTGGCTGCGACGGCCTGCTGGATCTGGCCATTGGCGGCACGGCGGTCGGCACGGGGTTGAACGCGCATCCTGAATTTGCCCAACGGGCAGCGAGCAAGATTGCGGAGTTTACTGGCATTCCCTTTCGTTCGCACCCGAACAAATTTGCCGCGCTGGCGGCTCACGACGAATTGGTTTTCGCCAGCGGGGCTTTAAAGGCTTTAGCCGCCTCGCTGATGAAGATTGCCAATGATGTTCGTTGGCTGGCCTCAGGCCCACGCTGCGGCTTGGGCGAAATCAATATTCCCGAAAATGAGCCGGGTTCATCCATCATGCCGGGCAAAGTGAATCCTACGCAATGCGAAGCAATTACCATGGTGGCGGTCCAGGTGATGGGCAACGATGCCGCCATCGGTTTTGCCGGCTCGCAGGGTAATTTTGAATTGAACGTTTTCAAGCCGGTGATGATCTATAACTTCCTGCACTCGGTCCGCCTCTTATCCGACTCCTGCCGCAGCTTTACTGAATTCTGCGCAACCGGCATAGAAGTAAATAAAGCCCGGATTGATTACTATGTCAAAAATTCTTTGATGTTAGTTACAGCCCTAGCGCCATCTATCGGATATGACAAAGCTGCCAAGGTTGCGAAAACGGCACATCTGGATGGTTCCAGCTTGGAGGAATCGTGCGTCAAATTGGGCTACCTGACAGTGGCGGAATTCCGCCAGAAGATGGACAACGTCAAGAAGATGACAGAACCAGGATAGCCATTGGTACTTCCGCGGGTATTGGTTTAAAGGGATTTTTGTTGATTGGTAGATCGATTGACGCAGAATGAATTGCAGGCTAGTTTAGCGGGAGCTCTGAACCGTTCGAACATTCTGATACGAAGGTTTGACGGCACCATTGAGTACTGGACTCGCGGCTGTGAGCGATTGTACGGCTGGACCGAGGCGGAAGCGCTTGGCCGAAAGTCGCATGAGCTCCTCAAGACGAAGTTCACGGAGCCGTTCGAAAAAATTCAGAAGCATCTGCTGGAAAACGGAAGCTGGCAGGGCGATCTTCCGCAGCAACACAAAGATGGCCGCTGGCTGTTGATCTCCACAGAGTGGGCGCTGCTGCCGGGCGAAAATGGCGATTTGCCGCGGGTGATTTCGACACACAACGACATTAGTTCGCGTCTACAAATGGAGCGCGAACTCGATGCCAGCAACCAGCGTTTGCGGCAAATGGCGGAGGAGTTGGAGCGTTCGAACGAAGAACTTGAGGAGTTTGCGCGCATTGCTTCGCATGATCTGAGTGCGCCCATTACCACGGCGCGCTGGTTAACCGATTTACTGGCCAGCCGTCATGCGCAGCAATTGGATCAAGAAGGGATGACGTGTCTCCGTCAGATTTCTTCAAGCCTGGAGCGAATGTCCGATCTGATTGACGCCGTTCTGGCGCATGCGTTGGCGGGCAAAGGCGCGATTGCCGCGCAGCAAGAGACCGATGCGGGCGAAGCGCTGAGCGCGGCGATGGAGAATTTGCGGAAGGACATCGCTACGTCGGGCGCGGTGATTGAGTCGGCGCCTCTTCCGAAACTATTTATCCGGCCGCAAGCCCTGAACCAGTTGTTTCAGAATCTTTTATCAAACGCGATCAAGTATCGCCAGCCCAATGTTCCGCCGCGCGTGGAAATTAGCGCGGTCGAAGATGGCATTCAGTGGATGATTGAAGTTCGCGATAACGGTGTGGGGATTGAGCCGGAATGGTTCGAACGCATTTTCCTGCCGCTCCAGCGGCGGCATGGTTCGCGCGTCAAGGGCAGCGGCATTGGTTTGGCAACTTGCAAAAAAATTGTTACGCGGGCGGGCGGAGACATCTGGGTCGAGTCTCAGTTAGGAGTGGGTTCTTCCTTCTATTTCAGTCTCCCGGCAGGGCAGAAACCAGAATAAATGACAGTTTCGAAATAAATACGCAACAGATTTACTCGAATTGCGCAATAATACGGTTATTTAAGCCTGGAACAAATCTCTGGTCTCGTGAATCTACGTACGAGGAGGAAAGGGGGGATTTATGGAACAAGGCACCCAAACCGCTCAGTCACGACCGAAGCTGTTGTTTGCTGACGATCACCAGTTGGTGCTCGACGCATTGTCGCTAATGGCGGCTCCGCACTTTGACGTTCAGACGACAGACACCCTGAGGAGTTTTGAAGAGTCGGTAGATCAATTCAGACCGGATGTGGCCGTGTTAGACGTCCGCATGCCCGACGGCGATGGCTTTGAAGTAGCACGCCGGATCTTAGCGAAGCATCCCGCATTGAAATTGATGTTTCTTTCGATGCATACCGAGACCGCGTTCATGAAGCGCGCCTTGGATATGGGCGCGAAAGCCTATCTTTCCAAACGCGCGCCGATGGAGGAATTGCTGACTGCGATTCGCACGGTCTTGAGCGGCGGCAAGTATTCCGGTTCGACGATCCAGACGGAGCAGGATCTTCCGGCAGACGGTGCTCTGACGGAACGCCAAATCGAGGTGCTACGCCTGATTGCCCAGGGTTGTTCGGCGAAGGACATTGCTAGCCGGTTGAGTATATCGGTGCGTACGGCGGAGTTTCACCGGGCCGCCATTATGGACCGGCTGAAGCTGCATTCGACAGCGATGATTACGCGTTATGCCATTGAACATGGCTTGACGTAGTTAAAGATGTCTTGGGTATTCTGGGCGCTGCTATCGGCACTCTTTGCGGCCGCGACGGCGATTTTCGCCAAGCTGGGTGTGACCGGCGTGGATTCTAATTTCGCCACTGCGGTGCGCACCACGGTTGTTGTGTTTTTGGCTTGGGCCCTTGCACTGGCCACGCGTACGGAGGGCAGCTTTCATGTGCCCTCCAACCGGACGTGGTTATTCCTCACGCTTTCAGGCTTGGCCACAGGCCTCTCCTGGCTTTGTTATTTTCGGGCCCTCCAACTGGGACCTGCGTCGCGCGTGGCGCCCATTGATAAGTTAAGCGTAGTTCTGGTGATTGGCTTCGCCGCACTATTCTTAGGCGAGCGGCTGACCTGGGGAAAAGCGCTCGGCGGGTTGCTGATTGTGGCGGGCGTGATTGTAGTGACGTTCGACTGAGGGTACGCGTGATATGACCGTCGGTGGTCAATGAGGTGCGCCATCTCACGCTATGAAGCGGGCTCAAGCGAACCCAACTCATTGATTCTGCAACGCGCACTCGATGGCGTTTGACTTGCACACACGTTGACACGTTATGCAAAAGTCCGCGCAGCGCTATGCAGCAATCCTCATCAATATCCTTTTATCGGTTGTTATTGGAAATGTCATTCAGCCAAACGCTCAAGCTCTGCCCTCTTTCGCAAGGCAAACTGGACAACGGTGCGCGGCTTGCCACATTGGTGGAAATTGGCCGCAACTCACGCCATGGGGCCGATTCTTCAAACTGGCGGGCTACACAGCAGGTAAGTCGCTTGTTGATAAAGAAGGCTTCAACTATGTGCCGTTTGGTGTGCTCGGGCAAGTAGGTGTGAACTGGGCGGCGCAGCCCAACGATGCCCAAGGCAACCCGGTGGTCACGCAGAACGGCTTGCCGGAAGCGTATGGATTTACGGCCGAGCTGGGCACGAAGATTACCAACTTCGCCGGAATTTTCGCTGAATACGGAGTCAGCAATGGTTTCCCCGGTTGGAAGGGCGCATCTGGCCCTATCGACATTCGCGCAACGCATTTTTTTCACCCGGGCAATAGCGAACTGCTGGTCGGCATTGACAGCAACAACGATCCCACGCTGCAAGATGTTTGGAATACCGTGCCAAGCTGGGGATTTCCTTTTTATGGCGCCCCGCAAGCACCGGGCGCACCGGCCAGTCCGATGATCGCGAGTCTCGCGCAAGAGACAGGCAGCATTGGGGCGTACGCGCTGTTTGACCGGCAGTTTTACGTTGAGCTTTCGATGTACCGTGTCGGCAATGGGTTCTTCCGCTTTATGAATGCGGGCACTTCCTATCAAAGCGGGGCGCAATATCTTAAAGGGTTTAATCCTTACTGGCGGGCGTATTGGACGAAGGAACATGCGGCGAATGTGTTCATGGTTGGCACCTTCGGCATGCGCTCAAAAGTCTATCCAGATAGCGGTACACCGAGTGGACCCACCGATCTTTTCACGGATACTGGCTTCGATGCCCAGTATCAGCATTTGGGCGATACCCGCAAGTTCACCCTCCGCAGTTCCTACATTTATGAGAAGCAAACATGGAGCGGCAGCTATCCGCTCGGGAACGTTTCGAACCCGATCGACAATTTGAAGACCTTGAATGTCAACGGCGCGTACACCGTAGGCGATGGCTGGACATTTACCGGCGGCGCATTCTTTAGCAATGGCAGCGCTGAATCGGGCTTGTACAGCATCTCTGATCCCAACGGCAATCAACTCACCGCCAAACCAAATACCGCCGGTTACGTTTTGGAGGTGGATCGAACGTTGACGCAGAATATCTTAGCCAGCGTGCAGTACACCGGCTTTACTAAATTCAATGGCCTGACCAGCAACATCGATGGCCTGGGCCGCAAGCCAAGCGATAACAATACGCTGTGGATCAGTCTTTTCTTCGCGTTTTGATCAAGGGAGCATCTCATCTTATGCAAAAGTCATTCATACCTACGGCGGCAGTTATCGCGCTATTCTCCTTTGCCTCAAACACGTGGGCACAAAAGAGTTGGAATGCACCGAAGCTGGTGACCATATACTGCTCAGGTTGTCATGGAGTGGATGGCAACACACCGTTGCCCTACTTTCCAAAGCTGGCAGGTTTGGATGCCGCTTATGCGGAAAAGAAAATGACGGCGTTTCGAGAGCCCTCGGGGCCGCCGGTGGATGAAGCGTTGTGGTGGGCGTTGAAGGTAATGGGTTCCAAGAAAGCGGCGGGCAATGTGACGCGCCAAGAGCGCATGAATATGGAAGGCGTTGCTCACGCGGAGACTCCGGAACAGATCAAGGCCGCGGTGGTTTGGTATGCCAGGCAGCCGCCGGCGCACGGGCATGCCGAGAGCGGCGCGCTGGTGATGCAAGGGAAAGAACTGTTTGACAAGGGAATTCCCGCGCAAAAAGTTCTGGCGTGCGCAACATGTCATGGCCCAGATGCGGCGGGACGCGGACCTGCGCCACGGCTGGCTGGGCAGAATGCGGAGTACTTGATTGATCAGTTAGAAAAGTTCAGCAAAGGTGACCGTAAGCATTCGCCGGAGATGACCATGGTGACGCGCGATCTGGATGCCGATCAAGCGCGGGCCGCGGCGGCTTATTTGCAAACCAGATAACCTATCGCTGACTGGCGGTCATGCGCGTACGTGCGATAACCGGCAGAATGATGGCGGAAGGGTAGCCCTTCTGATGAAGCACGGTCTGCCGCGCTTTGACGGGTTTTGTTTGGTCGGCATTAGCTCCGGTTGCGTTCAGATTCCGATCAAAGCGTGGAAAATTGCTGCTCGAAACTTCGAGACGAATGCGGTGTCGAGGCGCAAAGACATAACTGGTGACGCCAGTATCTACGCTGATCTGATAAGCCTGATTGCGTTTCACGTACACCGGAGTGTTGAGCGAGAGACGGTAGCGCATACGCTGGATGCCATCGGTCACCAGCAGCGGTCTGCCGTCTGGTTGAACGTCCACTAGCTTGGCAGTGAAATCGGTATCGTTGGCGCTGGTGGAAACATAGAGAATCGTTCGCACCGGACCGGTGACTTCGATTTCTTCAGACAAGGGCGGAGACGTGTAGACCAGTACGTCCTGTCGAGTTTCCACAGCGCTTTGATCCAATGGCCCAGGCGGGAAGATTGTCGGCTCACAACAAACTGCGCCGCCCCTGGTGGGTACGGGATTGCGCGGATCGTAGGTGAAGGTGTCAACTTTCGATTTTCTCGGTAGCTGCCAGCTCAGCAAACCATTACCGGCAGAAGTGTTGGCATTGCCGGCGCTGGCTAGATAGATCGGCGTATAGCGCGTACGCGCCAGCGGCCATTCGTGTTCTTTGCGCCAAACATCCGGGCCCATCACGAAAATGTGGAGTACCGCCGGTTCGTTTTCTTGCGCTGCCGGAGACGGCTTCTTCACCCAGCGGTCAAACCAATCGGCTTGTTTGGAACGCATAGCGATTGAGGCTTCTGCACCGAAATCGCGGGTAGGGAAGGGGAGTCCGGGATTATGCGCCCAAGGCCCAATCCAGGTTTCAATCGTTTTGTTGAGTTTGGCCAAACGGCTGAAAGCATCCAGATCACTGGCCGCGTAGGCATCGAACCAACCGCCGAAAGATAGCACGGGCACATCAATACGGCTTAGCGAATTGCGTAAACTTTGTTGCTGCCAAAAAAGATCGAGTGACGGATGATCGAGCGCAAGTTGCCAAAGCGGCAGAGGCCTTTGAACGGCGGCGGAGTCGGCCGTACGCAACGGCAGGTGGTTAATATAGGTATCGAGCGGCGGCGGTCCCGTGGGTTTAGGCGGAAAATTTTCTGCGAACCAAAGCAGCCGGTGCCCCAGTTGCAAAGCGCCGCCGGCGGAGTAGTAGCGGTCGGTATACTCGTCGTCGCCTGAAAACATCGGCGAGATAGCGCGCAGATGGGGATTATCTTCAATCGCGGCCCACCACTGCACCACGCCCAGATAGGAACTTCCGGCCATGCCGACCCGGCCGTTCGACCAGGGCTGCGCCGCAATCCAGTTAAGAGTGTCGTTGCCATCGGGCGCTTCTTGCGGCATGAATCCGTAGTTGCCTTGTGACGCCCACCGGCCACGCAGATCCTGCACCACTAGCGCATAGCCATGCTGCACAAAAAAACGGTAGCCGCGAATCGACAGAGCATGGCGGCTATAGGGAGTGCGTACTAAAACGGTGGGGAAGCGGCCCGTGGCTGTGGGCAGAAACACGTCGGTAGCCAGACGCACGCCATCGCGCATGGGAACCATCAGATCTCTTCGGTCGGTGGCCGGCGGTTTGGTGCCGGTTTGCGCAGAGAGAGATTGTGTCGCCAAGACGAGCAGCGCTGCGAATTGGAAAAACGGCCGGCTCGTCATGCGGACACAGGTTTGGGTCTCTTGCCAAACAATGCGGTGCCCACCCGAATGATCGTTGCCCCTTCTTCAATGGCGGTTTCCAAATCTCCCGACATGCCCATGGAGAGCTTCGGCAGATTGTATTGGCGTGCGAGCGCGGCAAGTTGCCGGAAATAGGGACGCGCCGGTTCCGGGTCGTCCGACCAAGGCGGAATGGTCATCAAGCCTGTTAACGAAATATGCGGGCAGGAGGCGGCAGCATCGAGCAACGCGGGGATCACAACTGGATCGGCACCGCTCTTGCTTTCCTCCCCGGAAAGCTTCACTTCGATCATTGCTTCGATTGTTACACCGCGCTCGCCAGCCGACAAGTTGAGGCGATTAAGAAGTTTGGGTGAATCGATCGTTTGGATGACCTGAAAAAGTTCGCAGGCCACTCGCGCCTTGTTCGATTGCAAGTGGCCAATCAGGTGATAGCGGGCATCTGTGAGGCTTGTCAGGCCAGCGCGTTTGTCGGCAAACTCCTGCACGTAGTTCTCGCCGAACTCGCGCAACCCCGCTTGATAGGCGATAACAAGGCGTTCGGCAGGAAACTTTTTTGATACGGCGACGAGCGTAACTGACTCGCGTTTGCGGCCACAGCGTTGGACTGCACGCTGAATGCGTTCTTCCACAGCGGCCAAGCGCTGCGCAAACTCTGCTTCTTCCGGGGGCAAGCCTTTATTCTAGTGGCTCACGCATCTGTCCCGACAGAATATACTCAATCCTGTGCATAGCCGAAGAACAGCACTCATCAAACTGGCCACCGCCGCAACGTCTGCGGCCATATCGCCGCTGCTGGCGGATACGCCGGAAGCTGAACATCATGTCCACGAAATGTTGGAGCAAGTGTCTGCTCCCGTTGCTACTGGGCCTGCGTATTTCAGCCAGGGCGATTACGACACCCTTTCGAAACTCGTAGATCTCATCATTCCCCGCACCGACACGCCAGGCGCGGTGGATGCCGGTGTGCCGCATTGGATTGACCGGCAAGTGGGCGCCAAGCCCGAACTGCAAGAACGCTTCAAAGAAGGCTTAGCGTATCTGGCGGAGCAGTCGCATACCGTAAATGGTTCCTCCTTCACGTTGCTCACCGAGCAGCAGCAAGTGGCTATCTTGCAAGCGTTGAGTACCGATCCGGACACGGCGAGAAGCGGATTCTTCAAGACAGTGAAAGATCTTACGGTAGATACTTATTACAAGACGGAGGCCGGTTTGGTGAAGGAACTCGGCTATCACGGCAACACCTTCAACGCGAGTTTTCCCGGCTGCACCCATCCTGAGCACTGGCCCGCCACCGAAGACTCGAAGGAGCATGCGCAATGAACGCTCCGAAGACAGAACCTGTTTACGACGTGGTAATTATCGGCAGCGGCGCGGCGGGCGGTATGGCTGCCTGGAATTTGACGCGGCAAGGCGTAAGTGTTTTGGTGCTTGACGCGGGCGAACGGTTTGACCGTGCGAAATTTTGGACCCATGTCAAGCCGTGGCAAGCCATGGCGCGGCATGAACGTGGCCAAAGCGCACCGGGATTCTATTTGGATACGCAGGAACAGCCTTACGTCACGCCCAGCGAAAAGCCGTTTGAGTTGATTCGTGTTTGGGGTCGCGGCGGGAAAACGAACGTTTGGGGGCGTGTTTCACTCCGTTATTCCGACGTCGATTTCGAAGGTCCGGCGAAAGATGGTTGGCAAGTGCCTTGGCCCATTCGCTATAAAGACATTGCGCCTTATTACGACAAGGTCGATCAATTCATCGGTGTGTGCGGTGGGCTGGATGATCAGGATTCGCTGCCAGGCAGCAAGTACATGCTGCCCCCCCCGCCCCCGCGTTGTGGGGAGCGGCTGCTGCAGAAAGCAGCCCAGAAAATTGGTGTTTCCATTGTGGCTGGGCGCCGTGCTGTTCTCACCAAGCCGCACAACGGGCACCCGGCTTGCCATTATTGCGGCGCTTGCGGCTCGGGCTGCGACGTGGGCGCGTTTTTCAATTCGTCTGATTATTTGATTGATCCCGCCATGAAGACGGGAAAGCTCACCATTCGCGATAACGCCGTGGTGGCGCGCATTCTGGTAGATGACAAAGGCCTTGCCAACGGCGTTCAGTATTTCGACCGTAAGACCAAAGACGAGCGCAAAGTGAAAGCACGCGTTGTCGTTGTGGGCGCTTCGTGCGTGGATTCTACGCGCATTTTGCTGAATTCAAAATCATCGGCTCATCCAAACGGCATCGGTAATTCGTCCGATGCGATTGGTCGTTATTTGTGCGAGCAGATCCGCTTTCACGTTTATGGATTCATGCCCGAACTGATGAATGGGCCGGTGCATGATGACAGCGGCATTGGCGGCGAGCATATTTATATGCCGCGCTTCAATCACCGCGATGGCCGCAAGCGCGATTACTTGCGCGGCTTCGGCATGCAGTTCTGGGATTGCGGCGCACAAGCAAATGCCGGCTATGCAAAGTCGATGCCCGGCTTCGGCGCTGATTTCAAGAAGGCTGTGAAATCGCGTTATCCGGCCATGGTGGCGCTCCATCCTTATGGCGAAACGCTGGGCAGGCCTGAAAATCGCATCACTGTCGACGAATCGAACGTTGACATGTACGGCGTGCCTCGCATGAACATCGAATATCAGATTGGTGAAAACGAGCACCGCATGGCGGAAGAGATGTACGACACCGCCGAGCAGATTCTGCAATCCGCCAAGGCCGAGATCCTGCCCTACCAGCGTGGTTGGTTGGATAAGCCCGGCTCCGCCATTCATGAACACGGCACCTGCCGCATGGGCGATGATTCGAAGAAATCGCCGCTGAACGCGTTTAATCAGATGCACGATGTAAAGAATGTATTCGTGGTGGATGGTTCAGCGTTTACCACGGCCAGCGAGAAGAACCCAACACTCACGATTTTGGCGATGGCATGGCGCGCAACCGATTATTTAGCCGGCGAGATGAAACGCGGGAATGTTTAAACTTTTCGGCGCTGCGCTCATCCTGGTTTCGCTTGGGTTTGCGCGCGAATGCCCTTGCGTGAAAATTGTCGACGAAAGGGGAAAAGCGTTAGCTGCTGAAGGTCACCAACTTGTCCGGCAAGATTGGACCGGCGCTCCCGTTCAGCAATGGGTTTACATGCAAGTGCCCCAGACAAACGGCGCGTATCGAAAGTTGGTGAACCGGCTAACCGGTGCGGTGCTGGAGCCAATGCCCAAGTGCGCCCGCAAAGCTGGATGCGCGATTCATCTGGCGCCGTTGAATGCAAATCAACGCCAGCAATGGTCGTTCTATCTGACTTTTGATGGCGGCGAAACAACTATCGTAAACAGGCTGAGCTGCAACGCCATCGAGTCGGACGCGGACGGTCTCCATCTTGCTCTGCGTGAGAGGGATGAACGGCAGCACTGGCGCATCGAGACCGTTGATCCCGGCCCAGGGCCCTTTGCGGACGGCCCAGGTCCTGAAAGCTACGCACCAACCATCTACACACCCAAACCCCCAACCCGCGCCGAACGAAAGCTGAATTGCATGCAAAAGGAAGCGAAAGACTAACCCGCCATGCCACAACCTGTATGTGTAGCTCCTGTGGGCGATATCTGCGGTGAAGGCGCCGTTTGGCATGCCGCGGAAAATGCACTTTATTGGACCGATATCAATCGATTCTTAATCCACCGCTTTGAAGCCGCCAGCGGCAACGTGAAAACATGGTTCTTTGACGAGCCCGTGACCGCCATGATTCTCACGTCGGTACCCACTACGTTAGCCGTTGTCCTGGGCTCTCGTTTGATCCTATGGGAACCCGCGCGCGACACGCGCCGCGACTACGCGTTCAAACTTCCAGGTTGGCCAAAGGTTCGTTGCAACGATGCGCGCGCCGACCCGCGAGGGTCACTCTGGATCGGCTCCATGTGGAACAACGTGAATGCGGACGGTTCACCCGGAAGTCTCGAAAACGGTCATGGCGCGCTCTACCGTATTGATCCCGATCTGACCGTGAAAGAGTTCAGAAACGGTTTAGGCATTGCCAATACCGTCGCCTGGAATGCGCAGCGCACAGCTTTCTATTTTGCCGATTCCATGGCGAATCTCATCTATCAATACGACTACGATGCAGCCAGCGGAGACATCACGAATGAGCGGCCTTTCTTTCGCGATTTCAGCCGCGGCTCGCCCGATGGGTCTGCCATGGATGCAGAAGGTTTCTTGTGGAATTGCCGCTACGGCGGAAGTTGCGTAGTGCGCGTTGCGCCAAACGGAGCGATTGACCGCGTGGTTGAGATGCCCACGCCCAACGTGACCACCTGCACTTTCGGTGGCGCCGATTTGCGCACCTTGTACATCACGACAGCCGCAGCCGGCGCCAAACCGGGCGACCGTTTCGCCGGCGGTTTGTTCACTCTTAAGACTGAGACGCCGGGCCAGCCGGAAAACCAATTCTTACTGTCCGCCGCTGTCTGAACGGAGGCGCGCGCGCAGGTCGGCAAATTGCGCTAGTTGCAGTTGTTCCGCACGCAGCCCAGCTTCGGGTAAGGCGTCAACAGCCACACCGTAAAAAGGGCGAAGATTGTTGCGCAGCGTTTTGCGTTTGTGCGTGAAACAGCGTCCCACAAATTTCAGAAGGTCCGCCAAATCTGGAGTCAATTGCGCCCGGCGCTTGAGCCGTAATGCGGCCGACTCCACTTTCGGCGGAGGAGAAAACGCCGAAGGCGCCACCTTGCAAACCAGTTCTACTTCGCAAACCAGTTGTGTGGCCACGGTGAGATAGCCGTAATCGCGCGAATGTGGCTTGGCTAACAGTCGCTCGGCCACTTCCAACTGCATGAGGAAAACCGCCAGCGGAAATTCCGGCGTTAGTTTCAGGAACCGTTCCACAAGGGGAGACGTAATGTAGTAGGGAAGATTACCGGTAATCACCGCCGGACCCCATTGCGCTAAGTCCGCGTCAAGCGCATCGGCGTGGTGGATGTGGAGGCTGGGCCGATCGGGAAAATTGCGTGTTAGAAATTGGACCAATCGCTCATCTAACTCAATAACGTGGAGTTGCTGACACAGCGGCAACAAGTGACGCGTCAACGCGCCACGACCCGGGCCGATTTCCACAATGCATTCCGGGTGAGTTTGTCCAGCCGCGGCGGCAATCTGCGCCAAGATGGATTCGGAGGTGAGGAAATGTTGACCGAGCTTGCGAGGCAAGCCCCAAGTGTAAAACACGTTGCTACACTGATGGATCGGATACGCTTTTGAAGACCATGAATCAGACCGATTCGCTGGAAGACCTACTGGCGGCCTCGCGCGCCGAGGTAAGCCAGCTGAGATCGGAACTCAGAGAGTCTGAGCGGCAACTTGTACGCCTGCTCGAAATGTTCGAAGAGCAGCAGCGCCAGGTGAACAGCCAGCAGGCGACGCTGGTGCGCGTTGAGCGCATTTTGATGGATGTGGTCACTGGCCGGTTGTGGCGTACGCTGCGCGCTGTGGGCGGCGTGGTGAAGGCCATCATGCCCGGCGAAGGCGGCCAATACAAGAACGGTTCCAATGGCCATTCGGGCCTGATTGCTCGGCGCAATACTCACTTAATTTGCGACGAACCAAATCCTGACGACAGCCGTCCGCGTAGTGGCAAGATTACCGTCCGAGGTTGGGCTGCGGCGGAAGGTGGTGTCGACACCGTCCAAGTCTCCGTTCCAGGCCTGCCGCTCATGGAAGTCAAACCTTACATTCCGCGCCCCGATGTGCAAAAGTCGCTGCCCAATCTGGACAAGACGGGCCGCGCTGGGTTCATGGCGGAATTCGATTCGCTCGAACTTCCTGCCGGACGGCACTCGATTTTGTTGCGCGCGTTGGTCAAGGGTACGGTCGTACGCGAGGCCAAGACGTTCGTTGACATTGATCATGACAGAGGTTTTGCCTCCGATTACGAACGTTGGATTTATGAGTTTGAACGGCCGGAATCGCAAATCATCGAACTGAAAATTTCTTCTTTCCAGGTGCAGCCGAAGATCAGCTTGGTAATGCCCGTCTACAACACCAAGCGCGAAGAGTTAGAGGCGGCTATTGATTCGGTGTTGCGCCAGTCTTACCCGCGCTGGGAATTGTGCATTTGCGATGATTGCTCGTCAGATCCCGTGGTGCTTGAAGTACTGCAGCGTTATTCCAAGCTCGATTCGCGTATCAAGATTCAGTACAGTGTCGAGAATGGCGGTATCTCACGCGCGTCTAACGCTGCCTGGCAAATGGCCACCGGAGATTTTATTGCGCTGCTGGATCATGACGATACGCTTGCGCCGAACGCCTTGGCGTATGTTTGCGAAGCGATCAACCAGAATCCGAATAGCGACCTTTTTTATAGCGACGAAGACAAGATTGACGCCAGCGGCGTGCGCTTTGACCCGTTCTTTAAACCCGACTGGTCGCCCGATCTTTTCTTGTCCGAAAATTATGTCTGCCATCTGCTAGTGTTGCGTCGCGATTTAGCCATGAAGGTCTGCGGCTTTAATCCGGCGTTTGACGGTAGCCAGGATTACGATCTGGTGTTGCGCGCCTCCGAACTGGCGCAACGCATACAACACATTCCCAAAATTCTCTATCATTGGCGCGCGGGTGCGGCTTCCACCGCTAGTGGTATCGAAAACAAAAATTACGCCATTGATGCGGCGCGGCGGGCGATTCAGTGTTATTGCGACCGCGCGAACACCGGCGGAACAGTGGAGGAAGGGGCGGTGCCGGGACGTTGGCGCGTGCGCTATCCCGTCGCCGCCGGTACGCGCGTGAGCATCATCATCGCCTCGGGCGGCAAAGTGGATGTCTTGCGGACAAACCTCGAAAGCCTGTTTGCCAAAACTTCGTATGCCGATTACGAAGTGGTGATTATTGATAACTCCAAGGGCAACGCGATTGAGAAACTGGTTTTTCAAGATCAAAGCAAGCATCCGAATTTACGCTACATCGATTGGCGCAACAAGCCATTCAATTTTTCCACCATCAACAACGCAGCCGCGCGCCAGTGCGAATCCCCGCTGTTGCTTTTCTTGAATGACGATACGTCTGTGATTGAAGAGCACTGGCTCGAAGCCATGGTGGAACTCGCCATGCGGCCGCAGGTAGGCGCAGTGGGTGCGAAGCTTTTATATCCGAACGGCGCCATTCAGCACGCCGGCGTAGTGATGGGGTTATTCGACAACTGCGGGCACGCCTTCAAAGGTTTGAATGGAGCGTACGGCCACTACTTTGATTTCCCCGATATTATTCGCAACGTCAGTGCGGTCACCGGAGCCTGTTTGATGACACGCGCGGATGTCTTCTGGCAGGTGGGTGGATTCGACGAATCGCAGTTTGCGGTGGCGTTTAACGACGTCGATTTGTGCCTCAAGATGGGCGCCAGCGGCTATCGCGTTCTGTATACGCCGCACGCGGTCTTGTATCACCACGAATCACTTTCCAAAACTTCGAAAGACCTGATTCCGCATCCGGAAGAGGTGGCGGCCATGAAGTTTAAGTGGGAAAAGGTGATTGCGCACGACCCGTATTACAGTCCCAATCTCACCCGCGTGGATGAAGACTATTCGCTAAGAACTCGCGTATAACCAGCAAAAGCGTTATTCTAAGGGTAGTGAGGTGCAACAAATGGCCGATTCAGATAGTGAAAAAATAGCACACGTGAACTACAGCGGCCATACGGTTGTTGACGTTAATGCACTTCTGCGCGATCCCGGAGTTCGCGAAACGATTGATCGTTTATCCAAAGATCATGAGCGCTTGCGCGGCAAGCCTGGCGTCACGTTTATCCGACCCGTAAGGTACCGCGACTAATTAACGGCGGATGCCCTACAACCTGCTTCTTCTGCCGTTGATCGGCGGATTTCTCTTTGTACACTTAACGCACTATTTCCGCTTTGCGGCGCAGCGGCTCGATGGCTATCGTCTTCTCTTTCAGGCGGCCATTGCGGGCGTGGGGCTCTCCATCCTTGGCCGCCTTACAACCGTTCTGCTCGGCCTGACTCCTTTAGGTAAACCGCTGCAGACTTACTGGAGCATCTTTTCCCCATTCCCTTTTTCCGGCACCAGTGCCATTTCCCTGTTGCTCGGTCCAGTGGGCGCTCTTTTGGTGAATTTGTTTATCAAAAAGAACAAGGCGAAGGCGATGGAAATCAATGCGCGCGGTAATTTTTTGTTGCGGCTCTTAGACGAAGCAGCCACCAAGAAGCGACTGATTTCTTTGACCTTGGATTCACGCAAATGGTATGTAGGCTGGGTAGTGGAATCGCCCAACCTTGATCCGCTCGAACAATATTTCCGATTGCTTCCGTTCATCAGCGGTTACCGTGACAAAGATGCGCTGGAGACCCGCCGCACCGTTTATTACGATGCGGTGCTCAAAGATCCCCTGCTTGATCCGAACGGGTTTGTGATTACGCTGCCGCTCAAAGATGTCAAAATCGCCGGCTTCTTCAACGATGAGATTTATGACGAGTACTTCGCTCAACCAGCGGACACATCCGTGCCGCCGCCGCTTGTGAACTAATTTCGCAGCTGCCTGTTAACCTCTACCCCGCGTTTGCGTACCTAGTGGTCAGAATGCAAATTAGAAAACTATTCAGACTCGGTCTGCTGGCCGCATCGCTCATCAGCTTGTTTTCTCTCAATGGCTACGCGCAAACGGCGAATCCGGCGGTCGCCCCCGCAGAACAGCCCGACGCCGAACGCACCAAAAACGATTTATCGCAATTGTTGGATCATTATCCTCCGTCGCTGCGCAATGTGCTGGCGTTAGATCCGGGCCTCCTCACGAATCAGTCCTACCTCACGCCGTATCCCGCGCTGGCTGCGTTTCTCACGGCCCATCCAGAGATCATCCACAATCCCTCCTTCTACATCAGTCCGAATGTCGCGCGACCGCACACCGAGCAGCTTCTCGATTTTTGGCGCGACATCCTCGCGGGCTTCGGCTTGTTCCTGGGCTTCTGTACCGCTGCCGGCTTAATCATCTGGTTAATCCGCACCCTGGTCGACTACCGCCGTTGGAATCGCCTCACCAAAGTGCAAACCGACGCGCACACCAAACTGCTTGATCGCTTTGCCTCCAACGAAGACCTCCTCGCCTACATCCAATCGCCCGCCGGAGCCAAGTTCCTGGAATCTTCTCCCATTTCGCTCGAAGCAAGTCCACGCAATGTGTCAGCGCCCCTAGGACGGATTCTGTGGTCCTTGCAGGCGGGCCTGGTAGTCGCCGCCGTTGGCATTGGTTTGGATATCGTCAGCAACCGGATTACGGAAGACGCCGTTCAGCCCCTGCGCGCTTTGGGTGTACTGGGGGTCGCGCTCGGCATCGGATTTGTGATTTCGGCTGTGGTCTCTTATCTGATTTCGCGCCGTCTCGGATTGATCGAAACGCCAACGGCCAGATCAACGGTGGCGAGTGCGCGACAATGAGGACGGCCATAAACCCATGTCCCGGGATCTAACGTTTACCGAACTCAGCCGCGTCGATGCCACCAACGACCGCTGTACGGAATTCGTAATGGACGAGGAGACCTTTCGCGCCTTCTATGACCGAACCGCCCGCGGCGTGTGGGCCTATCTCGCCCGCATCACCGCCGACCGCCAACTGGCCGACGAACTTCTGCAGGAAGCCTTCTATCGCTTTCTGCGTGCCGCGAAAACCTACGAAAGCGAAGCCCACCGCCGTAACGCGCTTTATCAGATTGCCACGAATTTGGCCAGAGACGCCCGCCGGCGCGCCACGGTTCGTCCCTTTGCCGATATAGCCGGAGATGAAATTGAGCACGTCGCCGCCCGCGATTCAGCCGCCGCCACCGAACGTCTTGCCGATTTTACGCGCGCCATGGACGGACTCAACCCACGCGAGCGAGCGATGTTGTGGCTCGCTTATGCCGAAGGTGCTTCTCATC
The DNA here is from genome assembly GCA_003169195.1 of Bryobacterales bacterium. Taxonomy (GTDB): domain Bacteria; phylum Acidobacteriota; class Terriglobia; order Bryobacterales; family Bryobacteraceae; genus Bog-105. The sequence continues at coordinate 17,915 of PMQB01000334.1, forward strand.
GAGAGATTGCCGCCACCCTCGGTTTGGGCCAGCGCAGTATGAAGACCATGTTGTCTCGCGCTCGACGCAAGATGGCCGCCCTGCTGGGGCATGCTGAGGTGAAGCGATGAACACGCCCATTCATTGCGAGTTCGAAGCGCAAGCACTCGCCGCTATGCTCGAATACCGCTGGCCGCACGCCGTCGAACCGACTCTGCGCGAACATGTGGCCGGTTGAACCAGCTGTTCCGAGGTTGTCGCCATGGCCGACACCTTTGCCGCCGCGCGCCAAGAAACGCACTCCATCGCCACCGTGCCCGACGCCAGCCGCGTGTGGTGGATCGCCCAAATCCGCGCCCGCCGCGAAGCCGCCGCAGATGCCGCGCGTCCCATTCTCGCCACACAAATCGCGGCTTTTGCCTGGGCCCTCGGAATTCTGGTTGTTTGTCTCGGCGGGGTGCTCGCGTGGTTTCAGCCGGCGCGCGTGTGGATCAGTTCCATGGTGGTGGCTCACGGTTTCGTTATCGCCATGGCCGCAGCCATTGTTTTGTTACTGCCCACCGCCGCTTATTTTGCCATGGGTAAGGACTAGTTATCGCGCCGCAGCTTTGAACTTCTTCCGGCTACGCCCTTCACGTTGATGATGATGCTCACCACCGCCGTGGCTGGCCAAACCATGATCGACGCTGAACTTCCCCGCACCCGATAAGAAGAGCGCCAGCGCCGCGGCCAAATACATCCACGCCACTTCACCATTGTGTTCACCCGAAAGGTGCAAGCGGTGCACAAACGTAAACGCGACCGCCGTATTCACCGCAACGAAGAACGCCGCCCACCGCGTACCCAATCCGATGATCAACAGCAGCGAACACAGCGCATCTGAAAAAAGCGCAAATCCCAGACTCCACTGCGCACCAATATGCAGCGGGTCTGGAAAGTGTTGCACCATCGCAGAGAAGCCTGTGATCTTCTCAAGCCCATGCCTCAGGAACAAACTCGTCCCTACAAAAACTCGGAGCAGCAGAAGAGACAGGTTATGCGTGTGCGGTAAAAAGCTAAGCCGTATGAAGCTGTTCATGGGATGCCATTGTTTATTATGCGGCACCCCCTGCTATCTACGCGAACGCCTTAACCACCGCCTCCAACTGCACCTTCATCGACTTATCATGCGGCGTCACCGCCGGCACCTTCCGCGTAATCCCAAACAACTCATATACCGCCATCTGCGCCGCCCTTACTGAATACTCCACCGTGAAAACCACATCTTCCGGAATCTCCACAAACTGGCTCACAAACGCCAAATTCTTCGAATTCACCGGCACCGGTAACGGCCTGTCGCTCTTATCTCGCGGCATAAACATACTCGTGATGTAAGGCATCCGGCAAGGAATACAATTCGCCGTGGCCACCGTCTCTAAATCAAATCGCAAGTGTCCACACAACTCCTGCAAAATCTCCGCACCGTTACAATCACCCATCGGCTTCGCCACAAAGTTCCCAAGGCGGTCTGGAAACAAACCATAGCCCCAAAACACCTGCACCCCCTCCGGCTGATTCCGGAAATGCGGCTGATAAGCCAGCACAATCGACAGCAACCAGTTCGAATCCTTAAACGTCACCAAACCGCCCGTGCCCGCCTGGTTCCCGCTGAACTTCTCCATCTCATTGAAGAACTTCGCATCCTTCAGCGTCACCGTAAACGACTGCCAGCACGCCTGCGCAATCGAGCTATTGAACGCCGCCGGATTACCAAACTCCGCGTGTCCCTTCGCCAGCTTCTCCCAAAGCGTCCAACCGCCACTATCCGCCTTCGTCAGCTTGGCCGGCGCGCTCGTCATCGAACCCAGGCTCGACGCATCCGTCATCGACCCGTTCTGAAAGAACACCACATCGCCATCGCGCACCGCAATCATTTCGCCTTCTCCGTGCGTGACGCAATGAATCCCAGTCACCACAAACTCCCCGTCCTGAATCCCATGGTCCAGGTCGGTCACCTTGCAGTCCGTCACTAAATTCACACCTTGCGCCTTCAGCCAAGTCTGCAAAGGCAGCACCAGCGAATCGTATTGGTTGTAAACCGTTCTCTTCACACCCGCCAGATTTTCAATGCGCGAAAACTCCATCATGAAGCGGTGCAGGTAACGCCTGAATTCCACCGCACTATGCCAAGGCTGGAACGCGAACGTGGTCGACCACATGTACCAAAACGCCGTCTCAAAGAATTCAGGCGAAAGCCAGTCCGTGATCCGGCTCGTTCCTAATTTGTCCTCGTGTACTTCCGTCAGTTTGAGTAACTCCATGCGGTCATGCATAGAGAAGCCCATGGATGTCACTGGCACCTTCTCCCGCTGTTTATCCACCAGCCTCGCCATCGAGTTCGATTTGTGTTTCTCATTGAACTCAATCGTTTCGTCGAAAACCGAGTGGCCAGGGCGATCGATAGACGGAATCGATTTGAACAGATCCCAGGTGCATTCATAGTTGTCGGTGGTGAGCATGCGCCCGCCGCGCATCGAATAGCCGCGCGCCGCATCGCCCGCGCCATCTAAGCTTCCTCCCATAACCGGTAAAGCTTCTAGGATTGTGATGCTGCTCCCAGCCAGGCCGCCATCACGAATCAGAAACGCGGCAGCAGACAGTGACCCAATGCCACCGCCAATGAGATAGACCTTCGATTTGGTATTCATATCGCACCAACGAGGTGCAGTTGAAGCACCAAAACGAAAACGTCTATAACTGCAATTGTTAACGCCCTTGGCCAACCTCAATCTGCGCCAAAACGCCCAAACTCGATCGGATGACCGCGCAACGTCATCACTCAACAACTTCTCCCCAAGAACGTTTGCTAACTTCCCAAACGTCCGTAGGGCGGCCATTCCTGGCAGCCTAGCGGCTTTCCAGCCGCTTTTTTCCAACCGTCCCGGATCCCGAAAATCGTTAAACAAACGCCGAAGCAGAACCGCGACCGCGAGGGAGCAGGCTCACGCGAAAAACCAGTCACAGATTTCGAAGTTTTTTTTCAATTCCATCTAAACCGTTAATTCCAAAAAGCTTAACCCCGCTGAGCCCCCACCAAAAACCGCAAACTCCGTACGGCCAGAGTCACACGCCGGGTTAATTTCTAACCAGGAAGTAGGTACACAGAAATGTCAGACCGATCCATCCGACGCGCCGCCGAGCGCGCAGCAAAAAAGGCAGCCGTTAAAGCCGCCAAAGCCAACGAGGCCGCCAAAACAATGACCGCCTCCGCTGGCAACAACAACACCACCACTCCCACTTGGGATTCCTGGGACGG
>PMQB01000675.1 GCA_003169195.1 Bryobacterales bacterium
ACTTAAACTAACCACACGCACATTGAACGCATGGTCCGCAATGTTGGCGAAACTGAGTATGCCGCGCAGCCGTTCGAACGAAGTGAGGTTCTTATACTGGGGCACAACCTCGTACAAGAGCCGTTCCTCCAGCGCCTCTATCTTGTCGTTGAGCGGGAGCGGAATCTCGAACAGGTTTTCACCCGGGTCGATCACGACGGGGAGCACTGCCTGCGCGACTTCTTTATCGCCCGGCGCCAGCCAATGCAAAGTAATTCGCCCCGCAACGGGTGCTTTGAATTTGTTCTGAACCGGCAACTTAATCGTTGTTATGCCGTTTACCAGGTGTGCACGCGTGCCACTGTCGCTCACCGAAACCTGCGCTTCTGCGCAAACACACGACACTACTGCAAACACTGCAAGCAGAACTCGCATGAGAAAGACTCCCGTTGGCGCTTATTCTACTCCAAACAACAGGCTTAAGAACGACTTAGAGTTGTAAGGGGGGATGCCACACTGCCGCTACACTCCTGCCGCACCGCTATCAACATTCATCCACTGCCTCTGGTATTGGGAGGGCGCGTCGCAACCGGACGCCAAGGAAAAATTGCTGCCGAACGGCGAGCCCGCCATCATTTTCAATCTCCGTGAAAACCGATTCGAATCTACAATGCTAAAGATTTAAGCAAATATCAAAGCTATGGAAGGACCGTTTCAAGCCGAGACACAGAACAAGCGAATCGCCGCAGTCACTGATCGGATCGGTCTCAGTTCGCGGCGCTTCATTGAAATATTTGACCGCCAATTGGGCCTAACGCCGACGGTTTCTGCCGGGTAAGACGCTTTCAGCGGGTGCTCCAAAGAGTTCGAGGATCGAGAGAGATCGACTGGTCTGATCTTGCGCTTTGTTGCGGTTACTATGATCAGGCGCCACAGAGCATCAGAATCACGTCCCTTCGAGTTAGGGCACCGTCAAGAATTTGCCGATTGGTCCAGAAATTGACAGCACGCAACTCGCCAGCTGAGTCTTTCCAACACCTTAGAGTCTCGTGGCTTTGGACCTACGAATGCGTTGACAGCCAGCATGAGCATCAGTTCAATCAATAACTTCTCCAACAACAACCTGGCGTCGGAGCTGAGTAGCGCACTACAAGGCACTGGCTTAACTATTACGACATCCGGCAACAACGTGGGCAGCGTCGGGCAAGGCTCCGATAGCAGCCAACTCTCCCCCTTCGCGCAACTGCTAAGTACGCTCCAGCAGCTTCAGCAATCGAACCCCACCCAATATGCAACGGTTATGCAACAAATCTCTACGAACTTGCAAACGGCCGCGCAAACCGCGACTAAGGATGGCAATACCTCCGCAGCGAGCGAGTTAACGCAATTGTCCACGGATTTTGCGAACGCGTCGAAGACCGGTCAATTACCGAACATCCAGGATTTGGCCCAGGCGTTGGGTGGCGGCGGACATCATCATCACCATTTCCACGCTGACTCGTCGTCAACGTCCTCAAGCTCTGCTAGCGGCTCGTCCAGTTCGAACAGCACGTCCGGTACAGACAACACGGGCAGCAGTACCAGTCAAGCGCTGGAACAGTTACTTTCCGCGTTTCAGGCGAGCAACAACAGTCAGAACAGTGCGCTCAACCCTATGGCGATCATCATGAACGCGCTTTCAAGCGCCGGCATTACGCCCACCGCCAGTTAAAGACTATGGGCGGCCCGCCGCCGCGCGTTTCGCCGAGTTTGGCTCGCCTAAACTCGTCGCTTCCGGGACCTCAACCAGCTTTCCGCTGGATACGTTATAGATAAAGCCGTGCACGGTTATGCGCGCGGGCACCAGCGGATGGTTGCGAATACGGGTGACATCGGCCACCACGCTTTTCGCCAAATCTTTGATCGTGAGCCATTCCACATAGTCACCACCGGGCGATCCACCACCTGTGCCCGGATCTCGCCATTGGCCATTGTGAAAGCTGGCTGTATCGAGACTCTTGGACAACAAATCACGCATCACTTCGTTGGTGAACGTCAGCATGCCGCAGTCTGTATGGTGAATAACAAACCATTCGCGGGTACCCAGCAGTTTGTAGGAAATGATAAGAGATCGAATCGCATCATCACTGGCACGACCGCCTGCGTTGCGAATCACATGGGCATCGCCCTCGCTTAGGCCTGCAAACTTCGCCGGATCGAGCCGCGCGTCCATGCAGGTGAGAATCGCAAACTGCCGAGCCGGTGGCATGGGCAGCTTCGATTTGGCGCCAAAACTGGCGGCATAAGATTCATTGGCGTTCAAGACTTCTTCCAGAATCTGCGACAAAAGAACTCCTCTGTTAACTCAGCTAAACTAGACGCGCGCATTGCCTAAACCATTTCAGGCAAAATAGCCAGGTCGAACTATTCGCTTGAACGCAGTTTACAATCGTTTGTGGCCGAGTGCCAGCAATATATGCTGGCGACGTAGAATGAGTGGGACAAGTTGTAGACTGTAAAAACAACAAAAGGGAGGAGTCTAACGAATGGAATGGACGCCAGATAACAGTAATCAGGATATTGAAGACCGCCGGGATTCAAGCGGCGGCGGATATGGCGGCGGCCCAGGTTTAGGGGGTTTTGGTTTTGGACATTTGGGTATCGGCGGCATTCTCATCGTTGGCCTTTTGAGCCTTGTGTTTCATCAGAATTTTTTCGCACTTCTATCCGGTGGCGGCGGCTCGAGCGTAGGCGTCGATCAAAGCCAAAGCCAAAGCCAAATGCAACCCGTGCCAAACACACAGCAGGATCAGGCAGAGACTCGAGACCGCGGGTTGATTGGCACCGTATTTCATAGCATTCAGGACAACTGGTCCACCATCTTGCCGGCTCAAATGAATACGCCTTATCGGCACGCCACCTTGGTCTTGTTTCGCGGCGCTACCAATTCCGGTTGCGGTGAAGCACAAGATGCCACTGGTCCTTTCTACTGTCCGGAAGATGAAAAGGTGTATCTCGATCTCGGCTTCTTCGATGAATTGAAAACCCGCTTTGGCGGATCGAATGGCGATTTCGCGCAGTCCTACGTTGTGGCGCATGAAGTGGGCCACCACGTTCAGAAACTGCTGGGCACTGAGGCCAAAGTTACGGCCGCACAAGACCGCAATCCAAGCCAAAAGAACGCTCTTTCCGTTGCCATGGAACTGCAAGCCGATTGCTACGCCGGCGTTTGGGGCAACTCCGCCAAAGACAAATTCAAGCTCACCCCGGCTGATATACAGGACGCGCTCAGCGCTGCTGCCGCTGTTGGTGACGACCACTTGCAAAAAATGGCGACAGGCCGTGTGAGTCCTGAAACATTCACGCATGGCACGTCTGCGCAGCGCGAAGCTTGGTTTACCAAAGGCTATTCCACAGGCCAAGTCTCAGCCTGCAATACTTTCGGCGGACAATAAACATCTGCGGGACGGGTCGTCCGCACCCGTTCCATTCAGCCATTGACATACTGAATAAGCAATGAGTCGAGCTCCAAACACCGCCTTCACGCAGCTTGCATCCGAACTAAAACAGTCGCCGGCTCAACACACCTTTATCTTGCAAGGTACACCCGCCGAAAGATCGCAAGCAGCTAACGCCATCGCGTCTCACCTGGGATTGAAGCTGTATCACCTGAGTGACAACCCCGACCTCAGCGATGAACAGGAAGAAGAATTGCTTCAAACCATCGCTCCGCAAGACCGCAAAGGCGTGATTCTGCTTTTTGATGAGGCCGATTCGCTATTCGGCAAACGAACTGAAGTGAAAGACGCGCACGACAGATACGCCCAACTGGCGTCTGCTTTCAGCGGCATTCTTATCTTCGGGGTCGAGAGCGGAGAGAACTTACCACCCACGACGCTGGAACACGCGAAGCTTCTTGTCGCTTACGATTACATGCCCCGGCACTAGTCGCATCACTCAACTGTGACGACTATGAGTGAGGCGTCGTCGTGAAAATTCCCTTGGCAAAAACGCGTCACATCTTCCAGGATTCTGGTGCGGATGGTCTGCACGCCTTGCCCACGCACTGCTCGGGCAGCAGCGATGACGCGCTCGTAGCCGAATTCTTCGTCACGTTCGTTGGCCGCTTCCGTGACACCGTCCGTTGCCAGCACAAGGCAATCGCCAGATCGTAGCTGGAACTCGTGGTCTGCGTATTTGGCCTCGCGAAACATGCCTAGAATCATGCTTCCTTCAGTTAGGATCGTCGCGCCGTCTCCGCGTAGGACAATGGGCTGGGTGTGGCCGGCGTTTTCGAAGCGCAGCATGAGCGTATCGGTGGTCAACACGCCGTAAAAGAGTGTCACGAATTTCCCCGGAGCAATGCTGCCGCAAAGTACCTCATTGAGTTTGGCGCACAAGGCGCCGGGGCTTGAAATACCAGGCGCAAATGCACGCACGGCGGCTTGCAGGTTCGTCATCAACAGCGCCGCCGTAATGCCCTTGCCTGAGACATCCGCTATGCATAGGCCCAGTTGGTTTGGTGCCAGCGTGAGGACATCGAAATAGTCGCCGCCTACCGAGCGCACCGGCTCCCAGGCGCAAGCAATTTGGAAAGGTTTCAGCTGGGGGATTTCGTGCGGCAACAGATGCGCCTGAATCTCATGCGCTGTCTTCAGTTCCGCTTCGTGGGCTTCCAAAGTAATTTGGCCAAGGGTGATCTGCCGTTCCAATTCAAGATTTCGACCCAACAGCCCAGCCCTGGCCTTGGCGGAACTGTAAATCGCAGTTCCGGTGATAAGCGAGATAAAGGTGCCAATGCGAATGTCGCCCCAATCGAACTGTAAGCCCTGCCGCCCCCGGTCCAAGATGATATGGGTAGCCGAGGATGCAAACCAACTGGCTAGTGCACTCACCGGTATGAGAACGCTGAGGTACACCAGCCAGTCCCACGGAGCTTTCCGATTGACAAGCAGCGGCGCGGCCACCGATACAGCGAGCGTTATCGAATTTCCAATGATGAAGGTAAAGAGGAACACGCCCGTTGGATTCAGCGTGCCCTGCAAGAGCCAGAACAAGCCCGAAACGGCGACGGCAATGCCAAGTAGCATCAATTGAAATTGCCAAACACCGAAGCCGACCAAAGATTTCAGTTCAGCCAACGGCCGGAGTTTGAGGGGCATGGAGTGTATCCCTTAGGATCTCACTCGGAGCCGCGTCACTCCACCACGGGCAGCAGGAGTACCGACGCGTGCTCCGTATCATGCAGCACGGTATTCGTTGCGGTTATGCTGCGGGTCGCAAACTGCCCGCTTTCGCCAGTGTTCATATTTCTGTCAAACCTTGGGAAATTACTGCTACTTATCTCCAGCCGGATCTTGTGCCCTTTCTTGAACACGTTGCTTGTTGACCACAGGTCTACCGCCAGCTTGTACGGCTGTCCGGGATTTAGCAACTCCGGCTTCTCTTGCGAATCGCGATAACGGCCGCGTACGATGCCTTCCGTCAAGTTCTGCGCAAAGCCGTTTGGCCAAACATCGACTAATTTCGCGGTGAAATCGGTGTCAACTGCACTGCTCTTCGCCCACAGTTCCAACAGTATGTGTCCCGTCACTTCCGTATCACGCTCTAGCGCCGGCGTGGAATAAATCAGCACGTCGTCGCGAGCCTCAACGGCGCGTTGATCTTTAGGACCGCCCGGCAAATGTGTTCCATCGCAGCATAACGGTCCGCCGGTGGTGGGTACCGGGTTTGCGGGATCATAGACAAACTGGTCCGCACTCTCGCCAACGGGCGCTTCGTTGGAAAGCGCACCGTCGCCATGCAGGCCATTCGCCGCCTTTGCCGAATGCAGGAAATACTTCACAGCTTTGGCACGCGGCAAGGGCCAGGAATCTTCGTCGCGCCATTCATTCGCGCCCATCACAAAGATACGCACAGGCTTCTTGGCAAAGCTGTTCTGGACGCCTTTGAATAGAAAGTCATACCACTCCAGCGTCACTTGTCCATCGTTGAAATCGGCGGCGGGTGCGCCAAAATCCACATCGCCAATGTGCCGTCCACCGCCGGCATGTCCACCAATAATCACCAACAGTCTCTGTCCACGCCGCGCCGCTTCATTACCCGCGTGTTCCTTCAGACCCACGTAGTTCTTGATTGATCCGCCTTGGAAAATGTCATACCAAGCCGCTGTATGCAAGGCCGGCACCTGAATGTCGCTCCAGTGATCCTCAATCGACCACTTCTTCCAATACTCGTCATAACTGGGATGCGCCAGCCAGTCGATGAAATAAGGCGCCAAGCTTTCCGGCGAATCTACTTTTACAGCACCGTTGAAAAGCGGATACTCACTCAATGGCAATTTCCACGCGCCGACCGTAGCATTCGTCTCGCTTAGAATCCTCCGGTTTAACGTGTCCTGCGCTAATCCCGAGGTCCAAGATTCGTTGAACCATTGCTCAAACGCACCACCCTGGTACGTCCAGTTGCTGTGATAATTGCTTGCCGTCACAACCGGGCAAATGCCGGCCAAATGTGGCGGATGGGCAATCGCCGCCAGCATCTGCGTGGCGCCAACATAAGAGCCACCCCACATGCCCACTTTTCCATTCGAATAGGGCAACGCAGCGGCCCATTCCACCGTGTCGAATCCGTCCTGGGATTCCCATTTGAACGGATACCATTCACCTTCGGAGGTGTAGCGCCCGCGCACGTCTTGAATGATGGCGACATATCCAGCAGCTGCCGCGCGCATGGCAAAATCTCCGGCCCCGAACTTGTTGTAAGGAGTGCGCTGCAGCAGAACCGGATACTTCCCTTCCTGTTTGGGACGGTAAATGTCAGCGCGCAAGGTAACGCCATCGCGCATGGTCACCTTCACGCCAAGCTCCACCGTGACATCATTTGCCGCAAAAGCGCCATAGGGGGTAAGCGACAGAGCCGCTATGAAAAATGGTAAGTGTCTCATTCCGTGCGTAAGATATCATGCTTCCCATTCGCAGCTTCTAACCTAAATCCATCACGGAGTTTTTTCTAGCTAACTCTGCGCTGTTCGCGTCTCTCTAAGTAGAAGAGACCCGAATGCAAACATCTGAAGTTTTACGAGCTTGGAAGAAAATTTTGCAAGGAGAATCTCCGTCGCTCTCCATTGAAATTACGCGTGAATGTCCTTTGCGCTGTCCGGGGTGTTATGCGTATGACGCGGATCATCTGGGCGGTGGCAAAACGTTGCGTGACCTGAGCGATTACAAAGGCGACGAACTGGTAGAAAACATTCTGCAGGTTGTTGATCGCTACCAACCGCTTCATCTTTCCTTAGTGGGAGGCGACCCGCTCGTACGCTATCGTGAACTGGAACAGCTTGTGCCGCGTATTGTCGACCGCGGTATACATCTGCAGATTGTGACCAGCGCTTTCCGCCCGTTCCCCATTGCCTGGACACAAAACCCTCGCGTAAACGTAGTTGTTTCGATTGACGGCCTGCAGCCTGAGCATGACATTCGTCGCTCGCCGGCGACCTATCAGCGCATCTTGTCTAATATTGCTGGGCAGAAGGTAACCGTCCATTGCACAATCACGGGACAGATGATGAAACGGCCTGGCTACCTAGATGAATTCGTTCAATTCTGGAGCGACAAGCAAGAGGTGAAGAAAATCTGGTTCAGCATTTTCACTCCGCAAATGGGAGATTCTCTACCGGAGATTTTATCCTCGGATGAACGAGCCCAAGTGATCACTGATCTTAACCATCTGCGCAAGCTCTATCCGAAACTTGACATGCCGCCCGAGATGATTCAACAATTCGCCACTCCTCCGGCATCGCCGAAGGACTGTATCTTCGCGCAAACCACCACCAGCATCTCTGCAGATTTGACTAGTTTTATTGGTCCCTGCCAATTCGGAGGAAAGCCGGATTGCTCGCAATGCGGATGCGCTGCGTCTATGGGACTTGCGGCAGTGGGGGATTACAAATTGGCCGGCATCATCCCCGTAAAATCGATTTTTGATTTGTCTTTCCGCGTTGGCCGATCGCGCGCGAAACGCCAGCAGACGCCATTGGTGAGTGAAAAGCCGTTCCAGATACTACAGTGACTCTGGTGCATACCTTGTTATGCTGACGCCAGGCCTGTGCATATTTCTCGTCGAAGACTCCTCACCTCTGCTCTTGCAGTTCCAGTGTTTGCGGCGGTCGATGCCCCGCCAAAGCGCCTTAAAATTTTAGTAGGTGGAGGCCATCCGGGTGATCCCGAATGTGGCTGCGCCGGTACCATCGCACGCTTCACTGCCCTGGGTCATGATGTGGTTCTTCTCTATTTGAACCGCGGTGAAGGCTACTGCAAAGGTAGTGATCTTTCTCAATGCGGAGCAATCCGCACGGCCGAAGCCCAGAAGGCCTGTCAGATCTTGAAAGCACGCGCCCTCTTTACGTCACAGATCGACGGGCGCGCGATTGTCGACAATCCCCATTATCTAGAATTCCAGCACCTGCTCGAAGCTGAAAACCCTGACATTCTTTTCACACAGTGGCCCATCGACAAGCATCGCGACCACCGTGCGCTTTCACAGCTCGCGCTGGATGCGTGGCTCATTACCGGAAAGAAGTCGGCGTTCTATTACTACGAAGTGGCGGACGACACCATGATGTTTTCGCCCGCAGAATATGTGGACATTTCTTCGCCGGAAATCGAATCCGCGCGACGCGCGGCATGCTACGCTCACGTATCTCAGCAACCCGACAAATGGTATCCGCAACAGGTTGAGCTCACGCGCTTTCGCGGATCGCAGAGCGGCCATCCCCAAGCCGAAGGATTTCTCCGGCATTGGGAAAGTCGCACGGCTGCTTTGTTTCCATCCGATCAGAAATAGAACTTAGCCGCCAATTGCAGTACTCGCATGGCATTGGCTCCATTAGGCTCTCCAAAGTAGGTCCCCAATACAGCAGTGCTGCCAGCGGGCCGAAGATTGTTTGAAATCGTCAATCCCGTGAAGTTGCTGAAGATGGCATTCCCCGTTTGGCCGGCAGCATTGGTAATGTTCGTCGTCAGGTTGTAGCCTGAAAACTGCTTGTGGTTGAACACATTGAACGCCTCTAACCGTAGTTGCAGGTAGCGCTTGCCTTCGCCGCCGAAGCGAATGTTCTTGAAGACGGACAGGTCCTGGTTATCAATCCAAGGGTTGCGCAAATAGAATCGGGTGTACGGCCCAGCTTGGCCAATCCCTGGAACGGTGAACGCGGAAAGATTGATGGTATTGCCATTCTGCGGATCGCCCCCAACATAAAAGCGTGGTTGCTGCCCACTGAGGTTGCCGGAAACCGGAGTACCGAGCAATCGCAGACCAGCATCTTGTCCGCTGATGGTTAGAGCTAGCTCAATCGGATTGCCCGAACTGACCGTCGTTATGCCGGATAGCTCCCAACCATCCGTAATCGCTTTGACAAAACGGTTTCCTCCCAGAAAGCGGCTCGGGCTCGGTATGTCCCAAACCAGATTCCAGACGAACGCGTGCGTACGATCGAAATTAGCTAAACCATAATCGAATTGGCGCGGACTCAAAATGTTGGTGTAGGTGCTGTCGTCGGAAACGGTGGTGGTGACTCGCGAAAAGGTATAGGCAACGTCGGTCGTCAGTCCCTTGGCAAAACGCCTATGCACGCTCGCTTGCAAGGAGTTGTAGGTCGAGTTTCCGTCAAAAGAATAGTAGGTTATATCGCTATAGCCTTGATAGGGGCGTAAGAAATCGGTCGCCAACGCGTTGGCGCCGCTGAAATTCAAATTCGCAGCGGAGTATGCCGAAGGCAGGGCAGGCTGCACGGCTGGAATGACTCCGTTCGCGTACTTTGTCGGATCCTGCGCCGCTGCCGTAAATCCAACTCCATACGCCGGCGCATTGAGATTCGTGCGGCGCGGATTGTGGCGCGATTGCGAGCCTACATAGGAGACGTCAAAGACGAGTCCCTTCCCCAGGTTATGCTGAACTCCGATGCTATAGCTATAAACAGAAGGAAACGTCATCTTCTCGGTGACGCCCGAAACAGTCAATGGAGACAACGCCCCCGAACCGCCAGAAACGATTTGGTTCAAATAACCGTTAGACAAAGTTGGCTGCAACACGTACGGTGGGTTGTTGGCCGCGAACGAAGTGAAACTTTCAGGCCGGTCAAACGTAATACCGAAACCACCGCGCACCACAGTTTTTTGGTTGCCCATCACATCCCACGCTAGGCCTATCCTGGGTTGCGGAAGAATCGCGGGCGGCTTCACGCCCGCCGCAGGATAGCCGTTCGTGGTAAGCTCCATGCCGTCGTAGAGATTACCCGAATTCGGCACCAACTTTCCCACATAGAAGGCAGGCAAGGTATTCGCCAGCGTTAATGGCCCGGTCGTAGTTGGATCGTACGCGCGATAGGTAGCAGCGCCGGAAGAGCAGGTAGAAGCTCCCACGCACACGGGCCGGTAGAGTCGGGGAGCCTGCGAGGGATCGTAGGCTGATGGGTTGAAGAAAGCTGCGGGACCAGCGGCATTGTAAACCGCCTGATACCAGGAGAGCCGCAATCCTAGATCGAGTGTAAGGCGCGGCTTTACTTTCCAGGTGTCTTGCAGGAAACCAGAAACCTCCTTATAGGGATACGACGAGTAGACTTTCGCGCTCTGCTGGCTATAGCTGTTGTATACCCCAAGCAACGCATTCGCAAAGGGATCTCCGGTATTCAGCGGATTAGTGGCAACACTTGAGAAATCGATACTGCTCTCTACTGTGTTTTGCGAGTTACTATTGTTGGCGGCACTCTGGAAATAGAGTCCGACCTTGAACTGATGTTTGCCCCAAACCTTACTGAGGCTGTCCGTTACTTGGTAGATCCGAAAGCTTTGCACAAATGTGCCGAATACTGAGGTACTGGCAGCGGTTGCGCCCGTGATGCCTCCGAACGTTAGACTGGGAATCAATCCGCTTGTGTTGGCGTTCGGATAGAGCAGTGGTGTGTCAATACCCGAAGCCGCGCGGGTTGCCGCAGTGCCTTCCGGTGCAATCGTTACGCCACCCAAGCCTACACCAAAGACGAACTCGTTCACCCAGGTCGGTCCAAAGTTGCGGGTGAGCGACAACGTCTGAACATTTCCAGGACCGTTCAAGCGGTCCGTCTTTGTGAGTGGCCAAGTCCAAGAGGCCGTTGTGGTGCCGTAAGCAAACTGTTGATCGTCGTAATTATGAATCCAGCGCAAGCTCAGACGGGTGTTCGAGTCAATCTGATAGTCACCGCGCAAAATCGTTTCTCGCCGCGGATACGAGCTGGGCACTTGCGAGGTGTAATTGTACGGAAATCCGCCGGCTGTGGTGTTAGCACTCGGCAGGAAATTGAGAATCGCCGAACCCGGCGCATAGAGACGGGCGATGGGAATCATGTTTCCAACGAAGGGCGCGCCTGTTGTGGGATCAACAATCGTAATTTTCTTGCCAGTGCCATCGACCGATTGTGAGAAATCGCCGGTACGTTCAGCTGCCGTCGGAACCAGAATGTTAACGGAAGATGCTTGCGGTACAAGCTGGTTGTAATACTCCTGACTGATAAAGAAAAACAGCTTGTTCTTCCCGTTGAACAGTTTTGGGATCAGGACTGGACCTCCCAGATCCCATCCGTAGTAGTTGTAGCGATAGAGCGGACGCGGAAAGCCGTTGGCTGAACCACCGCGCAAATCATTAAAGTAGGAATTAGCGTTCAGGCTGTCATGACGCCGGAAGTAGCTCGCGCCTCCGTGAAACTCATTCGTGCCGCCGCGCGTGGTGAGCGCGATGTAGCCGCCGCCAGCCCTTCCATATTCAGCCTGATAGTTCGAGGTCAGAACCTTCACTTCCTCTACGGCGTCGGGATTGATGGAAACTAACGCGCCCGTGTTGTTGCCCAGGTTTAGATTTGTGACGCCGTCCACTGTGTATTCATGCTGCAGAGAGCGTGTGCCGTTGATATTAAAGTTGCCGACAATGTTGGTGACGGTGGAAGCGGCATTGGCCACTACCCCGCTCGAGATCACACCGGGAATCGTTTTGAAGAGATCCACCACGTTGCGACCATTCAAGGCAAGGTCACGCAACTGGCGGTTTGTCACCAGGTCGGAACGTTCGCCAGAGCTAGACTCTACCTCCAACTGCCCTTGATCGGCCTCTACGTTGACCGTTTCAGTCAAGCTACCCACTTCAAGCACCAGGTCCCCGGTATCAATCTTTGATGAGACAGGCACAACAATATCGTGTTTCTCAATTTTCTTAAAACCCCGGCTTTCTGCAATGAGCGTGTAAGTACCTGGAGTGAGTTCCGGAAATACAAAAATGCCGGAAGGGTTCGTCTGACTCACCCGGTTGACACCCTCGGAGGGATTGGAGACCGTCACGGTGGCGCCTGGAACAACTCCGCCGCCCGTATCCTTAATCGTCCCAGTAATGGTACCGTTGCTCTGCGCAAAGATGACACCGCACAGCAAAACGAAAGCTCCGCAAACTCGGCGAAACATCTTCATAGTTTTTAATCCTCATCTCTTCATTTCGATGGCGTCTCGGGAATTGTGCGCATCCAAATGTTTCTAAACTGCATAAAGGTTTCTTTCACGTCGGGGTGCTGATGATCCTGCAGCATCAGCGGACCTTCGGCACAAACATCCGTGTCGTCACTACTGGTTGTGCGTCCATGAATGGTCACGTGATCCTGTACAAGTACGCCGTTCTGCAAAACGGTTACCGTGCCTGGCTCGACGATTTTCTTGTCCGGTCCACAGCGAGGCGCATGGAAAACGATGTCATAGGTCTGCCACTGTTTAGGCGGACGGCAGACGTTCACCAGCGGCGCGTACTGTCCATACAAGGCACCGCAAGACCCGTTGGCATAGGTAGGGTTATTCACCGAATCCAGAATTTGTATTTCGTAGCGGCCTTGTAAATAAACTCCGCTGTTGGCACGTGCCTGGCCGTGTGCCTGCGGCATAAGAGGCGTCGAAAATTCAACATGAATTTGAGCGTCGGTAAACTTGTGGCGCGAGTAGATATTGCCGGTACCACTCTTACAGGCAAGATGGTCATCGACAATGGGCCATTGAGAAGGACGACCATCAGAGTAAGTCCAATCATCCCCATTTTTGCCATCGAAGAGAACAATGGCGTCTGAAGGGGGCTGGCCCGGCATCTCTCCTGCTGTAACAACAGGTGGCTGCGGTCCATCCCCCTTTTGAGCGCCTCCGAGAGCGGCGACCCCCAGTAAGCCGCTAGTCATTATGCATACAGAACGAATGAAAGAAGTCATCGGGATATTGTTTCACCCCGACGCCCGGCAAACGACAAACCGCCGAAAGTATTCATGCACCCTGAGTATGTTATGTGACTGTTTGGTGTATGTCATCGCACGCACGACTAGCTGAACCTATGCGAATGTCATAGGTGCAGAGAAGGCAAAATGAGGCTAGACTAGAGTGCTGAAGCCATGTCGCCTGGAGTCTCACTAACCGTACGCCGCTTGTTTGTTCTATTTTGCTTCGCCTCCGCGATGTATGCGGAACGAGTTTCGTACGGCGTTGATTTCTGGCGCGAAGCCGATGGTTTAGCGCAATCGAGAATTCGAGCCATCCTACAAACACGCGACGGATACATTTGGCTCGGTACCGATGGCGGCCTGGTGCGGTTCAACGGTGAACACTTTAATCAATACAGTGTTGAATCGGGCGATCTGAAAGACAACGAAGTCTGGACGCTGCAAGAAGATGACGAAGGATCGCTTTGGATTGGCACTTACGGCGGAGGGTTAACCCAACTCAAGGGCGGCCACTTCAAAACATTCACCACATCCGATGGCCTGCCTGATGACGTTGTGAGCGAGGTGGACAAGGATTCTGCCGGGAATCTGTGGCTACTCACGGGACAAGGGTTAGCGCGCTACTCACATGGCCGGCTGCAGAGAGTTACCAATGAGGATGGACTAGCCGATTTGCACGCCACGGCCATCGCACCCAACGCACCAGGCGGCGCATTAATCGCAGTGCGGTCGGACATTTATCAATTCAGTAATGGCCGTTTCCACTTTCTCTCGACCGAAAGCTCGAAGTACGGCTATGTCGAAAAACTGCTCTATGCGCAGGATGGATCTCTTTGGATCGGTTTCAGCAGCGGAGCAATCATTCAAAAGAAAGATGGGCATACGAGGCAAATAGCCTTCGAAGGATACGCGGCTGGTCAGATCCACCGGCTCTATCAAGACCCGCGCGGCGGCATATGGGCGGCGGTGGGGAAGCGCCTGGTCAAGTTCCAAGATGGAGCGTTTCGATCGGTATCTGTTGAAGCGGGCACTCCGCCGTTGGGCAGCGTGTACGGGATCTTTATGGACCAAGAAGGCGGCGTGTGGCTGGGCTTGCAATCGAACGGTGCAGCCCGCCTGCGAGTGAATCAACTCTCTACGATCGCCGAACCCGATGGCTTGCCGGATGATCGCGCGCGCTCCGTTTATCAGGATCGCGAGGGCCGCGTTTGGATCGGATCAGCAGATGGTCTGGCCTCGTATGTAAATGGTTGCGTTCACCCGATGCCACGCCTGGACGGTCCGCAAATCTGGGACGTCCGTTCCATGGCCGAAGATCCGGAGGGAAATCTTTGGATCTCCGCCGGCAAGGACCTACTGGTTCGGAGGCGCGGACGATTTGCAAGAGTTCGCGGATGGAACCCGAGCTACGAAATTGAAACGCTCTATGCAGACGGTCACGGCAATATGTGGATTGGCACCGATGGCGCTGGTTTATTTCGTTACGCAAAGGGGCGCTTTACAAATTACGACGTTACGTGTGGTTTGGGGAGCAACCGAATCCGCGCGATTATGGCCGATCGCAACGGAGCGCTTTGGATCAGCACTTTCGGTAGCGGTGTAAGTCGCTATTTCGCTGGACAGTTCACCACCTTCAACAGCAAGAACGGGTTAGCCGGAGATCGCGTTGTTGCTATGCATGAAGACGAAGGGGGAGCGTTGTGGTTTGCCACCAGACAAGGCCTGACCCGTTTTACGCAAAATGTTTTCTTCACCTTTCGCGGCGATTCCGGCTTATGCAGCACCTTTGTCTATTCGATCTTGGACGACGGCGCGGGCAGCTTCTGGTTTAGTTCGGCAGATGGCATCTTTCGCGTAGCGAAGAGCGATCTGCGCGCCTATGCTCGCGGCGAAATTGCCCGAGTCACCTCCATCGCCTATGGTGAGCGAGATGGGATGAAAACGCGCGCGGGCAATGTAGGCAATCAACCAGTGGCGTGGAAAACAGTGAACGGGCAGATGTTTTTTTGCACCATGCGCGGTGTAGTGATTGTGGATCGCAGCCGGCTGACCAATGACACATTTGTCCCGCCCACGTACATCGAGAAAGCCATAGTAAATCGGCGCGAACAACCGCTCGGCAAAGGCGTCAGAGTGGCACAGGATCAAGGCGAACTGGAGATTCACTACAGCGCACTCAGTTACGCCGCACCGGGAAAACTCCGTTTCCGCTATATGTTGGAAGGTTTTGACCGTGATTGGATCTATGCCGGCGGCCGGCGATTTACTTATTACGCGAACTTACCGCCCGCAAAATACCGATTCAGAGTGGCTGCGCGCAAAATGGACGGGGAATGGAACGAAGCCAGCAGCGCGTACGAAGTTAATCTCACGCCTCCGTTCTATCGGACTTCATCGTTTCTATTGACCGCCGTGGGCGCGGTTCTTCTCTTAGCGTGGGGAACCTTTTGGCTGCACATGCATGAAGTCCGTGCTCGTTACGCGGCGGTGCTAGCTGAACGTAATCGCATTTCGCGCGACATCCACGACACACTGTCCCAAAATCTGGCCGGCATTGCTTTGCAACTGGATTCAGTCCACATGCAACTCCACAATGTAGACGGTGCACTCCGAGACCAGATTGAAGGAGCATGCAATCTCACGCGCTATAGCTTGGACGAAGCGCGTCGTGCCATTGTCGATTTGCGTTCTGATAGTTTGGAAAGCCGGCCGTTGGACGTGGTGCTGCCGGAGCTAGCGGGACGGGTAGCGCCCTCGCTCGCCACGCGGGTAGAAGTGATCGGTACACCTCGGCGAATCAATCCGGTAGCCGAGCGGAACCTCTTGCGAATTCTGCAGGAGGCGCTCACGAACACAGTCCGCCACGCCGCTTGCAGTCACGTAGAAGTGGAATTGCGGTACGCGCCCGATGTGCTTGCCTTGCGGGTCAGTGATGACGGCGTTGGCTTCGAACCCGCTAGAGCCGGGGGTACGGAAACTGGCCATTTCGGTCTGATCGGTATGCGAGAGCGCGCCGAACGTTTGGGAGGACGGCTGACTCTCAACAGCACACTGGGAGTGGGAACGGAATTGCGGGTTGAGGTGCCTATCTAAATGAATCAGCCGGATAAAAATCACAGCAGCCGCATTCGCACCATGATTGTGGAAGACCATTTTGTGGTCAGGGTTGGTTTGACGTCTATTATCAACAGCCAGCCAGACATGGTGAACGTAGCTGAGGCGGGCAACGGAACGCAGGCGGTGGAACTGTTTGTCAAACATCAACCCGATGTCACGCTGATGGACCTGCGGCTGCCCGGGTTAAGCGGGATTGAGGCGATTACGGCGATACTGGCGCCGTTCCCTAAGGCGCGCATAATTATGTTGTCGTCATTTGGAGGTCAGGAAAACGTGTTTCGCGCGTTTCAAGCAGGGGCGCGCGCTTATTTCCTGAAAGATGTGAAAGGCCGCGACCTGCTGGATGCCATCCGCGCCGTGCATGCCGGGCAGCGCCCCGTGCCGCCGGAAATTGCTTCCTGCCTGGCGGAACGACTCCCCGGACCGGAGTTGAGTGCGCGCGAGGCGGAAATCCTACGCCTCATTTCAAACGGGCAGACGAACAAACAAATTGCGGCGAGCTTAGGCATCAGTGAAGGCACGGTACGGGTTCACGCCAGTAATGTTTTCGCCAAACTGGGCTGTAGTGATCGGGCGCAGGCTGTCGCTGTGGCCTTCCAACGCGGCATTGTTTGTATTGAGTAGCCTTCCTGTGCCAGCAAATGATCAGATTTTAACGGTCCGCGTAGAAACGAATTCCCATACAAATACGTTGTAATGGATAGTGGGGATGAATGCATGAATCCGTCTAATTCAGCGAAATTTGGCGTTGCTTTCGCCGCGGGCTTGGTTGTTGCCTTGGCGGGCGTAACTATCTATGTGAAAACCAGCGGACTTCACGTGCAGGAAGCGGTGGAGACAGCGCCCGTAGTGCAGCAGAACAAGCAGCCGGAAACCCTAAATCCCCCAAAGATAGAAGACCCGGCCACAGTGCAAACTCCCCCGGCGGCAGTAACTCCAGCACCTCAGGCCGTAGCGCCCCCTCCAGTGCAGGAACCGGCCAAAACACAGCAGCCGACGGTTCCCCCCCGGGTGGGTTACAAACCAGTCACGCGCAGTCACTATCACAACGCGCCGCTGCCCGAGTCGCAAAGCACGATCCGGGTAGAAGTCTCTCAGATGAAGACACCGACGGAGCCAATAGGCGCGCCTACACAATCGCCAGTTCCGGTTCCTGCTCAGTCCGGCCAGCCGATCCGAACCGTCAATGAAGACCAAGTCGTCCCGGCGCCGGCGCCTATTTCGCCTCCAGCACCGCAGCCACATACCGTGACACTGCAGGCCGGAACCAATTTGGTTGTTCGTTTAGGCGAAACGCTTTCGACAGACCATAACTACAGTGGCGATACGTTTCGCGCCACTTTGGATAAGCCCATCATTCTGGACGGCTTTGTCATCGCGGACAAAGGCTCGAAGGTTCTGGGCAAGATTACGGGCATCGATAAAGCTGGAAAGTTTGAAGGCACTTCAAATCTGCAACTCGCCTTGACGGAGATCAACACGACCGATGGCCAGCGAGTGCGGATTCAGACCGGCTTCTTCAATAAAAAGGGAGCCGCGAATAATGGAGGCGAAGTAGCCAAAGTGGGCGGCGGTGCCGTTTTAGGCGCAGTGATTGGCGCTATCGCGGGCGGCGGTAAAGGTGCGGCCATTGGCGCAGGTGCCGGCGGCGCGATTGGCGCAGGAACTGTGATGGCGGGAAAAGGAAGACCGGCGGTGATAAACACGGAGACACAGTTGACCTTCCAGCTCTCGAGCCCGACCACCATCACAGAACATCTGAACGAGTAGCCAGCTTATGGCTCAGGCTACGATAGGACGGGCGTTGGCAAAGATTAAATTTGCCGACACCTTAGCCTGTACTTAAGATGTAAGCCAAGTTTCCGGCAAAAAGAACGAAACAGACACGGCTGGGGCGAGTCCTTGAAACTTGGCCGCGGTTTCGTACTCACAGTACCGCTGGAGAGCCAACAATCTCGCGCTCATGGGATATCGCTGATGTGATCTGGATATCCTATTAATTCGGGTCCGGATGTACCCGATCCAAATCGTGGCAAGGCACCTGAGTTCCTGCGGAGTAACCATTGCCGGTACTGGGAGGCAGGGACCTAAATCCCACTAGACTGCTGCAACGCGCTGGAGGGTCGACAACGGATTTGGCGTGTGGAAATATGGACTAGGATGTAGTTTACAAGGCTGTTACCGTTTTAGCGGTGGCAAGGCCGAAGAGAGTGCAAGCTGTTATGCCCAAGAGAATCGGGAAATACGAAATCACGGCGGAGATTGGTCGAGGCGGATTTAGCCGCGTATATCGCGGGTTTGATCCAAATGTGAACCGGCCCGTCGCCATCAAAGTCTCCACTAGAGAGAGCGACCCCGAGCACTTGAGCCGGTTCCGCAATGAAGCATCAGCGGCGGGGAACCTGCGTCATGAGAACATTGTCACGATTCACGATTACGGTGATGATGACGGCGTACCGTACTTGGTGATGGAGTTGCTGGAAGGCCGCGACCTGCACCACATCATGCGCGACGGGCCTAAAATGAGCCTGTTAGAAAAGATGCAGGTGATGTCGCAGGTAGGCGAAGGCTTGCGTTGCGCGCACTTGAATGGCGTGGTTCACCGCGACATAAAGCCGGCGAACGTAATGGTGCTGACCGATGGCACCGTGAAAATTCTGGATTTTGGCATTGCACGGATGACGGGCGAAGTAAGCCGTCTCACGCAAAGCGGATATTTGGTAGGAACACCGCTCTATATGAGCCCCGAGCAGTTGCAGGGCGGCGATGCGGATGCTTTGTGCGACGTCTGGGCGTACGGCGTATTGTATTTCGAACTGTTGAGCGGGCAACATCCGTTTTTGTCGCAAGACAACACTCGGCTGATTCGCAACATCACAATCGTGAACCCTCCCTCGGTGCACTCGCTGACGCGCGGCATACCCGAAGGTTTAGCGCAGGTGATTCGGCGCGCGCTCACGAAAGACAGACGGCGTCGTTATCAAAGCTTGGAAGAAGTGCTGGTGGATACCAATCCGATTCTGGCGCTGTTGCAGCGTGAACAGACAGCGGGCTTGGTTACGGAAGCGCAGTATTACCGGAACAGCGGGCAACTGGCGGCCGCGCGGCAAACGTCGCGCCGGGCATTGGAGATTGATCCCAGCAATTATGGTGCGCAGCAGCTTCTCAAATCGATTCAGCATGACATGCAGGTAGAGAGCTTGGCAGCGCCTGAAGTGGCAGCAGCGCCAGTAGTGCCTGAGCCCGCGGTGGCGGCACCGCTGCCTCCTCCACCGCCGCCACCCGCACCCGTACGCGTAGCGCCGCCCGCGGCTGCCATCGTTCATCAAGATGAACCGGAAATGATCTTTCCCGATGAGGAGCCAGTGGTTCCGCCGCCTCCGCCCCCGGTCAAGGCGCCAAAACCGGTTCCGGTTGCACCGCCACCACCTCCGCCGCCTACAGTGGTACCATCGCGGCCCATTGCTTCGGTGGTTTCTGCATTAGTCGCAACGCCGCCGCCCACGCCCATGCCGCCTGTGGCCGCCGAAGCCCCGGTCCGAGCTATGCAGGCGCCGGCCATTGAGACTCCGGCACCCACGACACAAAGACTGCGCCCGGGAATGGCTTCCGGCGCAGCGGCGGCCATCGCTGCGGCCGTTGCTGCCGCAAAAGCACGCCAAGCGGAAGAAGAGCGGCAACAAAAAGAGAATAAACCGGAAGAAGAACCGGTCGCGCCGGCAATTAAATCGACTCCCCTGGTTGTTTCGGCATTGCCGGTGTCAAGAGTGGCTCCTCCGCCGCAACCCACGGCCGCGCTGAAGCGCGCTGAAAATGGCTCTAGCGTGTTTTTGACGGATGATCCGTTAGTGGTGAAACGGCCTGCCAATGCGGTGATGACGCAACGGATGAAGGCAGCGGATTCCACTGCTGCCGTGGCTACGCCAGTACCCGGACCGCCGCCACCGCCGCCTACCCGCCTGCCAGGTACCAAGGCCATCCCTAGCGTATCGCGTTCGCTGAATGGTACGCCGGAAAACAGAGTCGCTACTATTCCGCCGGTGGTGAACGAAGGCCGTCGTACGTCGGAGAATTTGCCGATGCGTCGGCCGCCTTCAGAGGTTTATTCCAAGGGCAAGCGCCGGAGTGCGAGCACGTTGTTCGCCGAAAAGCAGAAGAAAAAGTCGTTCCCTTGGCCGGTGGTTGGTTTCATCGGAGTGGTAGCGATAGCGGCATCGTGCCTGATCTACTTTGCGCTGCAAGGGCCCAAACTGGTGAACACGCCGTTGTTGCAACCGGAAAAGCTAATTTTCAACTGGAAGCCGGGGACGGACAAGCCGAAAGCACAGCTTCTGAAGTTGAAGGGCGGAGCGGCATCGGCATCCTACCGGGCGGAGAGCAGCGAAGAAGAATGGTTGATGGTGACACCGGATAGTGAAGATCCGACCAACAGAAGTTGGCAAGTGAAGGTTGAGCCAGACAGAGTGGGACCAACGGGGACAAACGGGCTGTCCGCCTGGATTGATGTCACCTCCACTGAAGGCTTCAAGACTTCGGAAGAAGTGATTATCAAAGTGGGCACTGCTGACCAAACTCTGCCGACAACGACAACGAAGAAACCGACGGTGATTTCACCCACGGACGAAAAGGCTCCAGCGACCGCAACGCCCGCAGCCAAGAAGCCAGCTACGGCTTCGCCGCTAGCGGACACTAAGAAAGGTACGGCAGTGGATTCGGTTAAGAAGCCTGCTGCCGCAACCTCGACAGCCACCAAGGCTCCGGCGGTAAAGCCAGCCGTGGTTGACCCAAACAACGATATCAACTAGTGGTCCGCCAGCGGTAACCGTTGGATCGAGTGGGGGACGATTTCCCCCGCAAGCACTGATAGAGATCCCAAGCAACGGCGTCGGCCGTGCCGACCACAGACACGAGCAGGCCGTAATAGAAGACTTGGTTCAGCAAGGCGACCGTGGCTTGCCAGTGGGGTCGGTTCGACGTCGTGCTTAAGACAGAGAACCAACTGCCGGCGCGAAATAATAAGTAGAACGCGACGAGTGTGGCTGCGTTCATGAGCAAGAGAGACCAAGCGTTGAAGGCTGCCCAATGCGGACGGATGAGCAGCACGATGCCCCGCACGACTGCGGCGATGGCAAGCAATACGAAGAAGCGGCACATCATGGACCAAATCGGAGCGAAGGTAATATCGGGCTGTCCGGCTAAGACCAGAGAGTTCGGCAAGGTCCGCAGCCACACTAAACCAGCCAAGCCGAAGATGATGGCGGCTACGGATTCAATGCGGCTCGCCACTTTGGTGTCGCGGCGAAGCTTGGGCAGCGATTTCGGATTCCATTGAATCTTTTTCGCTTTAACATTGGCGAACGATAGCGCGTATTCGACGATGGCGAAAACGCCGGTAATCCAAACGGCCTCAAATAAAAGATTGCGCGGAATGGCCAGCAGCGAACTTGCGTCGGAGTTGACAAAGACGCGGATACTGCTCTCGATGAGTTGCGCTACCAGCGCGACGAATAACAGCACCTTCAGAGCTAGCCAATAGAACGGGAATAGCTCTGGGCCAATGAGTGAGCGATGCGGACCAAAACGCGCCGCAACCATGAAGGGCGGACCGCTTTCGCGAATGATGGCTTCGGTCTCGTCGTTAGTGAGTGGGCGGCCGAGCGACTGTTCTTTCTCTTCCATTTGCGAAAGCAAACTTTCGCGGAGTTCCAGCAAAATGTCGTCCTGATTTTTGCCGGTGAGAAATGTTTTGATGGCTTGCAAATAACGGTCAAGCAGTTCCATGTTGCGCTCCCATAACGACTTCGTTTGAGTCGAAGATTTGTGTTAGTGACGAATTGATGGTTCGCCATTCCGCCAGCAAGAGTGTTAGAGTTTCAGATCCTTGTTGGGAAAGGCGATAAAAGCGTTTTTTGCGCTTGTCTTCTTCGCGCCATTCGCTGACTAGCAGACCTTGGCTTTCGAGGCGGCGGAGGAGCGGATAAAGGGTTCCTTCGTCGATTTCCAAACCAGATTCAGATAACGACTTGCGCAAGGTATAGCCGTAGTGCTCCTTCTGGAGCTGGGCGAGCACAGCTAAAACAAGGCAGCCGCGGCGAAGTTCGAGGCGAAGATTGTCGAGCTGGTCCATACTGTGCTACACACACTGTACGGCACACAGTACTGACCAGTCAAGGGTTTTTTTCTATTAGAACCAGCGGGACATGATTACTTTTTGTTCGGTGTAAAAGTGGACGGCGTCTTTGCCGTGGGCGTGAAGATCGCCGAAGAACGATTGTTTCCAGCCGGTGAAGGGGAAGAAGGCCATGGGCGCGGCGACGGCCATGTTAACGCCGACCATGCCGACTTCAATGCGCGTGGCGTATTCGCGGGCGGAGCGGCCGTCCGAAGTGTAAATGGTGGTGGTGTTGCCGAAGGGGCAATTGTTGACGAGGTTGATGGCTTCGTCGAGCGTATCGACGCGGATGCAGGAAAGGACCGGGCCGAAGATTTCTTCTTTAGCGATGGTCATGTTGGGCTTGACGTTGTCGAAGATGGTGGGGCCGAGGAAGAAGCCGTCGCCCTTCATTTTGTCGCGGCCGTCGCAGAGGGGCTTGGCGCCTTCGGCGACACCTTTTTCGATATAGCCGACAATTTTTTCGCGATGTTCTTTGGTGACGACTGGGCCCATGCCGGAGGAAGCGTCGACGGGATCGCCGACTTTGAGCTTTTTGCAGCGTTCGAGAAGAGCGGCGAGGATGGGCTCGGCGGCTTTGCCGACTGGGACGAGAACACTGCCGGCGAGGCAGCGTTCACCGGCTGCACCGAATGCGGAACTCATGATGGCTTCGGCAGATTTTTCGATGTTGGCGTCGGGCATGACGACCATGTGGTTTTTCGCACCACCGAGTGCCTGGACGCGTTTGCCTTCGGCTGCAGAAGTGGCGTAAATGTATTTTGCGATAGGTGTGGAACCGACGAAGGAAACAGCGCGGACGAGAGGATGCTTGAGAAGAGCGTCGACCACTTCCCTGCCGCCGTGCAGCAACGTAATGATGCCTGGTTCGAGACCGGCATCGGATAGGAGTTCGCAGGCGCGAGTGGGCGTGAGCGGAACTTTTTCGGATGGCTTCAAGATGAACGCGTTACCAGCTGCGATGGCGAATGGGTACATCCACATGGGCACCATGCACGGGAAGTTGAAGGGCGTAATGCCGACGCAAACGCCGAGGGGTTGACGGATGCTGTGCGAATCGATTCCTTTGGCAACGTTTTCGAGTGACTCGCCCATCATCAGGCTGGGCATGCCGACGGCGACTTCGACCATTTGGATGGCGCGGCGTACTTCGGCTTTGGCGTCGTCGATCGTTTTTCCGTTTTCGCGGGAGAGCGTGGTGGCGAGTTCGGCGGAATGCTTTTCTAGAAGGTCTTTGAATTTGTAGAGGGGCTGGACGCGGTCGACTACAGGAACGTCGCGCCATTCGAGGAAGGCGTTGTGCGCGGCTTTGACGGCGCGGTCGACATCTTGCAGAGTGGCGTAGGGAACTTGAGCGATGACTTCGCCGCTGGCGGGATTGACTACGTTGTGGAGATCCCGATTGGGCGATTCCCACTTGCCATCGATCAGGAAACCTGCGCTGGCGATTGTTGTTTCGGTGAGGGCCATACTTTTTCTCCAGTGAAAGACATTAAAGCGAAATATACAAGGGCGGACACGAGGAAGCCGACGAACCAAGCATAGCGATAGAGGAACGCGAGTGCTGGCACGAAGAGACCGATGAGAGCGACGAAGATGCCTGCGCCGAGTGCGTAGAGCGAATTGAGGTTGAAGCCTTTGGAGTACTCATAGGCGCCGTGGCGGCGGTAGAGATCTTCTAAGTTGAGAGATGCTTTGCGGACGAGGAAGTAGTCAGCAATCATGACGCCGGCGATCGGGCCGAGCAGGCCGGAGTAACCGACGAGCCAGCCGAAAATGTAGGAACTGAAATCGGTAAGGAGTTTCCAGGGCATCATCAAAACGCCGACTACTCCGGTGATGAGGCCGCCGGTGCGGAAGGAGATGAGGCGCGGATTGAGGTTCGAGAAATCGTTGGAGGGCGAGACGACGTTGGCGGCTACGTTGGTGTTGAGAGTGGCGATGAGTAGGGCGATGAGTGCGACGAAGGCGATGACGGGTTGATTGAAGCGGCCGAGAAGTTCCACGGGGTCCCAGATGGGCTGGCCAAAGATGACGGCGGAGGCGGAGGTGACGGCGACGCCGATGAAGGAGTAGAGAGTCATGGCGGTTGGGAGGCCGAGGGCTTGACCGACCATTTGCGCTTTTTGGGAGACGGCGTAGCGAGTGAAGTCGGGGATGTTCAATGCGACGGTGGCCCAGAAGCCGACCATGCCGGTAACGGAGGGGATGAAGAAGGTAAGGAATTGGGCATTGGTTTTGAACTTACTGGGTGCGGCGAGAACGGGACCGAGACCACCGGCTTTGCTGGTGACCCACCAGAGGAGCAGCAGACCAACGGCGAGCATGAAGGGGGCGGCGATGCCTTCGAGAAGTTTGATGGTGTGGATGCCGCGAATGACGACTAACATGTTGAGAGCCCAGAAGGCGAAGAAGCAGACCCATTTGCCGGCTCCGAACTGGGCCCAACTGGGAGAGACGATTTGCAGCATGGAGTTGATGGCGGAGCCGCCGATCCAGGTTTGGATGCCGAACCAGCCACAGGCGACGAGGGCGCGGAGTACGGCGGGGACGTTGGCGCCGCGGACGCCGAAAGAGGCGCGAACGAACACTGGGAACGGGATACCGTACTTTGCGCCGGCGTGGGCGTTAAGGAGCATGGGAACGAGGACAATGAGGTTGCCGAGAAGGATGGTGCCGATGGCTTGCCACCAACTCATGCCGCCGGCGATGAGACCGGAGGCGAGCATGTAGGTGGGAATGCAGACACTCATGCCGACCCAGAGGGCGGCGTAGTTATAGGTATGCCAATCGCGACGCCCGAGGGGGATGGGGGCGAGGTCTTCGTTGTAGAGAGAAGGATCAGGGTTAGTTAATTCCATGCTCCGCCTTTCGCTTGACGTTTGAGATAGCGGCCACGACCAGTGCGACCGATGAACTTGTCGTTTTCGACGATGATGTCACCACGAGAGATGACGATTTTGGCGTTGCCTTTGACGTGGAAGCCTTCAAACATGGAGTAATCGACACGCATGTGGTGGGTGGCGGCGCTGATGACGTGATCGGCTTTGGCGTCCCAGACGACGATGTCCGCGTCGCTGCCGACCGCGATCTCGCCTTTCTTGGGATAGAGACCGAAGAGTTTGGCGGGTGTAGTGGAGACTAACTCGACGAAGCGATTAATACTCAGGCGGCCTTGATTGACGCCGTGNNGAGACGACTTGGAGGTGATCCTGGCGGAGACCGGCCCAGAGTTTATCGAGGTGATGTTTCTCGCGGAGCGGCGGAGTGAAGACGTATTTTGCGCCTTCGAAGTTGGGACGGGCGAGTTCGTCGACCGTGAGAAGGAGATATTGCGGGCAGGTTTCGGCGAAGGCAGGGACGCCGCGATCGCGCGCCTCGCGAACTTCGTTGAGGGCGTTTTCAGAGGAGAGGTGAACGATGTAGATGGGCGCGCCGGAGATTTCGGCCATAGCGATGGCGCGGTGGACAGCTTCAGCCTCGGCTTCGACCGGGCGAGTGAGGGCGTGATAGATGGGTGCGCGCTTGCCTTCGGCTAGAGCTTTTTGCACGATGACATCGATAACGCCGCCGTTTTCGGCGTGCATGCAGATGAGTGCGCCGTTCTTTGCTGTTTGACCGAGGGCTTTGAAGATGGTGGCATCGTCAACCATGAGCACGCCTGGATAAGCCATGAAGAGTTTGAAACTGGCGACACCTTCATCGACCATGGAGTCCATGTCTTCGAGTCCAGCTTCGCCGAGATCGGTGACGATCATGTGGAGGCCGTAATCGATGGAGGCTTTTTGATCGGCCTTTTTCCACCAGGTATCGAGCGCGTTGCGCATCTTGGTGCCCTTGGGCTGGATGGCGAAATCGATGAGAGTGGTGGTGCCTCCGAAGGCGGCGGCTTTGGTGCCGGTTTCGAAATCGTCGGCGGACGTGGTGCCGCCGAAGGGCATATCGAGGTGAGTGTGAACGTCGATGCCGCCCGGGATCAGCAGCATACCTGTTGCATCGATGACCTTGTCGGGATTGGTAGCCGGAATGGTGTCGGCGATGTCTTTGATGGTTTCGTTCTCGATCAAAAGATCTGATCGGAAGGTGCGTTGGGAGGTGACGATGGTGCCGTTTTTGATCAGTGTGGTCATGCGGATTTCACTCTTTCGGCCCAGCTTTGGGGATGGTCGCCCTTATCGATGCGGACCATGCTGATGCAGTTTTCTACGGGACAGACAAGCCAGCAAAGATTGCAGCCAACGCATTCGTGTTCGTCGACTTTGGGGATGCGTTTGGCGGGTGTGGCGTGGGAGACAGTGGGAGTGGTGGGAGTATTGACGATACTGGCGGCGGTTTTGGCGGCGGCGATCTCGGGTTTGGCAGCACCGTCTACGTGGATGCATTGATGCGCACCGTCCCAACATGCCGTGTAACAGAGTTGGCAGCCGATGCAGGTATCGGGATTGATGCGAGCGACGATTTTGTAGTTCAGATCGAGATGCTGCCAGTCAGTGACTCGTGGGAGGGAGAGGCCGCGGAAGGAGTCTAGGTTGGCGTAACCTTTGGAGTCCATCCAGTGACTGAGACCGTCGATCATGTCTTCGACAATGCGGAAGCCGTAATGCATGGGAGCGGTACAGGCTTGGAGAGTCCCTGCGCCAAGGAGGATGAATTCGGCGGCGTCGCGCCACCCACTGATGCCACCAATGGCGGAGATGGGGAGTTGGACTTGCGGGTCGGAGGCGATCTGCTGAACCATGTGGAGGGCGATAGGTTTGACGGCGGGGCCGCAATAACCACCATGAGAGGATTTGCCTCCTACGTTCGGGCGAGGAGTAAGAGTATCGAGATCGATGCCAGTGATGGAGTTGATGGTGTTAATGGCAGACAGCGCGTCGGCGCCGCCTTTCTTAGCGGCGCGGGCAACGGTGCGAATGTCACTGATGTTGGGAGTTAGTTTGACGAGGACTGGCGTGCGGGCGACTTCTTTGACCCACTCGGTGATCATGCAGGCGTATTCGGGAACTTGGCCGACGGCGCTGCCCATGCCGCGTTCGCTCATGCCGTGAGGGCAGCCGAAGTTGAGTTCGAGACCGTCGGAGCCAGCGTCTTCGGCGCGTTTGACGATGTCGTGCCAGATCTCGCGTTTGGATTCGACCATGAGGGAGGCGATGACGGCGTGTTTGGGGTAACGCTTTTTGACTTCGGAGATTTCGCGGAGGTTGTCGGAGATGGGGCGGTCACTGATGAGTTCGATGTTGTTGAGGCCCATCATGCGGTAGCCGTTGAGATCGACGGAGGAGTAGCGGGAGGAGACATTGACGATGGGTTCGCCGATGGTTTTCCAGACGGCGCCGCCCCAACCGGCGTCGAAGGCGCGCATGATTTGTTCGCCGTTGTTGGCGGGTGGGCCGGAGGCGAGATAGAAGGGGTTGGGGGAGGAGATGCGGCCGGCGAAGAGGGTGGTTAGGTTAGCCATGGTGTCCTTTGGTGAGAAAGGGTGGGTTCGTCTGCGACGGGAGAGCGCAAAAAGGATGCTCGGCGCGGACTTAGGTCGATGACGCTTCCGGCTCCGTTTCGGCATGAGTTGTGGGTTGCGGTATGACCCCTCCCTTTGGTCAGGGTTCCGTCTCGGCGTTCGTTGACGATTGAACGGCAGGATCTAGTTAAGAGAGCCATTTCATGATTCCTTGGGCAGCGCGCTTGCCTTCGGCGGCGGCGTCGACGACTTCGCGGCCACCGTTGACGCAGTCGCCACCGGCGAAGTATTTGGGGTCGGCGGTTTGGCCGGTTTGAGGATTCACGACGACTTGGCCGTTGCGTAGTTCGATGGTGCGGATCTTTTCGAGGGTCTCGAGGAGACGGGATTGGCCGATGGCGATGATGACGGTTTCGGCAACCACTTTTTCGCCGTCAACAATCAACGTGAACGGCCGCTGTGAAAAATCCACGGACTCGACGACGCCGAAGCTGGTTTTGGCGCCGAAGCGCTCGGCCTGCTTTTGCATGCGGGTCATGAGTTCGTAGCCGTCCACGCCCTCGGGGAAGCCGGGGAAGTTCTCGACGATGCTGGTGGTGGTGAGG
>PMQB01000085.1:0-741 GCA_003169195.1 Bryobacterales bacterium
TTGTCGCTGGATCGACGTTACACTTATCCGCACGTTGGGGGAATCGAGAAACCGGATCTTGCGCAGTTGTCGGAGTCGGATGTGGAAGCACTGGACGAAGTGGTGCGCGAATATGGCCGTCGAACGTTCACAGAGCTTCGGGGCCTTACCCATGAGATGCCAGCGTACAAACTCGCGTGGGAGTCGAAGACTGTGGGAAGCAGCGTGGCGACGATGAGGTACGAGGCCTTTTTTGAGGAAGAAGAAGAGGCNNTTCCCTGAACCCACGTGGCTTTGAGCCGTCTGAGATAGAGCAGTTTTCGGTGATCCGCATTCCGATCGATTTCCATGACGGAGACGGGCCGACCAAGAAGCTTTTTGTGGTGCTTGGACATGAGAGCAACAGTTGTATTTGTGTGAAGGCGACATCGAAAATTGGTGTTTTTCGCGCAAGCGATCAGTTGCTGGCCGGAGTTGTGTTGTTTAAGGCGGGGGAAGACTGCTTCCCTCTCGAGACGGCGATCGATCCGAACAATATTTTCGCGATGGATTATCAGAAGCTGAGGGGTTATTTTTCGCGGCGGGATTTTGAGTTGATGGGCGTCCTGGGCGGCGAGTTTAAACGGCGCATGGCTGAGGCGATCACCAATTCCGTCACGATACCGAGGCTCCGCAAACCAAGGATATTAGGCGTTCTGGGCGGCCTGTGAGGCTTTTGGACGTTTCCTACTCACGACAAGGCTTCGGATGTTCATCGCCTTC
>PMQB01000085.1:748-4911 GCA_003169195.1 Bryobacterales bacterium
CCTTCGGCAACGCAACTCCAGAGAGGTTTTTGGAGGCGGGCTCTGAGTTTTGATCGGAGGATGGGATAAACGGCGGCTCCGTGCGAGTCGGTGTCTTGCAGGCTGAAGTGGGCTTGTGCAATCGCATGAAACCCTTTTCGTGAACTGGCGTTGAGATTGATAGTCATGGAAGTGATTCCCATGGCGGGGTTAGCGCCGGTGCCGGAAGAATCATCAAGTGTAAGATTCGCAGAGGGCAGGAGAGTATTTAGGCGACGAGTTAGAACGGTGTCAGGTACTTCATGAAAGAAATCAGGGCTTGTTACGAAGTCGGCAACGGCTTTAGCCCAGGATTGCGCGGTCGCGGGAACGGGTTCGGGGTGAGTGACTTGTGCGGCTGCGAAGAGGAACGCGGCCGATGTGGTGAGTGCGAAGCAGAACAGAGCCTTTGTCACTTCACCTCATTCAGGCAGGGATCATTTTGATCAGGCTTGCCGCTGCTGAAGGGCAAAGTTTTGAGCAGATGAACGAGCCGGTCTCTCGCGGGGTCGGCCGTTGTCGATTGAGCGGCGATGTTGTGGGGCCAACCTTGGACTGGCGAGCGGCGGAGCATGTTGGTGGGATCGGCTAGATCGGAACGGCGCTCATAGGGGCGGTTCTGTTTTTGGGAAAGGCGCGGGTCACCTTCCGAGGGCGTGTCGAAATGGCGGAAATCGGCGTACCATTCAAGGTGGAGCATGGCGCGTTCGCTGCCTTTGCGCTTGCCAACGATCCCGATGGCATCTCCTTGATGGACAGCCTGGTCGGGGCGGACTAAGACTTGGCGGTCGACCTCACCATAGCGAACGGTGCCTAAACCAGGATGAAGGACGACGATGGCCCAAGTGCCTTGGTAGAACTCGGCGACCTGCAGAACGACCCCGTCGGCCATGGCGAGAACGGGGGTGCCGGTATTCGCTACGAGATCAACGCCCGCGTGCCTTCTCTTGCCGCCGTCGCGCTGGTAGTTGATGGAGGTTTGGCTCGTTTTGTCCCAGAACGGATCGAGGGGTGGAACGGGTAGAGGAAAGATCGGCTGAGGCATTTTGGGTGATCGGCGCGACGCGAGATTTGTAACGTCTCTCAGGATGGCATTTTTCCGGGATGGGGTCAATTTTCCCGTTGAGTTTCTTTGCTGATTGTTCTGTTTGGGCGGGCAATGTCAGCTAGATGACACTCGCAGTCTTCTTCGGGCTGCCCCCTTGCTTTTCGTTCACGGTTCCAACGGAAGCGAGGGAATTGGCGGCTGCTTTGTCGCTGGATCGACGTTACAGTTATCCGCACGTTGGGGGAATTGAGAGACCCGATCTTGCACAGTTGTCGGAGTTGGATGTGGAAGCGCTCGATGAAGTGGTGCGGGAATAGGGTTATCGAACGTTCACAGAGCTTCGAGAACTTAGCCGTGAGATGCCAGCGTACAGACTTGCGTAGGAGTCAAAGATTCCCGGGAGCAGCGTGGCGATGATGAAGTATGAAGCATTTTTTGAAGAAGAAGAAGAGGCGCTGGCGGCTGTGAAAGAAGAAATGATCGAGAATGCCAAACTGAAGGAGCTTTTCCCTGAACCCACGTGGCTTTGACCCGGCTGCGATAGAGCAGTTGTCGGTGATCGGCATTCCGATCGATTTCAATGACGGAGACGGGCCGACCAAGAAGCTTTTTGTGGTGCTTGACATGAGAGCAACAGTTGTATTTGTGTGAAAGCCACATCCAAGGTTGGTGTGTTTCGCGCAGACGATCAGTTGCTGGCTGGAGTTGTGGTGTTTAAGGCGGGGAAGAATGGTTCCCGATTGCTTGACAGTCTCGACATGAATGTCGAGGCGGCCGACAAAGTCTCTGTGCCGCATGTTTCAGACCAACTACCGCGGTCCAACTCTGGCGAGTGCGAAAGCGGGTCTGAAGACCCGCGCAGACTGAAGTCCGCCCTCCGCTGACGCGCTAATGATCTCGAGATTACGGTTGGCTCACTTCAATCTCGCCTTTGCCCCAAACGGTTTGACGACCGATGCCGGTCCACTTTGCGGCGCGTAAATAGGGCACAAACTCCGTGAGATCGCCTTCGTACTCAGCTTCGCCGATGAAGCCGCCGATGGAGTG
The DNA here is from genome assembly GCA_003169195.1 of Bryobacterales bacterium. GTDB lineage: Bacteria > Acidobacteriota > Terriglobia > Bryobacterales > Bryobacteraceae > Bog-105. Next base: position 2,862 of record PMQB01000085.1, read on the forward strand.
AGTTTGTCCGGTGCGGGAACTGCGGCGTTGGATATCGACAGCCTGAATCTCGCAGCGGGTCATCTTCACTGAGTGGGCGCGGTCGCCGAAAGCTCGGAAGTCGATATGGAGTGGGCCGTCGGCGGAGTAGAGTTCACGGAGGGTGCTGATGCGATCGCGGGCACGCGTGGCGAGAGTGGCGAATTCGGGCCGGGCGGCGAGTTGCTGGCCGCGCTTGAGTTCAGTAGGGGTTATGAACTTGACGCTGAGATGGGAGGTGGGTTCGGAGTTGCTGGGAGATAGGTCGAGGGTGAGAGGCGGGAGGTTGTCTTGATTCTGGATGACTCCGTTTTCATAGATGGTGAGCGCGGGTTCGCCGAGTTGGTTGCGTTTGGAGACACTGTTGAGTTCGACTTGACTGCGATGGGGGCCGAGGCCGTCGCGGGCGAGTTGGGCAAAGGTAAGGATGAGGTAGGCGATAACGGTGGGGTCGGTATCGAAGAGGTTGAGGTCGAAGTGGAAGGGCTGGCCGGGGGCGAAGGATTGGGCGTCGAGGTGGAGGGCGCGGAAGACGAAGGGGCGGGGATGGTCGGCGAGACCGCTGGGGCCGGCGTTCGTAGGCGCGGTGGGTTCGAACAGGCGAGCGTAGGGGCAAGTGAGGCGGTGTTCGCAGGTGTGGGCGTTGGCGCAGTGGGGGAGGCAGGCGATGCGGCGGAAGATGGTGCCGAATGCGCCGCGGAGGATGTTGGCGGATTTGCCGGCGGGAAAGTGGATGGGTTCGCGGGCGATAAACGAGAAGCGCAAGGGTTCGAGGCGGAAGAGCAAGGATTATTTTACTGACTCGGATCGAGTGAATGGGTTATTCGTGACAGTGCACGCACGGAGACGATTTTGTTGGGTGAGTTGTGGCGGCGTGAGGGGTGAGGAAGGTTTTCTGGCTAGTGCCGGTTTCAGTTGGCTTTGGCGGCGCGGCCTAGCTGGGAATTTCGTTTGCGGAGGGCGGCGATGAGGCGGTCGTAGCTGCGGTCGTCGTGAAGATTGACCCATTGCCATTGGGAGAGGCGTTCGGGGACTTGGGCGACGGGACACGCCAGCGTGTCAAATAAGTCACGCTGCGGCATGCTTGGATAGGAAGGGAAGAGATTGGTCATGTCGTCTGTCCCTTTCGAGGGCGAAAGGGGCCGGCTTATAGCGGGACCAGTTTCAGGTCGGGAATTCGGCTGAAGTCGCGTTCGTTGCTTGTGCCGATGGCGTACTGGAGTTCCAGGGCGCAGGCTCCGATCTGGAGGTCGGCTAGCGGCAGACTGTTGCCAAGGGCAGCCTGCTCGCCACCGATGCGAGCGATGATCTCGGCGGTGGATTCGGTGAGGGGAAAGATGGGCACTGTTGCTTTTAGGTCGTCGAGAAAGGCACGGCGGCGCTGGCGAATTGCCGGAGTGTTGGCGCGGTAAATGCCATGCCCGATTTCAGCGACGGTGACAGCGGAGAGCACGATGGGCAGATCACCGACCACTGTTTGAATGCTTGCAATGGCTTGTGTAGCGGTCAGTTTGCGTCGCTCGGCGGCGATCAGCACGCTGGAGTCGAGCACTATTCCCAGGATGCCGGGTTCCATGGCTGGCGGTTTGCTTTGATGCCTTCCTCGATGTCGTGGGCGAAGTCGTCATCCATGATGGCGGGTGAGTTGCGGGATTCGAGATCGGCGAGCACTTCGGAGATGGGTCGGCCGATGGGTTTGGACGGCTTGAGGATGGCGACGGGCTGGTGATTTTGCTCGATGACGATTTCGAGGCCTTGCTGCACCTTGGCGAGGGCGGCGTGGAGGTCGCGGGCGAGTTCGGCTTCGCTCATGTGGACAGTGGTAGCCATCGAACACTATTATGGCGCGGTCTTAGAGAAGCACGGTTCGGCGGGTGTTCGATGACGGCGTAGAGGCGGCGGAGGACGCATGGGGAGGATGACGTCGGGGTGTTTGTCGCGTTTGAAGAGGTCGCGGAGGACGTCGGCGGCGATGCCCCAGAGTAGAGCGACGATTTTGTTGTGGGTGGCTTGGCAACCGCAGTTGTTGCGC
>PMQB01000213.1 GCA_003169195.1 Bryobacterales bacterium
TATTCTAATTGGTTTTTCGCTTGCATCGTCGTGCTCGCGCCCGCTTACTGATGACAGATTGATTTCGGAATTCGCTCGGAACAAGCCGCTGTTTGATCAGATCACGGCATTATCTGTTCCGAAGAATCTAGACTACCCATATCCGAATGATCCCGATATCTGCGTTCCCAGATCTTCCGGTCCAGTTCTGTCGGAACTTAAGCGAAAGACGGGATTTGCAGACATGCAACTCTGGGTCAGAAATGGCAAGAACATCGAGATTCATATTCCGGTTGAGGTGACGGGAATCTTATCGACAAGCTCTAGCGTCTTCGGCTACGTTTACTGTACAGCCACGCTCAATCCGATGGTTGACAATGTCTGGCAGGATCTGGAGCAGCCAGAGGCTTATAGACGGATTGAAGGCAACTGGTATCTGTCGATTGCGAATTAAACTTGTCATTGGGCGAGGCGGCAATGACGATTGTGGCCAAAAAGTGGCGATACCGGACAATGAGCGTTGCCCTCGCAACCGTTGCACGGTTGCGGTCAATTTCGTCGTATCTTCCTCGGGGAATCTCGGGTGGGACCGTATCGGATCATTAGCAGATCGCCGTTCTTGTGAGATGGAGAATTGCCGGACACCACCCAATACTCAAGGCCGAAGTCATCAGAGTAGATATCACATGCTACGTTGATCTCGGAGACGCCGCCGACCGAGCGACAAAACACAAGGGGCATCTTGATCTGTAGGAAAGAAACGCGATGCTTCGGGAACATCTCTATGCTGCCCACCAGATCATTTCGTGGACCATGCGTACACGATAAGGAATCATCCGTACAAGAATAAAGAACGGTTACTTTCCAATCCTTTGAATCAATGTCCTCGTTCGATCCCAGGACTTGCACCACTTGCATTCTTTCTGACTGAAGCGGAATCAACGGTGCCAGATACCGAGCATAGAGCTTCAGCCCCTGAAGCTCGTTGGGATAGGGATTCTTCGTGACCGCAACCCAATCGGCTTCGGCGCGTATGCAAAGAAGGAAAAATGCGGCACCGGTAAATACAGCTCGTAAGTGAAATCTAGGTGACCGCATCGTCCTAAAAATGTTCTCACAGTCAATGGCGTCATTTTAGGAGATGGTTGCTCAAGCAGCTTAACCAGCAGATTTAAACCATTTATAATGATTCTGGTCGTGTAGTGGCGTTATCGGACAGTGACGAGCGAATGGCTCGAGGCATCCCTTCGAGGAAAACTCGCGGTGCCTAGAAACTGAGTAATGCTCGCGATTCGGCGAAGCATTCTTCGAGCGCTGACGAGGCTAACGATGAGTTGAAGTCATTCGACCGCGGCTGACCATCCGGCGGGTGGGAGGCGGAAACTCTCGAGGCTCGTGGAAAAGCGCCGAGACGAGTCTCGGCGCGGCAGACACGAGCCCAGCCTCCGGCGTTGCCGGATTGAACAGACTGTGACTCTCGGATTAGGGCCAGACTGCGGAACTAAAGTTCCGCGCGGACTAAAGTCCGCCCTCCGCTGAGCCACTAGTAGTGAAAATATGGATAGACTGCGGAGTTAAGAAGAAGAACCGGTGAAAGTATGACGGGAGTGACAGGCCAGTGTCCGCGCCACACACGGTCGTTCTTGGAACGGATAAACTGAACCGTGAACAGACGAATCCTAGTTGCACTGATTTCTTTTTCTATGGCTTTGGCGCAAGAGATGCAATCGCCGGGGCAACGTTGGTGGGCACATGTGCAGTATCTGGCGAGCGACTCTTTGGAAGGGCGGCTTACGGGCACGGCGGGATATGAGAAAGCGGCGGAGTATGTTGCGGATCAATTCAAAGCAGACGGGCTGCAGCCGGCCGGCACGAAGGGTTATTTTCAGCCGGTGAAATTCGATGTGCAGAGGATTGTTGCTGCCGAAACATCAATGCGCTTAGTGCACGACGGAAAAACGGTACTCCTTTCGTTGGGTCCGGATGCAATTTTGGGGAGTCAGTTGCCGCAACCGCAAACAGTCAAGGCTTCGATGGTTTTTGTGGGCTATGGGCTGCATATTCCGGAGGCGCCGTTCGACGATTTCAAAAACCTGGATATTCGCGGCAAGGTGATTGTGTACATCAACGGAGGGCCTTCGTCGATTGCGGGACCGCTGAAGTCGAATGCGCGTGCTCCGCAAGAGTTCATCCAGTTCATCGCGGGGCAAGGGGCGGTGGGGCTCATTTCGATTGCGAATCCGAAGTCGATGGACATTCCCTGGTCGCGGATTGAACTGAGCGCGTCGCAGCCGGGGATGCGGTTGGACGATCCCACTTTGCAAGATTCGAAGGGGCCGATGTTTACGGCGTCGTTTAATCCAGCGCATGCCGACAAGCTGTTGGCGGGATCGGGGCATACGATGGCGGAGTTGCTGACGCTGGCGGAGGCGGGGCAGGTGCTGCCGCGTTTCGGTTTGCCCTCAACGCTGGAAGCGGTGGTGCGTACGCGGAATGAAGTTGTGGAGTCACCGAATATTGTGGGCGTGTATCCGGGAAGCGATCCGCAGCTCAAGAGTGAGTATGTGGTTTATAGCGCGCATTTGGATCACTTGGGCGTGGGTGAGCCGATTGATGGCGACAAGATTTACAACGGGGCCATGGACAACGCGTCGGGTGTGGCGAGTCTGCTGGAGGTGGCAGGAAGTTTGCATCGCGAGCATGTGAAACTGAAGCGGTCGGTGTTGTTTGTGGTGGTGTGCGCGGAGGAAAAGGGTTTGCTGGGGTCACGGTATTTTGCGGCGAAGCCGACGGTGCCGGTGCGTTCGATTGTGGCGGATTTGAATACAGACATGTTTCTGCCGATTGTGCCGTTGAATTATCTGGTGATTTTCGGAGGCGATGAATCTACGTTGGGCGATGACGTGCGGGCGGTAGCGGGGCCGCTGGATGTGCAGATCATTGCGGACCGTCAGCCGGATCGGAACATTTTCATCCGCAGCGACCAATACAACTTTATTCGGGCGGGCGTGCCCGCGCTGGCGCCGGCGTTTGGGAGTAAGGCGGGGTCGGCGGAGGAGAAGACCTTGGCGGAGTGGTTGACGCATCGGTATCATGCGCCGTCGGACGATGTGAATCAGCCTGTGGATTTACAGGCGGCTGCTAAGTTTAACCGCCTGATGTTGGCATTGACGATGCGCGTAGCGGATGAGGCGGCGCGGCCGGCGTGGAAGGATTCCAGTTTCTTTCGTCGGTTTGCCACGAAGTAGGGGCGCGCCCTTGTGGTGTGGTGCAAGAAAAGGGACACGCCGAAATGCCGGAGTGTCCCTTTTCTTTTGCCTTTGCTGGCGGCTTTAGGCTTTGACTTTGCGGATGACGCTGCCGAGGTGGTCTTCGGGGGTGGCCCGCGTAAAATCGTTGGGATTT
>PMQB01000311.1 GCA_003169195.1 Bryobacterales bacterium
TGAATTTTTACCTCTCGGCCGAGGTGAAAAAAACAAACCGAACGAACGGGGCCAATGGGAGCAGCTGGAAAAACGAACCCAACACCAGAGGGGGAAGCGCGGACCATTGTTCGCGGAGCCGTGCGATTTTAAGTTTTCAAACAACTGTTGGCCAACGCTTCGAACGCTTTGCGGCGAAGAGAGATTGGCCGAGCCTCGGGAGTATTTTGCATGCAAAGAATAGAACCAGACGGAACGACGCCATCAGGAAACAAACTGCCGCGAGATGGTTAGAGGATATCGGTGCATGGCGGATGAGCGAAGTGGTTGTGCGGCAATGGAGCGAGGAAAGGACATTAGTTTCAATGGTTTAGGGATAAAAAATAAACCTGCTGCCATGGTGACCGGGTTTTTTGGAAGTGCAAAGCAGGGTAGTCGGCAGCGGTCGAAAAGCTCTCAGTATCCGTTAATCACGTTTTTCAGCCTCTTTGTCAAGAAACTGGTTGTGAGGATCGACTCACAAAGGGAATCGGCCTTCGCGGCGCAGCGACTCTCGAACGCTTCGGAAGTCGGGAGCGTTGATTGCTAGCACCCGAACGGTAGCGCGTCCAATCGCTGTTCGCCCTACTAAATCGGTTCCAAGCCATTCAAAGTGTTCCACCCACAAGTCCCGGCGCGGATCGAAAAGTCGTGCCAATTCTCCACTGATAGGATCGAGTCCGGCTAAGTTCGGGCCTTTGTGCCGGTTGCAGTGGAGGCAAGCTAATGCAAGGGTTGTCCCATTCCGTCGAGCCACCATGCTGCCTTGGCGTGATGTGATCGACATGAAAAGTTAAAGGAAAGAATTCGGCCGGAAGGGGGCAATATTCGCATAGACCACCTGCCCTTTCGAAGACCTGCCGGATGAGAGTAAGGTTCACGAATGGGGCTGCGTCGCGTTGGACTCGCTCAAAACCAGCCGGGCCTTCGATTGGATCACCGCTAACAGATTGCCAATATGCAAATAGCTATCGAACTCTCGACCCTCATCGTCGGTCAAAGTTCAGCCGTGCCCAAATTTGCCGCTTGACCTGTGGCCGCAATCGACAGCGAGCGATATAACTTAACGCAAGCCCTTACTGATGATCTCCTTAAGCACTGTCTGATAACCCAGACCCGTCTGAGCACCAATCTTCTTAGCCGCGTCGATGTCCGCCACAGCGAGACGAAGCGAAACAGCTTGCGTCCGCTTCGCCCGAACTCGCTCGACGAGTTCCTGTAAGACAGCCGGATCGGTAGGCGTGACGTTTTTCGGTCCCTTCACGAGCTTGCCTTCGCTCTTCGCTTTCGCATAAGTTCGCTCCGAGTCGCGCTTCCCCGCGGGGCTTTGCATCCAGTCTGCCAACTCAGCTTCGCTCCTGAACTTAGGCACGCCGTTATTCTTGCTGATCGATTTTTTTTGCATCATAGACCTTTCTTTCCTTTCGAGTCATGTCCCAAGCCGTGACGGGACGAATCCTGTCGCCGCGCTCGACATAGCCGACCGTCAGATAACGACCGCGGGCTGTGAAGCCATAAGCGCTGTAGTACCTCTCGCCGTCTTGCGTAAACCGATACGCGAATTCGGGATCACGGTCGAAAACCTCTTCAATCTCCTGGGGTGTGACATCGTGACGTTTCACGTGCGCGATGTTATCTTCGTCCCAGTTGAAGGAACTCATGCATTCAGTATATACAGAACGCGCACACCAGCCAAGCTCAATATTCGCCAAACTTCGCATGCAGCAACGCGGAGGGCGGCCATTCTTGGCAGCGCGGCGGCTTTCCAGCCGTCGCCTGGAGTTTTATACATCCTCCTAAGGAAGGTTTTAACCTTCAGGCGGATTTCAGTCCGCCCTCGCGCGACCAGTTCGTCACTCTCGACCATCCCACCGAATTGGCCAGCCGCTATGACGAACGCAGGCAATCAGCCTTCCCGTTCAACGAGAGTTTCATGTAACAGCGACCGGATGTAAGTCTGGTACGGCAAGCCTTTGCGCTCCGCCTGCTTTTGCGCAAGTTGTATGTCGGCTTCTGCCAGACGAATGGTGACCGGCCGAGCGGCCAAGCGTGCCGCTAGCTGCCTCGGTGTGACGAATTTTGCTTCTCCCGTCGCAACGGCCTCCCGTAGATCTTTGCCAATCATCCCGCGGTTCTTTTCCCACCACGCCACTTCTTCGGCTTCCGTTGCAAATTTTGGAATCACGCGTTTCTTTGACATTGTCTTAAGCTCCTTTGACGATCCAGTACTGCTCTTCTTCCTCATGGGTTGAGTCCCAAGCCGTGATCGGACGAACGGTGCCGGAACGTTCCGTCCAGAGCACGGTAAGGAAGCGCCCAGCGTTCGTGTACCCGACAACAAGCTCCCGTTCCTCGCCATCCACAACTTGGTACTCGATCTCGACGAATCCGTTTAAGATCACTTGCTCCGCTTCCAAGGAACTGACATCGTGACGGGCCAAGTGAGTGAGATTGTCGTCGTCCCATTCGAATTTGATTCCGCCAGGCACGACTTAAGCATACGTACAGCGTATGTACGTTGTCAAGCCAGCAGTTGCGTGCGCTTCTCAAACCGCCCTCCTTTAACTATCCCGGAGCAAAAGGTCAGGCACTATCCTCAAGCCAGTCATTAGGTTCATTTTTCAAATTCTTCCTAACCGCGCAGTTGGCTTTGTACCGCAATCTCCGCCATGCTCAGTTCCTCGGCTTCTTTGCGGTGGATAGTGGTGCTTGCCATCTAGCAAAAGCACTGAAACAAAGTTCACTATTCCTGCGCGCTTCATGGCGACGCCGTCTGTAGGTTTGGTTCCGAGAAAGTTGCTCGAATATTGCTGTCGACAGAATGCGGCGCACTAAATGACAAGACGCTGGCCGATATCCTGCAAAGCACTGGAAACAGCTCTGAAGTAGAGCGAATGCTCAACTGTATCGAATATGGCATGATCGCCTAACACCATCAGAAACTCGCCCTGGCTATTCACGTCTAAATCTCCACGAGGCTTGAAACGACATCCTCCGCAACTTCGCCCCCATCCGCCTGTGAGTTGTCCAGCTTCTGCGTACTCAGCTTCACCTCAAATGGTCCACCGCTTACTCTCACGCCTGCAAACTCCTATCCCTGCAACTAACCCGTTCACGGGCTACGTAATGGCGAATAAAAGGCGGTCACAAGTAGTACTGACTTTTTTCCATTTTTTATCCCCAATCTTTCCAGCTATTTACAAGCGCTCTTCGCCTCCTGCAGGGCTTGACTTCAACGCGCAAAGCAGCGCAACCTTCTATTGTTAATTCGTGCGGTAAGGCGCTCCAGCGCTGTATTCTATCTGCTGAGATATTCTAGGCTTCGATGACGTCGCTTATCGAACGACTCTGGAACCATTCGTCCGTCCGCTTTGCTCGAACTGTAGCGAAGGATCTCTGGAAATCAATCCTGATCATCGGAAGTCTTGAAATCGTGTGGTGGCTTCTAAAGAGAGTCGAATTTATGGGCTATCCGGCCGAAAGACTAAATTATTTCGAACGGGTTCATTTCTGTTCAGCGTTGGCAAGCTTTGTTCTGATTTCAGTCGCGTTCGTCATAAAACTAGGCAGAACCGCATTCAAGGAGGAGGGGGCTTAAGATGTTAAGGGCATTCGCTTCGTCGTTTGACAATGACAAAATTCGGTGGCAAGCTATCCTTGCTGGTTGGCTTGTTGGAACACTGGTGGGCGCAATCGCCTCGCTTACTGGCGCTAGCCTCACCACGCTTTCAATCTTCACTCTATTCCCTGCGCTTGGGACATTCCTACTGTCGCTTTCTCCGCTGCACAGAAAGCAGCGTAAAGTATGCGAAAATACAAGAAGAAGTTTCGTAAGGGTGGCATATGCGTCCGCCACGGCGGCGGTGTTCGTTGCACTGGAGAAAATCGTTTCAAGCCCAACTGCAGTGCATGCCGCAGCCTTGGAAGAGTCTTCCGCCGCACTAGCAGGAACCGGTGCCTCAGGCTTTTCCGAAGCGAAAATACAGGCAATACAGTTTAGAGTTAGACAGACTCTGGCTAATTATCCTAACCCGGGACATGTTCGAAAAGTCCTCGTCTCCGATCATGCGAGGCTTCAGGCAGCAGCAATCTGTGCCAAAGTTCCTGCGACGACCGGCGAGAAAGATGCTACGCTCAGCTACAATCCACCGGCGTCTGAACAAAATGCAATAATGTTTCGAGATCTAAACAAGTTCGCTTTCTACCGTGTGACCATAACTACGCATACTCTTGGTGTAAGACTGTTTGAACTGTCACCTTTGACAACGGCTAATCCGATCTTCAACAGCTGCACAATCGTCGGTTTTACACAAGATTTGGCTGGAGTAGCGTGGGTCAACGTGATTTTCAAGAATTGCGATCTCTCTTTTACAGGCGGGACAGTACTACTCGTTGATTGCTACGCAGACGAATGTACGTTCCGTTCAAGTGGAAGTGATCGTTTAGAACTGAACCGCGTACTAATCAAAGCTTTTGCCTCACGAGGCCCAATCACAGTCAGCTCTGACCTCCCCTCATAGCGTCACTCAACCGCACGCACGCTTCCTCGTTCCAGTTTGCAAGTGAACCATCAAGGCCGCCCCTGCAAAGGAAGCGCCACACCAGTCATTTCCCTCGAACCACATTCGAGGCCCGTGCCAATCTCTCCTCGCCGCAAGGCGCTCGAAGCATTGGCCACCAGCTATTTGCCTCGTAAATAAATTCCGAGGTACGCGGAAATTCCTCTTCGCCGCAAGGTGCTCGAGGAGTTTTGCCGACAGTTGTTTGAAAACTTCATATTCGCATGACCTTCGCCGCGTCCGTAGTGTGTCCTGGGCCGCTCCTATTTTCATCCGCAGGGATGGCCCAGGGGGCCAAAGAGGTTGAAAACTGAATCCAGCTCCCCGCGCCAAGCCAGAGTTGTCTCCTGGGTCACCCTTTCCATCGTAGGGATGGCCCAGCGCTGCAAAAGGCCGACAACCAAACACCCCGCGCCACCCGCCCCGCCATTGGGTTCGTTTTTTCAGCCCACCCCAATGGCCCCGCGCGTGGCTCCGTTTTTTCAAATCGCCTTAGTCCGCCGTATTTGGCCCGTCCACACCCAACTCCGCAAAGCCAAAAACGCCATCTCTTCGCCCCCACTTCTGGCTTCGTTTTTTCACCTCACCCAGAGGCAAAAATTCACCCCGCCGCAGCCCAAAAACCGTGAATATTTGACATCGCTCGCATTATTATTAATAGACTCCAAAAATTACCCCGGCTTTCGCCCGCTCTTCTCCCAATTTTTCCCTTTCTACCGAGCTTCCCCTCTCGCGCCCTCGGCTTCGTTTTTTCACCCCTCGAACAGCCGTCCGCTTGGGTTCGTTTTTTCAAATCCGCCGCTTTAAAATCTCAGCATCCGCGAAATTCCTCACGGCATCTCAACGGCGGCAGTAAATTTCCAAGGAGTGCATTTTTCAACAACCATGAAATTTAGAAACTTAGCTTTAGCCGCATGTGTTTTAGCCACGACGCTTCTGCCGAACTTTGCGCAAGCGGCAACCGCAAATATCATCGGCGGCGAGACCAAGGTCGCCCTCAGCAGCACCTTCGTTTCCGCCCTTGGCAGCTTAGGGGTGGCCCCCGGCGCAGTGGGTCCAGCCTCATTGTTCAAAGGCGTAGCAACCTTCCCCATCACCGTGGGCGTTGCCGATCTGACGAACACTCTGGTCGACATAGGTCACGTCGGCGGCCTATCCCTGACCGCCGGTTCCACCAAGGTGACGCTCGTCAATTTCCAGATTGAGGTTCTTCCCGGCGTGGCTCCATACATCTCCGGTATCGTGACGGTCAACGGCGCAATTGCCGGACGCCTTCCGCTTTTCGATCTCACCGCCATCGGGAATGTCTATCAGCCCGGCAAGGAATGGCTGAGCATTCAAAACGTAACAGTGGTTCTCGACCCCGCCGCCGCCGCCGCACTCAATAAAGTCTTCGGTGTGACCGCGTTTACCGGTGGCTTCAGCATCGGAACTGCAAACACTATGGCCTTGCTCGAAACAGAGTATTGCAAGTAAGCTTTCCGTAGGGCGGCCATTCTTGGCAGCGAGGCGGCTTTCCAGCCGCCTCTTTTCAAAACTCCAACCTCTCAATCGCAATCCGCAATTCCGTCTGCACTCCCCGACCCTTCTGCGTCTCCGCATCACGCGCATCGCGCACCTTCGCCAGTTCCACCTCATTCGCCGCCAACCGGCTCGAATACTGCCGCACCTGATCTTCCTGCCCCTTCACCCTGTTTAAGCTGTCGATGTTCTGCCGCAGCCTGTTCTGTTCCTCGCCCAACATTTGCGTACGGCTCCTCAACTCGTCCAAATTCGCTTGCGATTCAATCGCCTTCCGCTTGAGATCGGCAATCACCTGCAACTGCCGCCGTCCCGCCTCACTGATTTGTTTGTTCTGCACAATCTCAATCAGCGAATCGGGTGTCGCATTCGTCACTGCCGTCTCCTCTTGAATGGCGCGTTCTTGCTCCACCTTCAGTTCCTGACTTCCGTTCGCCGGCACTCGCACCTCAAACCGGAATGCGTCCGACGTCCGTTCCACCGGCTTCGGCGAAATGACTTTGTAATCGCCACTCGCCTGCTGAACAATCAGCGTCTTCGCTTTCGGATCGACATTCTTAATCGTGTACGTGGTGATCGCCCGCTCGCCGAAATACCAAGTCATCACGCCGTTCTTAGCCGAAACCGTTCGCAGCAGCTTATCGCCGCCGTTCAAATCTTTCTGCACCAGCGTGCCGTAATCCACCGCATACCCAATCAACCGCTTGTCGCCCGCCTTGAACGTCTCCGCTAACGATTCGCCCGCATACGCGCCGTCGTCATAAACCGTGATCGGTCCACCATCCAGCGTCTTCGCTGTATTGTTGGTCACCTCCGCCGCATTCACCGGATGATCGCCATCGCCATCTTTATAGATCAGCAATTTGCGTGCGGCAATTTTGTCCTGCAAAAACGGCAGCATCGCCGATTGATTCTTCTTGATCGTCACAGGGCCGGCAAAGTTGTATTCAAATAGCTCGCCGAGCGTTGCGCCGGTAGCGCCTTCCACGGAACTCTGCGTCGGCGCTTTGTCTTTCTGCAGATTCGCGTAGCGCTCGACTCGAGCGAATTCCATTATTCGACTAGGTGCCGCCGCAGGCGGCGGTGGCGCCACGCCACCTATCACTCCACCAATCACTCCTGCGCTGGGAGCCATCTCAGCTGCTCCGCTATAAACCACCGGACCCGCCGCCCTATCCTCCGGCAACTCCGCCACCTGTCTGTTCCCATACCGCGGCGTGTCCAGCAAACTGATAAACGATATCGGTCGCCCCGACACCACCGACAACTTCACATTGCTCCAATCCTCGTCCGTCGTGTTGTCCACAATCGCCCAACCCTCCAGCCGCGGATTGGCCGCATCCAAACTCAATCGGTAAGACGACTTCCAAATCGCCACCGGCGTGATGTACGACAACCGCAAACTCCGATTCCCTGCCCCGTTCGAATCCACATAGATACTTCGCTTGTCCTTAGAATTCGCCTGCGCAACGGTATGTAGATACTGCTTCAACTGCTCTTGCAAATGCGCATCAAGCAACTGCAATGACCGCACTCCGCCCAAATCGAAATTCGCCATCGCGCCCGAATCCAGCAGCAGCGTGAGTTGTTCACTCTCCGTCCGCCGATTATCCTCCGGACCCGTCCTCACTGCCCGCGCTCCCAAAATCACGCCGGTCTGCTTGGCATCGCCCACGCTGATCTCCATGCGCGCGCCCTTGATCCGATCCAGAAACGCGCTCAGCAACTCACCGCTGCCAATCGCGAACGGATACTGCTGCAACTGCTGTTCTAGTGTCGCGTTCGAATCGTAGCGAATGCCCGAGATCTTCCCGCCGTTCGCATCCGTCACAATGAGCGACTTCAGAACATCATTCATATCGTTGTTCTTGAAATCCAGCCGCACCTCATCGCCCGCCGCCACAGTCCCGGCGCGTTCAAAGTAACCAATGCCATGTTTATAGAGAGTGACTTCCTTCACCGGCAAATCGGCCGCCGGCAAGACCGACCCAGTGACCAGCAGAAACGACAAGGAACTGCTAACGAACCTTCGCATAATGTGCACCTTATCAACTTAGAGTCCGGTAACGCCTGGAAGGTTCCCGCTTTGCGGCAACTCAGTCGCTGGCGTAACCCGTACGCGCTCGCACCGTAAGAGGTTTGGCAGTATTGTTCACCAGCACCTGCACTTCATGCCAGGGCGTCGCCTTCTCTTCCGTAGGTGGATGAAACGCGAGCAAATAGCCGCTCTGCAGATCTCCGGCAATCGCGGTGAACACCTTATCGATATCTTTCGCGCTCGTTGCTTTATACATGTGGCCGCCGGTATCTTTCGACAGCTCATGCAGCAGATTCGCCGCCGCCGCATCCTTCAACGCGTCGCCCTGTGCCACCGCGAACACCGGCACGCCTGACTTACGAGCACGCTTCGCCGCCGATTGTCGGTTCAGAATGCTGGCATTGTCACCGCCGTCCGTCAGCACCACAATCACCTTCTTCCCCGGATGCTTTTCCAGATTCAGCGCCACCTTACTAATGGAATCAAACAGCGCGGTCGTCCCAGCCGCATGCAAACGCGCCAGCGACTTCCGCGCGGCCGCTTTGTCTTCCGTAAAATCCGCCAGTTCGTCCACGTGATCTGAAAACGAATAGACCGCCACTCGATCCTTGGCACGCAACTGCCCCAGAAACTCGCGCGCTGCATTGCGCAATGCGGGAATTGAGTCAGTCATGCTGCCCGTCGTATCCAGCAATAACGCGCATGTCAACGGCTGTTCGGTGGATTCAAAGACTTGAATCGGCTGCATCGCGCCATCGTCGCGAACCTCAAACTGTTCGCGCTGCAACCCCTCCACCGGACGGCCGCCATGATCGAAAACCGTTGCGTAAACTTCCACCAGCTTCACATCGCTTTTAAACAAGGGGCTATCTTGCGTCGCCGCAGCTCGCGCGCTGCAAAGACCAACACACAATCGTTGCAAAAGTAAGCGTCTTGTCATGGCTCACCTCGGCTCGCCAAAGCCTCTAACGTTTCCATCTTCAAATTTCGATAGGCATCCAACGCGGCGGTCCAATCCCATGAATCGCGCATTTTCAGTTTGCTCAGGAACTCATCAGCCGCTGGCTCAGTAATGCGAATCAGGCGTTCGGGCTCCCACGCCGCGTTGTCGGCCAGCCATGCCAGGTTCACTTTCAACTCGGCCAGACGCTCCGACAGCAGGTCGGGAATGATATGCCGCTGATACTCTTCGTAAGGCTCGTAGCGGCGCAGTTGCGGTTCTGCCGAGCCGCTCAACCCAGGCGCCACTGAACCCAGCATGTCCGCCTCGCCAGTGTGCTGTGCGGCGCGCTTCATCGCCTGCAAGTGTGGTTCACGCCATAAGCCGGCTGGTGCTTTATCGCGCAACGCATCCCCCAGAAAGTGCAAATCGCTCACGCTCACCGCTTGCCACACCGCATTCCACTCNNTGCATCTCCAACCCTTGCAAGAGCGCTTTGCGTCGGGCCAGTGACAAAATGCCGCGCGCCGCATCACTCAGTTCCGCGCGCATGTCGGGAGCCGTGGCCGATTCCACGATCCACTCCCGCGCCAGCCGGATGGTTGTTCCGAACGACAAAAGAACCGCGGCATTAAAGCCTCGCCAATCCGTCGCGCGAACACTCGCGAAGAGCGATGTCGCAAAGAATTCCCCACCCGATCCAGTCACATGGTTCCCCGCCGCGCGCACCTGTCCGGCCACCACGCTGAAGTCCGCCAAGCCACCCGTAAAGTAGCTGCCCTCCGACTCGCTCGAAATCAACATCCGCGCCGGACCGAACAGCTCCGGCTTGCCCACATGATCGTTCAAAGTGACAAACTCATGCTTGCGCACCAACT
>PMQB01000043.1 GCA_003169195.1 Bryobacterales bacterium
CTGCGATTTGGTATCGGCTGCGAACGCGAACATACGTTGGAAGAAATCGGCCAGGAGTTCGATGTCACGCGCGAGCGGATTCGGCAGATCGAAGCCAAGGCGTTGCGGCAACTGCGGTCGCCCGAGCGGGCGCGGCATCTCCGGGCTCTGTTAGCGGCGCGATAACAAATCTAAGAAGTAAATCGGACAGCGAAGGGCAATTTGGGGCAACTCAAATTGCCCTTCGCGTTTTAAAACTAACGTTTGCCCACTCACAGGTAGTACTCTACCGATCACATAGATCTATTACATTTTTGATAAAAGTGGTAGCATTAAGCCCTAGTATCTAAACTTTAGGGTGCGGGCGCTTAAAAGGGTCGCAGAGTTTGGGACTCCCCGAAAAGCCTCGCGAAACGAGGACAAAATTGCAAAAGAAGTCTTTCGCAGAGTTGATCGGTTTCGTGGGAAGTTGTTTTCTTAATAAGAAGGTTCCAGCCGGAATACTTCAAGTTTCCTTAGCCTTGGCTATGCTGCTATCGTTGAGCAGCGCATCCGCTTTGGCTCAATCATCGAGCGCAGGCACCGTTTCCGGTCTCGTCACCGACCAATCGGGCGCCGCCGTTCCGGGTGTTACAGTCACGCTGACAGACCCCTCAACCAAGCAGGTAATCACGACCGCGACCAACGATGCGGGCCGTTACATTTTGGTGAACGTGCCGCCAACGACGTACAACGTTAAGTTCACCAAGGCTGGGTTTAACGCAGAGACATTTCAGCGTCAAGATGTCCAAGTAGGACAAATTTTATCGTTAGACGCCCATCTGGAGGTCGGTGCAGTGACGAATGTCGTCGAAGTGACCGCTTCGGCGGGCGCCGAACTGCAGACGGTCAACGCCAGCGTGGGTACGACAGTTTCCGGACCATCACTGACCTATTTGCCGATCTTCGGCTCTGATGCCTCGAGCTTGGCGATCTATCAACCTGGCGTTTCGCCGGAAGGCGCAGTCGCGGGCGCGAATGCCGATCAGAACACGTTCCAACTGGATGGCGGCAACAATTCCAACGACATGGATGGCAGCATGCAGGTTTACACCGGCAGCTACGGCCACAATGCCTACGGCGGTTATGGCAACCCTCCGAGCGGTTTGCTTCCCACCCCGGTCGACACGATCGAAGAATTCAAGGTCTCCACCGCCGGGCAAACGGCTGACTTCAATGGTGCGTCCGGTTCCCAAGTTCAAATGGTGACGAAACACGGTACAGACCTGTTCCACGGCTCCGGGTACTATTACTACAATTCCACCGATGTTGGCGGCGCCAATTCCTGGGACAACAATCACACGCCGAGCGGAAACCTTGGCTACACGCCGATTGCCATCACCCACAACAACAAGTACGGCGGCACCATCGGCGGTCCGATGACCCCACGATTCTGGGGTGGCAAGACATACTTCTTCTTTGGCTATGAAGGCTTCAACTTCCCGCAGTCGCAGATCATCAACAAGCCGGTGCCGACAGCTACTCTGCGCGCAGGCATTATCCAGATTAACCAAGGCGGTACCTGGGTTCCCTACAACATCAACCCATTTCCCGTAACGGTGAATGGCACAACCTACGCACCAGCCGCCTGCGCGGGCGGGCCCTGCGATCCGCTGGGGATTGGTATCAACGCCGATGTTTCGCAGATCTGGAACAAGTTGATGCCAATGCCGAACAACACCAACACTGGCGACAGCCACAATACGTCGGGCTTCCAGGGGCAAGTATCTCTGCCCGAAACCTCTAAATTCCTGGTGGGCCGCGTTGACCACGACTTCGGCGAAAAATGGCGCTTTTTCGGTAGCTATCGCTACTACGCGCTCAGCCAGTTGACCACCAATCAGATCGACATCGGCGGCGCACTGCCGGGCGACACGTTTGGCGTCCCCGCGGCGCGTGCCCCGCGTCCCCAGAAGCCGGATTACCTGGTCGGTGGATTATCCACCACCATCAGTCCTTCCATGACGAACCAGTTCAACTACAGCTTCCGCAGAATTTGGTGGCAGTGGGCGACTTCCGCCGCTCCTCCGCAACTGCCTGGCTTGGGCGGCGCTCTGGAAATCGGCGGCGAGAGCTCCAGCGCGCTGATTCCTTACAACGTCAACAATCAGAACACTCGCCAGCGTTTCTGGGACGGCCACGACAGTGAGTTCAGAGATGACGTGACCAAGATTCACGGCAACCACATCATTCAATTCGGTGGAAATTACACCAGAAACTTTGATTACCACGCGCGCAACGACAACGGCCAGGGCATCAACACGTCACCCGTCTACCAGGTTGGGAAGGGTGGAGGCATTTCGTACCCATCGGCAGATCAACCCGTGGGCCTTCCCTCCAGCCAGATCAGTACCTGGAATACCTATTACTCCGAGATCCTCGGCATCGTAAATCAGCCGCAGCAGTTGTTTACCCGCACCGGAGCCAACCTCACGTTGAACCCGGCGGGCACGCCGATGTTTGACAAGAGCACGATCAACTTCTATAACCTCTATGTCACCGATTCTTGGCACATCAAGCCCTCGCTTACTTTCACGTATGGTCTCGGTTATCAGATCGAAATGCCGCCGGTGGAACAAAACGGTAAGCAGGTAGAACTGGTGGATTCGAGTGGAAATCCTATCAATTTCACCGATTATTTCAATACCAAGGCGGCAGATGCGCTGAAGGGGCAGGTGTATAACCCAATCCTTGGGTTCGCCACCATCGGCAACGTTACGGGAGCCAGCCACAAATATCCGTTCAACCCGTTCTATGGTGGGCTCAGTCCGCGTGTCGCCCTCGCCTGGAATCCCAAATTTTCCAACGGCATCTTGGGTAGTCTCTTTGGCGACGGCAAAACCGTCATCCGCGGCGGTTACGGGCAGATCTATAGCCGGTTAAACGGTGTTGGTCTAGTGCTGGTCCCACTGCTTGGTGTTGGTCTGGGACAACCAGTTTCGTGTCTCGGAGCTTCGGCCACTGGACAGTGCCTTGGCACGGGTGGCGTAACTCCCAGCACCGCGTTCCGCATT
>PMQB01000106.1 GCA_003169195.1 Bryobacterales bacterium
ACAGGCCGGAGCTGAACCAGGTATCGAGGACGTCGGAATCTTGTTCCAGTTCAGTTGAATGGCACTTGGGACAGGTGGCGGGTGGTTCGAGCGCAACGGTCATTTCGCCGCATGGCTTGCAGTACCAAGCGGGGATGCGATGGCCCCACCACAACTGACGCGAGATGCACCAATCGCGAATATTTTCCATCCACTGGAAGAAGAGGATTTCGCGATCGTCGGGCACGAATTTGATGCGGCCGCTACGAACGGCTTCCATGGCTTTTTCGGCCAGCGGTTTCATGTGTACAAACCACTGAGTGGAAACCAGCGGCTCAATGACGTCTTTGCTGCGTTCGCACTTGCTCAGATTGACGGTGTATTTTTCCGTTTTGGTGAGTTCGCCGGATTCTTCAAGAGCCAACAGAATGCGCTTGCGGGCTTCTTCGCGCTTGAGGCCGGCGTAAGGGCCAGCGGCGGCGGTCATACGCGCATCTTCGCCAACGACTTTGATGGAAGGAAGCTTGAGGCGCTTCCCTGCCTCGAAATCGTTGGGATCATGCGCGGGCGTGACTTTCACTACGCCGGTGCCGAACTTTGGATCCACCATGGTATCGGCCAGGATCGGAATCTCTCGATTCATGATTGGCAGGATGGCGGTTTTGCCGAGCAGATGCTGATAGCGTTTGTCGTCGGGATGAACCACGAGGGCGGTATCGCCGAGCATGGTTTCGGGACGCGTGGTGGCGACAGTGAGTGTTTCGTCACTATCTTTGACGCGATAACGGATGTACCAAAGACTTCCCTCCACGGCTTCGTGGATAGTTTCAAGGTCGGAGATGGCGGTTTGGCAACTGGGGCACCAGTTGACCATGTACTCGCCGCGGTACATGAGGCCTTTGTTCCAGAGATGAACGAAGTTTTCACGGACTGCGCGAGACAAGCCGGCGTCGAGGGTGAAACGTTCGCGCGACCAATCGACGCTGGCACCTTCGCGGCGGATTTGCGTGTTGATGAGTCCGCCGTATTGTTCTTTCCATTCCCAAACGCGCTTCTCAAAGGCTTCGCGACCGAGGCCGCGGCGGGTGAGACCTTCGATTTTGAGTTGGCGTTCGACGACCATCTGGGTGGAGATGCCAGCGTGATCAGTACCGGGAAGCCAGAGGGTTTCTTCGCCCTTCATGCGGTGCCAGCGAACGGCCACGTCCATCATGGTGTGTTCGAACATGTGGCCGATGTGGAGTGAACCGGTGACGTTCGGCGGTGGGATGACGATGGAGAACATGCGGCCGGCGAGGGCCTTCTTGGCATCGGCACGGTAAATCCCAGACTCAATCCACCATTGAGCCCAATGCGGTTCAAACCGCTGTGGCTCGTATACTTTCTCTAGTTGCATTGGAAATTTCAGCGTAACACCCGGAACGGTATTCTCTAGTTAACAGATGACGTTCCGCCTTCCGAGACCCTTCCGATATGGGTGCGCCCTTTTGTTTGCCGCTGGTATGCTGCGAGCACAAGAAGTGGCGTTGACCTTTGATGATTTGCCGCGCACGGGTGAATTGCCAGCGAATACTACGCGGCTGGAGATCGTTCAAGAGATTTTGAAAAGCTTGCAAGATGCCCATGCGCCGAAGGTTTATGGCTTCGTTAACGCGGGTAAAGTGGCGGCTGTGCCAAGTGACGTTGAAGTTCTTAAGGGGTGGAGGGCGGCAGGGTTCCCGCTGGGGAATCACGGTTACTCGCATTTGAATCTGGCGGAGACTTCTCTGCGGCGGTACACGCGCGATATTACGGCTGACGAGGCGCTGTTGAAGGCGTTGGTTCCGAATGCGAGTGACTGGCACTGGTTTCGATATCCGTATTTGGAAGAAGGCGAAACGCTGCGCAAGAAACGGGCGGTGGCCGGATTTTTGAAAGAGAATCATTACCGGGTGGCGGAAGTGACGCTGGATTTCGAAGATTTCTTGTGGAATGCGCCTTATGCGAGATGCGTGGCACGGCACAAGAATGAGGCTATCGAGGGGCTGAAGGCGAGCTATCTGAAGGCAGCGGAAGAGCGTATTGCGTTAGGACAGCAGATGTCACAGATGCTTTATGGCCGCGATATCAAATACATCATGCTGCTGCATGTGGGGAGTTTTGAAGTTGTGATGGTGCCGGAGTTGCTGAGGCTTCTGCAGCAGAAACATTTTAAGTTGATTACGTTGGAAGAGGCGGCGGACGACCCGGCTTATAAAACTGATCCGGAATGGTTGACGCGGCATGGCGGGGATTTTCTTACGCTGACGATGCACCGGCGAGGGTTGGCGATTCCGAAGCATAGTCTTTTTCCTAAGGCTCAGTTGAATCGGGTTTGCCGGTAGGGTGATTGTGTGCTTGCGGTGTTGGGGCGTTGAACTTTGCGGAGACGGGGTAGAGCGAAAATGAGGGGAGACCCGTGCCGCGCTGGTCAAAAACGGTCGATTCGCAGGAGCCCGCGATGTCCCCCCATTTTCTTTGGACTTGCCAGTAAATTGAGGAAGTCACAGATCAGATCCTATTCGTAGCGGAGGGATTCTACGGGATCGAGGCGAGATGCTTTGACGGCGGGGTAGACGCCGAAGAAGACGCCAATCAGGACTGAGACCGTGAAAGCTACGAAGACGGCCACTGGGGGCACAACGGTGTGCAAGGCAGGCACGAGCGAACTCACCAGCAAAGTGACTAGGATGGCGAACACGACGCCTAGCAAGCCGCCAGTGCCGGAGAGTGTCATCGCTTCCATGAGGAACTGCGTGACGATATCTCCGCGGCGCGCACCGACTGCTTTGCGCACACCGATTTCGCGTGTCCGCTCGGTAACGCTCACGAGCATAATGTTCATCACGCCGATGCCGCCCACCAACAACCCGACGCCGGAAATGGCAATGGAAACCAAGAGGACCATGCCTGTCACTTTGTTAAAATTCTCGATGATGGAATCGGGTGTGCTCAACGAGAAATCGTCAGGCTGCCCTTTGGGCACATGGCGCATGCGGCGCAAGGTATCGCGCACTTCGGCCACTGCGTCATCGCGCATGCCGGCTCTCGCTTTTGCGGTGATGAAAAAGTTATCGGATTGCGGATAGCGTAAGCGCGCGGTAGACAGCGGCATGGCCACTTGGCTGTCTTGCCCATTTTCTCCAAAGAATCCACCCTTTGCTGGTTCAAAGACGCCGATGACTGTATATTCCGTGCCGTCAATGATCGCGGTGCGCCCTACACCATCTTGCGCGGGGTAAAGCGCATCTGCCAAGCTTGAGCCAAGGACAATGACTCGCGCCGCACGGCGGTCTTCCGATTCGCTAAACACACGGCCCTGACGCATGCCGCGCGGCGTAATGTCGTAAATGCTGGGCGTCACGCCGACGATACTCAGGTTATCCGATTCGTAGCCTGGCACTTTCGCCGTGAGCACCTGACTCGCGGGCAGGATGATAAACAGGCTCACACCAATGTCGTCGATGGAACGAACATTGGCTTTTAAATAAGGCGCGTATTCGGCCAGGATCTTTTTCCGTTTGCGTTCTTTGGGGGGCGCATTTTGCCCGCTGGGATCGCCGCTTAAACGGCTGATGAAAATACTGTCGGGCCCGAACTCCTGGAAGAAGTCGACGATTTGGGCTTTCAAGCCGCCGAGCAACGAAGAAACGGTCACGACGGTGGTGATGCCGATGACGATACCCAGGATCGTGAGACCCGAGCGCAACTTGTGACTCGAAATCGCGTCCCACGCCATATTGAAAGTTGCCTTGGCATTCATGCCGGCAGTAGCGGTGTTCATTCTGCGCGCAAGGCCTCCACGGGATCAAGACTGGCGGCTCGACGCGCCGGATACCAACCCGAAACGATTCCGACAATGCTTGAGACTAAAATTGAAACCACGACATAAGGCGTTGTGATTGCCAGGGTCGCGCCCGCAACCGCACTGATCAAGAACGCCAGGACGGCGCCGGTGGCTACGCCGATTGCGCCTCCCGCCAAGGAGAGCATCAGGGACTCCGTCAAAAACTGCAGCATGATATCGGCTTTGCGCGCGCCTAAGCTTTTGCGAACGCCGATTTCGCGGGTTCGTTCGGTTACGCTCACCAGCATGATGTTCATGATGACGATTCCGCCCACCAGGAGCGAAATGCTGGTGACCGGCACGACGACGGCGGCAATGACGCTCAAAATACTATCGGTGAAGGAACGGACTGAATCGGGAGTGAGGTTGTCGAAATTATCTTCTTTGCCCGGTTTAGTGTGAAAGTGGCTGCGGAGGGCTGCGCGCGTATCGTCTAGAGCGCCAGACATGGTGAGGCCCGAGGCCGGCTGCGCACGTCCAAAGATGGCGAGGTTCTGACCACCACCGAAAAGAGATTGGAACACAGGACTGGGGATATAGATGGGCGTGTCCTGACTCTGGCCGAAAGCAGAACCTTGGTGTTCCACTACGCCGACGACAGTGAACTCGGAGCCTGAAATCTTTATGATTTTGCCGAGCGGATCGCGGCCAGGGAAAAATGCCATCCGGATGTCGTCGCCAATCACGGCGACGTGCTTGTGGCGTTCTTCTTCCGTGGCTACAAAGAAACGGCCGAATGCAACAGGGATGTCGCGAATCTCGGGCATGATGTAGGAAACGCCGATGATTTGCGCCGCTTCGAATGTTTGATTATCGCAGCGCACGTCGGCTACTTTCGTCTGATAAGAACTGAAGAGAATGTCTTCACCGGCCACAGTGCGTAGATACTTTACCTCGTCTTTGCCAACCTGCCTGTTGTACTTGAGCTTGTCCATGCGCTGGCGTGCGGAGAGACGGCCTACTGAAGCAAGCTGGGCAATTAGGAAACTGTTGGTGCCGAACGCCTTTGAGGTGATTTGTTCGGCGTAGGCACCTAAGCCATCAATGGCGGCTCCTACAAGGATCACGCTGGCAACGCCTACGATGACACCAAGCAGCGTCAAAAAACTGCGCAGCTTGTGAGCTCGAATGGAATCAAAAGCCAGCCCAATCGCTGTAGATAAATGGTTAATCAGTGGGGTCTCCCGTGTGCGGCTTCTTCCCTATAGGATAGTAGAAACGATGTTGGGCGGTATTCGCCCACCAAACGGACATCGCTCTTTGGGGGAATTTGCGCCTCCCTTCCGACAGCCCAAAGAGCAGCATTCACGAATAAGCGGCGTAATGCTTCGTTTTCGAAGTCTTCTGCCGCGCCGAGTGTTGTGGCGAAGACGCGGGCGTTTTTGTAGGTGTTGGTCCAGGCGATGGGCATCATGGGCTCGTTCAATTTGCCTGGAACGGCAGGGTCGGTTTCATTCATGCCGGTGAGCACTTCGCCGTTAAGGATGGGTGTGCAGGTTGAGGGCAAAGGCAGGCGCACTTCGTATACGTCGGTGCGCGCCCAGACTTGGCCGTCGGGGATGCCGCGCAGAATGGGGTTGGCGTTTTGGCCGGCGACAATTCTGCCGCGCGTGCTTTGTTTGCCGTGGTCACCGTGATGTGCGATCCAGGTTTCGCCTAAGACGCGGCGTCCGAAGCCGCCTTCCCAAGCGGGCTCTCTGCTGTTCCAAGAATATTTAGAATATGTCCTGCCGGGCGGTATTTCGAAGGCATGGGTAGCGGTGCGAATGCCGAAGATGGGTTTGCCCGATTCTACGTAGTCGACAAAATCTTTCATTTGGTCGTCGGGTAGATCGCGAAAGCGGGTGAAGAGAATGAGCAGGTCGGCCTTCTTCAAGGCGTTTAGGCCGGGGATGTTGCCGCGGGCGTGCGGATCAATTTCGCCTTGGTCGTTCTTGGAGAAAAGCACGGTGCAGTGAAAGCCTTGGCGTTCTTCGAGGATTTTGGCGAATTGGGGGATCATCTGTTCGGAATGGTATTCGTCATCGCCTGCGATCAGCACTACGTTTTTGCCGTGTCCGGGGAGGCGTTCAGCCGTCAGGGAAATGACTAAGAAGAGGAAGGTGACACAGAGCCGCATGCTCGGATTCTAACGGATAAACTGGAACAATGCTTCGACGATCTTTCCTTTGCAATATAGTGGCGGCCTCTGCAGGCGGCGTATTGCTGCGCGCCCAAGCCGCGGGCGTGAGTGTGGCTCCGCTGCGCGATAAGTTGTATCTACTTAGTGGGGCGGGTGGCAACATCATCATTCAAGAGGGGCCGGATGGTTTGCTGATGGTGGATAGCGGGTTGTCTGACTCGACGGCCGCGATTCTGGGGCAGACCGACAAGATTGGGAAGGGCCAGATCACTCAGCTCTTCAATACGCACTGGCATACCGACCACACGGGCAGCAACGTGATTCTTGGACAGAAGGGCGCACAAATCACGGCGCAAGAAAATGTGAAGACACGCTTGGCGAAGGGCCAGTATATGGAATTCTTCAAGCGCAAGGTTGATCCGATGGACCCGGCGGGTCTGCCCACGGTGACGTTCAAGGACAAGGGGAAGATCAAGTTTGCGAGCGAAACGGCGCATTACGAACACCTGCCGCCGGCGCATACGGATGGCGATTCGATTATTCATTTTCACAACGCGAATGTGTTTCATGGCGGGGATTTGCTGTTCAACGGGATGTATCCGTTTATTGATTACGGGTCGGCTGGATCGCTGGCTGGGATGGCGGGGAATGCGGAACGGATTTTGAAGATGGTGGACGAGAGCACGATTATCGTTCCGGGGCATGGAGCGGTTGCGAAGAAGGGTGATGTGAAAGAGTTTGCGGATATGCTCGCGGGTTCGCTGGATATTTTTAGCAAGAATCTTAAGGCGGGTAAGACGCTGGAGCAGATGCAGGCGGACCAGCCGTTCAAGGCTTATGACGGTAAATGGGGCAACGGATTCATGAAGCCTGAGGCTTGGATTGCGATGAATTATGCGGGGATGAAGCAGAGCGCGTAAGCGGGTCGGAAGACCCGCGCGGACGGCGTCCGCGTGTGGTGGTTCTTCCTTTCGACTGCCGTTGCAGAGTAAATGCTAGCCGCGCCTGCGGCGCGCTAAACCACGAGGGCACGAACCAGACCTAATGCACGGTGAATTCCCCGGGCACTAAGACGGTGCGGGCATCCGGATTGTAATAGTCGTATAAAACGGATTCGGCCATTTTTGTTTTCATGGCGAAGCGGGGACGGAATTGGAAGTGGAAATCGAGGTCGCGGGCCTGGGGCCAGATGTAAAACGTAACGTGATCGGGTGCGACTTCGTAGGAATCGACTTTGCCCAGAGTGCTTTCTAACGATCCGCGATCCACTTCCGCACCCGGCGGTAAACCGATTTCAGCAATCAGCATGCCCCAGCCGCGAAATGCCGGACGGGATACGCGAACGTTGCAGGTAACGGCGTCGTTGATCTTCACGTTGGCGCTGCTGAATGTTGTATCGAGAGTGAAGTCTTTGGCCAAGCGCGGCTGCGACCATGGCTCGTACCAACCGGCATTGAACTGCGTTTCGACGGGCAG
>PMQB01000375.1 GCA_003169195.1 Bryobacterales bacterium
CATTGGTCGAACACGTACATGGTGGCATATTCTGCCAAGTTGCCAACCTTCAGAAGTAGCTTATCGGGCAAGAAATCAAAGACGGCTGTCTTCTCGGGATCTACAGGACATTGAGAGCCCAAGTGTAGAACTCCCTGCGGCAGAGTGCGCTTGGTTCCTCCCAAAAAGTATACTTCGTCGCGGTTCTGGAATGCTGACGGAAGCTCGAGAACGCGCAGAGTCGGTGTTGAGATGCGCATCGCGCTCAGTAGGCGGGAGACGATCCACTCGTTAATGAGGGTTCGGCTTCCCTGGGGATTGCCCAGAAACTTGGCTACATAACTGTTGCCATCGTCACACTGCACCAGTTGTGCCTGAGACCCACCAGACATCCGTCGAATAATTCGCGCGATTCTAACGGACGTTCGGTTAGCGGAAAGTTGTCCCGCCGACGCCAAACCGGCGCTCAACGGCGTATTCCAAACTGAACCATTACCATTGCTGACCAATCGTAGACTCCCAAGCCGAAACTTCACCTAATACATAGTGGGGTTGGTAACTTTTACCTATCTAACTGATTTGTCAACATTGGACTGTCGCGAGGCAGGATTGCCCCGAGAGAATTACGCTTGGGCCGAGAAAGCGTCGACACCGGGCGACAACGGTTCAATATGTTTGTGATACAGGTGTTCAAGCGTTTCGGTTAGACTCCTAGTCTTGAGATCGACAGCCTCGCGCGGGGAGAGCTGCACGATATGAGAGCCCGTCTCCTCTAGCCATGCAATAACCTGCTCGCCGCCTTTCTCTTGGGCCATCTGGTTAAGATCCAGCGCCAATTCATTCCAGAACGCCAATACTGTCTCGTCCTCAATTTCAACGTTCGTTTTTAACTTAACCGCCAAATGATCCGTGCGAGGATCAATCAGCAAAATACCAGCGGGTTCCGGCATCTTGCCGGGTAAACGGAGAAGCGCCATTGTCCACTCCGCTGTGCTGATGCTTGGTCTTTCGTGGGATTGAGAGCGGTCAGGTCTATGGGGAGCAGTCACATCCAATAGAATGACAAATATATCCGGCGAGTTGTCGTCAGGGGCCATAATCGACACTTTCCCCGTAACATTACTCAGTTCTCCGTTTTTCGCTACCAGCCTACTATTGCGCGGAATTGGCGCTGCCGTTCCTGTAGCCAACACTTGCTGGAGAAGAGAGGGCCATGCATCTCCACTCTCGTTGTCAAGAATGCGTGCGATTTCACTGAGCTTCGCCCCAGAGGTTTCCCCACGATTCCAGCCAGTAAACTGCTCGGCGGCACAATTCAGGAACAAGATTTCACTCTGTGCGTTAGTAACTATCACCGCTTCAGGCAACCCAAACAAAATCGTGGAGAGGAGCGTATGGTTTGTTTGAAATCTGCGCTCCATGCGGTGCTTTTGCACTGCCATGGTAATGTTAGCCTTCACGCTGGCGATAGAGAATGGTTTCAGCAGAAAGCCGTAGGGCTCGGTTGCTCGCGCCCGATCTAGCGTGGTATCGTCCGAGTGAGAGGTCAGGTAAATTACCGGCAGACCATAACGGCTACGGATGATCGAAGCCGCCTGCACGCCGTCCATGTGACCTTTGAGTTTGATATCCATGAGGACAACTTCTGGGCTGTCTTGCTCGATCAGGTGAAAAGCTCGCGCAGCCGAGGAAGCCCTGCCGGTAACGGCAAAACCGGCCTGAACCAATTGGGTTTGGATATCTAACGCTATAATCGCTTCGTCTTCAACCACCATCACTTTAATGCGGTGGCTATTAACAGTAGCGTTTGTGCCACGTGATCGGAGAACAGTGGTTTTTAGAGTGGACATACAGAACTCGGCAAAGAACCCATAGCAAAAGGATGCATAAAGCCCTCTGAACGAGAAGTGTGGAAGGAAGCCTTAATTTCTCACTGAACAATTTGAGAAAGCATTTCTAGCCGTTCTGAAACAGGCACTATACAGCGTGTTGGGGGAGGCGTAGTTCGAGTTCGATAAGCCTCAGTAAATATGAGCCTCTTTAGCATTCCTAACATCGGAAAGAGCCTAAGGGTTTTTAATAACAAGCGACGTGCCCGATTCATTCATCAATCCACGGACGCTGTCGCGCGAATGTAAACAGCTAATAAATCAGACCCCGGTATTCCCCTATCCTATGCCATCTTCACCCGAAAAAACGTGCGAAGCCTCTTTACGACTTTTCCACAAACTCTCGCTAGCCGAGAGCGAGATGCTAATGACTGATTGGTTTTCTGATTTTCACTTTCCGAGCTTATGCACCCACGGTAAGGATTCGTGTTGAATTGTCACACAGCCGCCTTGGCAGCGGCAGCCGAGCCCGCTTGGCGCGGTGGCATCCTTAATATTCGAACGCTATCGAGGGGCTCCGGAACTCTATCGTGTTTAAACCCGTAACGTCCGAATCGATTGATATGCTCGGTTTGGTACGGGCTGACACTGGAAACAAGAGCTTCGTCGAAGGTATGGCCATCGACCGCGAGACGCTGCAGCGCTTTGGTCATGGTCACAACATTGTGGTAGATCAACAAGTTAGCCACCAGATGGTTGTATTTGATAAATTTGCGCTGCTCGTCGCGGACCCCCTCGGCAGCTAATGCCCCACCGCCAAACGCAACCCACTGAACAAATTGATTGAATCGCTCGCTCTTGTTCGTGGCGGATTGGATCAGCCTGCGCAGATCGACATCGGAGAGATATTCGAGCAGAAAAATGGTTCGCACAACATAACCCAGCTCTCTGAAAGCGAAGTACAATTTGTTTTTTCTGGAGTATGTTGCCAGTCGCCTCAGCACTGTAGACGGCTTGATCTTTCCCGCCCCGATTGACACAGCCACGCGCAGCATCTCTGGCAACATGGTCTCGATCAGATTCCAATCGACTCGCTTTGTGAACAAGAGATCGATGTGTTCGTAGCAAATATCAGGATTGGAACGGAACAAGTTCAGGCCTTTCCAATTGCGGATGCGCGGCTGGAGTCGAATACCGAGCAGATGCGCCAAGCCAAAGATTGCCGCACTCTGTCCCTGCGTATCCGCATGGATCGTTTCCGGCCGCACGTCTGATTCGTTCTCGACGATGAAATCGAGAATATTATGGCCTTCCCAGGAACCACAGGTGGTGAAGCGCGAGAACAGAGCGATGTACATGTCTGAAACCAGGTAATAACCAATCCCGCCGTAACCGCCATAGCGGAGATGGTACTCCGATATCAAATTTTGAGCGTAGAGATCCCATTTGGTCCCGTCTGCCGACGCATGTTTTCCGGCACCCCAGATCTTCGGCAATGGAAACTCGTTGTAGCCGTTTATGACCGTCGTAATTGCCTCGTTGAGCTTGTCTTCGGTGACGTGCCGCTGATTAACAAACGCCACTTGCCGCCGATCCAATCCGCGGATCGAGCGCGAGGTCTGGGTCGGGCCGAAATCGAAGCCGTAGCAGAAGGTGGTCACAATGTAACGCTCAGTTGGATTATCGAGTTTGCTGTCGTGCCCGGAGATCGGTCCAAAGTGCCTCGTCCAATGCAGCCACTCCTCCGTATCCGCGAGAATATCGAGAATGCCAACCGGAGTCATCCGGTCCTTCAAATTGCGTTCGAACGACCGCAAGCCAACTGGATCTGGCGCACGGCGTAGGCGCTTCAGAATCGCCTCTCCCTTCTCGATGCGCAAGTACTCGTTCTCTGGAAATCCCTGATCGGCCCTCGTCGACGACTCCTCTAGCTTTCTTTTAAGATCGCCGACAAATGCCTTTGGCTCCGTGGGTATGCCGGCACGTTCGCCATAGGATTGCAGTTGCTGCTGACATTCTTCTTCACTGACAAACTGCTCTCTGAAATCGCTATAGCGGTCACTGCCGGGAATGCAAAGATCCGCAGACTTCAGTTCCTGCATCACCTGAGTGATGACACATAATTCGAACCAGCGCCTGGCCACATGCGTTGGGGTTTCGGAGGGCTTCGCCTCCGGTGCGACGAGCGGCCACCAGGACTCGGCGACGAACGAAAGATCCATCGCTGGTTTCGTATCACTCTGCCCGCTTTGCTGATCAACAATACACAAATGTTCCTGCCTGCTGTTCTTGTGGGCAAGCAGGAATGCAATCGCATCCGT
The DNA here is from genome assembly GCA_003169195.1 of Bryobacterales bacterium. Classification (GTDB taxonomy): domain Bacteria; phylum Acidobacteriota; class Terriglobia; order Bryobacterales; family Bryobacteraceae; genus Bog-105. Next base: position 4,130 of record PMQB01000375.1, read on the forward strand.
CATACTTTTGTCGGCTGAGGTTGCAACAAGTTCCACACTTTCCAAGAATCGGAACAGCGCTGCTCGCTGATGAGAGTAGAAGCGTTTTAAGAACGGAAGATAGTTTCGTCCAGCGGTAGCCTGATGAGCCTCGCACTGCTCTAAAATGCGGTCGGCTTCTGGCTCGATGAAAGCGCCAATGGCCGATAACCGCTGCTCTGCCGTGCCCTCACTCCGGTAAGCCAGGGTCACGTCGTGCAGCGTCGCTACCAGGTGGTCCGTTCGTTCCACGTACTCATCCTGATGTTCTTGCAGGGCACCATACGCTTGATTGTGGAGCCGCTGGACGAGCCGTACGAACATGTCTGCCACATCGTCGAGTGCCCGACCAGTTTGTGCGAGCACAAGAGCGGCAGCGAGCGTCAATCGCTTTGCTTCAGCCAAGTCGTTCATAGAGGCTACGTCGAGGGAACGAGCCTCGGCCGCAAACTGCTTGACCTTTACGTCGGGAATACCGCGGAAAGTGCCTGCAGAAATCGCCTGTTCCCTCAACCATTCCAGGTGTTCTAGAAAATCTCGGTTGTGTTGCGCCGTAGGCTGCTTCGGCTCACTCTTGAGTCGATGCCATGGGCTCTTGCTGTCATCTTCGGCCCGGCAAAGTAGCTCCTCCAGTTTCTTTCGAGCCGTATCGTCAAGCCGGTCACAAACTGCAGCCTGATACTCACGGTTTACGGTTGCCCGCGCATGCTGCGCAGCGCGATGGATCAGGGTGAAAGCGGGCAGTTCAAACCGCTGCCGAACTAATTGCTCAAGTGCAACATTGATGATGTCCGCGATATCTTCCAAAGTGCTTGCGGCGTCACGGCTGACCTTTTCAAGCGTCCGTTGACCCTCTTCGCCCCAGGCCTTCACCCCAATGTAGTCGCGCACCAAAAGCATGTGGCGGCGACGTGCCGAGCTGGCATCGTAGCGCGGGAGATCCTGAGGAACTGTGTCATAACCAGCGCATCGGGCTACGTGTTCCAGTATGGAAGCGGGCACGTCACACAAGGGAACGAAATAGCCGAGCCGCTGAAATGTCTTAAGCAGGGCCAGCAGCCCGACGCGTGGCGCCGATTCACGCGTGCGTTTTTCTGCCCAAACTAGTTCAACGAGATTGGGCGTATAAACCTCGTCGAGTTCTTTGGCAGAAGGCGCGGATTTTAATTGCGGATATGCTGTGTCGCGGATGCCGGGCATGCTGTTATGAACCAGTCGCCGCAATGCGGTCGCGAAGCCGATATGCTGTGCGGCGGCTGATATGAAGTTTGGCTGCTACTTGAGACATGGGCAGCCCTTTTGCGACCAGCCGGCAGACTTGCTCCACGGTTGCCTCCACCGGTTTCCGGCCCAGACGCTTGCCCTCTCCACGGGCGCGTTCGAGTCCGGCCTTCGTGCGCCGGGAAATCTTCTGTCGCTCCATTGACGCCCATGTAAGCGCTACTGCGGTCTGGATGCTTCGCATCTCACGAAGCTCTGGATCTTCATCAATATCTGGATCGTAGTCGAGCCAGCTCTGTCCAAGACTCACGACGCGGACACCATAACGGTCCAGTTCAGCTAAGTATCCAAACCCGGCTGCCGCGCCCTCGCGTGTGAGCCGATCCAGGTCCGTGATGAGCAAAACTCGAAACCGCCGCAGTCTGGCGTCACGCAACAGCGCAAGGAACGATGGCCGACTTGCGCTGGTTCCAGTTTCTTCATCGAGGTATTCCCGAAAAATAGAAAAATGCCGCGCGGTGGCCAGTTCGCGCAACTGATGCACTTGGTTTTCCACTGTCTGGCGGCCATCATCGGATGAGACACGAGCGTACAACGCCGCCTTAACCGAGGGATCAGCAGAACGGGTGCGCCGAGTGGCCATATAGCAGTGTGCCATAAAGGGTCGTTTTTGCCCACTCTGTTTTTGATGGCGCGACGTACGAAATACCGACCGTTTTTGTGGGACCGCTAGGCACCCCTTTTTGGCACAGCAGCGCGGACCGGCTCGCGGGTTCGATTATCTAACCAAGCGGACCAATAGATGGGTCGCTAGGAGTCAGCGTTGCTATCGCGTGCCTCGGATGCCACGCCGCTGATCTTCAACCATGTCATTCTGGAGCTGTGAAAGCACCCACTGTCACTTGGATGATTGTGGTGACGCTCGCGCTTGGGATTGGCGCAAGTACAGCGACATTTAGCATCTTCAAGGCCGTGGTGTTGGACCCGTTGCCTTATCGACAGCCGGAGAGGCTTGTCACAATTGCCGAGTCGGACGCGAAGACTCCGAATCCGCAGAGTGTAGCGCCGGGAACGGTTTACGAATGGAGCCAGCGCAGCCAATCGTTTGAGAGGTTTTGCCTGTGGGGCGATTATGGTCTCCGGCCTTTGCTCGGCGACCGGACAGAGTTCTGGCGCGGGATTTCGATTAGCCACGACTACTTTGATGCGTTGGGAATTCACATGCTGCTCGGACGCACGTTTAACGCAAATGAGGACCAGCCCGCTAACGCTGACAAAATCATTTTGAGTTACCCGCTTTGGCAGACCGCATTCGGCGGAGATCAGAGTGTGGTGGGCAAGACGATTCGATCGGCCAACAGAAGAGAGAGCTATGAGGTCGTCGGAATTCTGCCCGAGGATTTCCACGCGCTCCACATGTCGAACCCAGGCGAAGTGCCGCAGTTCTATGTGCCTATGGGCTTGAGTGCGAGTGATCGAACTTGCCATTCTTGCGGCGGACTGCGGTTGCTTGGACAACTAAAGCGGGGTGTGAGCGCGGACGCCGCGCGTTTGGAATTGAACGGGATCATGCGAAAGTTGGTGCACGAGTATCCACAGGATTACGCTGGGGACGCGTCTGTCAGGTTGGAGCTATTGCGAAACAAGTTACTGGGCAAGTTTGATCAGGCGCTGGCCGTGGCCTTTGGAGCAGTAGGCCTGCTGTTGCTATTGGCTTGTAGCAATGTGGCGAATCTATTACTGGTGCAGGCCGCGGGCCGGCAAACGGAGATGGCGTTGAGGGCCGCGCTGGGTGCGGGCCGTATGCGTTTGGTGGCGCTGGCACTCGGACGGAGCTTGCGGTTGGCTCTCATCGGTGGCGCGTCGGGCGTAACGTGCGCATTTGGCGTTGTGAAGCTGATAGCGCGATTGGAGAACACTGAAATTCCGCGGCTCGACGAGATCAGGCCGGATTGGTGGATGTTTGGCTGGGGGCTGGGAATCAGCATAATGGCGGCGGCGCTTTTCGGTTTGGCGCCCGCGCTGGAGGCGTGGCGGTTGGATCTCCGCAGTGTCTTGCAGGATGCCAGTAAGGCAAGTTTGGCCCGCGGGAAGCAGCGTTTTCTGCACACCATGGTTAGCATAGAAATCGCGACCGCGTTCGTCTTAGTGCTCGGAGTTACGCTGCTGGGGGGAAGTTACCGGCGGTTACTAGCGGTAGATGCCGGCTATGATCCACGCAACGTTTTGACATTGAGCGTGTTGCCGATGTCGGCGGTCCATCATGACAACCCGGAATGGTTGCTTGGGTTGTACGACAAGATCGCGGTGCGGATGCGGGCAATCCCAAGTGTAGAAGCAGCAGGGTACGCCAGCACGCTGCCGTTAAGTAATCAAGAGACACACCGCTTCTATGTGCGCGAACAGGGGACGGTCGCGAATGCGGAGGCTGTGAAGATGAATGGATATTCGGTCTCGCCAGGGTATTTGCGCGCGCTCAAGATTCGTTTGTTGCGCGGAAGGTTGATTGATAAGAGAGACCGGCGGGGAGCAGCCCCCGTGGCATTGGTAAGTCAGTTATGTGAACGAACGCAGTTTGGGGGTCGGAGCGCGATTGGGCAGCACATCCAACTAGATGAACGCGATGACAAAAAACCTTGGGCAACCGTAGTGGGCGTGGTGCAAGATGTGCATCAGTATGGGCTGGATCAGCCGGCGGATGCAGCGATTTATTTGCCGTTTGCACAGGTGGAACAGCCTCAGGGGTGGTCGCGCTTGGTGGTGCGATCGAGTCTGAGTCCGGACAGGATTGAGCTTGCCGTGCGCAGAGCTCTGTGGGAGGTAGACGCCACGCTGCCCATATTCCACCTGCAGCCGATGGATACCTACACGGCGAAGTCATTGGCACAGCGGACATTGTCCGTTCAGTTGATTCTTGTCTTCGGTGGCATTGCGGTGGTTTTGGCAACCGTTGGGGTTTATGGAGTGGTGGCGTATACGGTGCGGTTACGCAGGCGCGAGATGGGCATTCGCGTGGCGGTGGGAGCGCAGAGTCGAGATATTCTGTGGCTGGTATTACGGCAGGTGTTAAAGACCGCACTGGCCGGACTGGCAGTCGGATTGGGCCTCGCCCTTTGGCTGGGGAGATTTGTGGAGAGTTTGCTCTTTGAAGTTAAGTCGAATGACCCAGGCACGATCACGGCAGTGGCGGCTCTGATTTGCGGAGTGGCATTGTTAGCTGGCTTGACGCCAGCCCGAAAGGCGTCGGGAGTTGATTTGGCTGGCATCTTGCGTGTCGACTAGAACACGCTCACCAACCTACTTAAAGCGCCTCGTAAGCGTAACGAACTGTAGAAGAGTGTGACAATCCAACACGAATCCTTACCGTGGGTGAAAAGGAGCCTCACACGACCAACCCATAGGGCCGAGGCCAAAATTCCTTTAAGAGCGAATCGTTCATTTCGAAAACGGCCATTCGCCAGTTTGCTCTATTAAGGCGTTCATTTGCGCCTCAGCCTGCTGCTCCGTTATGGCAACGCCTAGCGATTTACAACTCACATTTCCGTAGGACTCGCCCGTGAAACGTGTCTGCTGGCAGGAGATGATCACGGATCTGTCCAAAGCATCAAAGACCCGTCGTAGCCTGACCGTCGTGGCACCTGATCCTACATAGCCACTTTCATCCAAATAGCAACGTTTGCTTCCAGCGTTGTAATGCGGAATGAATGTGAGTACCGGGATGTTGCCGTTGGAACGACTCTTTACTAATTCTGCTGCCTGAAGATCATGGGCCTGTTGCCCACATTTCGCGCGAAGATCAAAAACCTCAGCCTCAGTCGCGTTTGAGTCCTCAGATCGATGTAGCGAACAACTGCAGATCAACAGCAAGAAGGCGATCATGGAAAAGCGTGTCACAAGTCCGTGCTTCCCATTCTTTCCCGGAACGGCCACAATTGGCAAGGGTATTGGTTGCCGCGCTTTCTTGTGCGTTCCCTTGAGACTTCTGGAGGCGCAGCGCGAGGCGGTGACGCGCTTCCTGACCGGCAAGGGCCAACTCGCCGCCGAGTTCGTGGAGGTGTAGAGAGCGGCGGCAAGGACACCAACCGGCCCCAGCTTCACGCCGCGCTCAGTGAATGCCGCAAGCGGGAGCAGTTTATTAAACGTACTTTCTCTATGATCGAAGGCGCGCGCAACTTGCCCTTATTGTTTTCATTTCCGCATTGGACGAAACCCACTCTTTTGCCGTGCTATCGACAACCAGAAGTCGTTCTATGTGCTCAGGTTGAGAATACAAATTGATCCACGCGTCTGCTGCCTCGTACCATCCCAGTTTGATCAGGTGCAAGCTCGATTCTTTCTGAATCTGTTCCTCGCTGTGTGGCGCTTTAAATACACACACAGTGCGGTCTAGAGAGATAGGCCGCTTTCCTATATTCGTGATCTTTACATGGATTGCGGGAGTTACACCGTCTTCGTGCCCCTCTTCATCAAAGCCCGGCGCATATCCGGCCTCGACTGAAAATCTTAGGCTCGGGCGTTCTTGTAATTCCCGGCGCAGAGATATTACCAAGCCACTCCATGCAGCGATTGCTGAAGTTATCCCGCAAGTCCAAAGAAACCAGTCTGGCAGGCCACTCATTTTCAATATTCTTTAATAACTACTTCCAGCATGGTGACAATGCCGCAATAGTTTTCTCTGTAAATGAAGCTCGTTCCCTTGTACTGCTTCATTGCTGCAAGTACTTCGGCGTCAGTCTCGTTTCCTTCGGGGCGGATCGAAATTTCACTCGAATTGTCGCGGGGATTTTTGAGGCGGGCGATTTTCATAATGTGTAAACCTCAACACAAATATCCCATGCCCGTCCCGTTCTCCGCAAGTGCTTGATATTAAATAGTTTCACCTTGAAAACGAGTCCTTTATGTTGTAGTAACACGGTCCCCTTCCCTGCCCCGCTCTCCGGGCCGTCTTTCTTGCCATCGGTGGCAATCCGGCGGCAATCCGGCGTATCGTTCGTTACGCTGGATAATGGAAGGGCTTGATTCCATGGCAACCTTACACATTGAGATTCCCGATCAGAAGGCCGCCGCTCTCAAAGCGTATGCGCAGGCGCGGGGCCTCTCGGTCGAGCAATGGCTGACGCAGCTGGTAGATCAGGCCGCGCCCGTTGCGCCGTTGGATACACCGGATGAGGATGATCGTCCCCTATCCGCCATGTTTGGTGAAATATGGGCCGACATGCCGGACGAAGTCCGTGCGAAGCTGCCGAGCGATGGAGCCGATCAGCACGACCATTACATTTACGGCACACCCAAGAGAGCAGTGTGAAGGCGGTTTTTGCCGATACGTTTTACTGGATAGCCCTTTCCAACCCTGCCGAGACTCGATACCAGGATGCGCTGGCGCTTGACGCCAAAATGGCGGGCCTCCTGATCGTAACCACCGATGAAGTGTTGTCGGAATTCCTGACGTTTTTTGCCGGAGATCGCTGGTTGCGCGAACGGGCAATTGCGGCGGTGAAGGGCCTCGCCCGAAACCGGAGAGTTCACATTATTCCGCAAACGCGCGAGTCCTTTCAGTCCGGGTTCGATCTTTAGGCCCCACACCGAGATAAACGCAAATTTTACCCTTTGCCCCGCAAAGCGGCCATTGATCGCGCCCAAACCGTTGATTCCACGTTTCGCGCGCCGCCAAAAGGCACCCGCCAAGAACGTTGGCACAATCGAATCAGTGTTGCAACAAGTGAAATCGAATCAAGTGAGTGCGAAGCCAATGAGGAAAAATTACCCTTATCTCGGTGCAGGACCTACGATGGGCAAATCCCAAAGGAAGGACAAAACAGACAGCCTGGTGAAGATGGCGCGTAGCGCTACAAGGAATTATTAGTTGGGTTGGAAGCAGAGCGAGGATAAGGCTTGCGATCAGCGTCTTTGTATCGTACGATACAAAAAAGAGAAGAAAAGAGAAATGAAGACGGCGGCGAAAGAGGCGATTACACCGGCAGAATACCAGGCGTTTCAAGGGGCGTATGATTTTTTGAATCGCGAGTTATTTGGTGGCTCGTTGCCGCATGTCCTGGTGACCTTGCAGCGTCACGCGAGAGTGTACGGGTATTTTTCGCCGGAGCGTTTTGTCGGGCGGCGGGACGGCAGTGAAGCGCACGAGCTGGCGATGAATCCAGATCACTTCGGGCGCACGGATCAAGAGATTCTATCGACGCTGGCGCATGAGATGGCGCATGTGTGGCAGCAGACGCACGGCCGGCCGCCGCGGCGCTGTTACCACGATAGGGAGTGGGCGGCGAAGATGCGGGAGATTGGCTTACAGCCTTCGACCACGGGGCATCCCGGTGGCCAGGAGACGGGGCAAACGGTATCGCACTACGTTGTGCCGGGTGGCCGGTTCGCTCGGGCCTACCAAAAACTGGAAGGGTCGGGGTTTGCGCTGCGGTGGCAGTCGCGTACCGAAGGCGATGGTACGGCGCGAAAGAACAAAAGAGCGAGCAAAACGAAATTCACTTGCCCGGAGTGTGGCCAAAACGCGTGGGGTAAGCCCGA
>PMQB01000513.1 GCA_003169195.1 Bryobacterales bacterium
TGATAAGAGAGCGTTAACCGTAGCCAGCGTGAGGCGCGGGACATCCAATCTTGAGATACAGGTTGGCAATTGCCCGGCCCCGAGCGAACGCCAAGTGGCGAAAAGAATTCTTGATGTTGCCGCTTCCTTGGCACTAGGGATCGTGACCTTGCCCTTCTTCTGTCTCGTTGCGGTTGCAATCCGCCTCACTTCGAAGGGCCCTATCCTCTATAAGCAATTAAGGATAGGAAGAGGGAATCGGATGTTTCGAGCCCTCAAATTTCGCACAATGTTCGTCGATTCCCCAGACAGACTCGCTCATTACCTGGAACGAGATCCGGCGTTGAGGGCTGAGTGGGAGAGCGTTCATAAGCTGAAAGATGATCCCCGCGTCACCCCTGTTGGTCGATTCTTAAGACGCTTCAGTTTGGATGAGCTTCCGCAAATCTGGAATGTTCTGGTTGGAGATATGAGCTTGGTGGGACCTCGGCCCATTGTTGTTTCCGAGATTGAGAGATATGGCTTGGACTATGCCGCTTACGAAGCCGTGCGGCCTGGACTGACTGGTTTGTGGCAGGTCTCCGGCCGCAATGATACGACCTATCAACAGCGTGTCGATTTCGACTCCTATTACGTTCGCAACTGGACACTGCGACTAGATGCACAGATTCTTGTTCGCACCTTTCGTGCCGTGATCTCGGGAGTGGGGGCCTACTAATGATGGGCTTCGAGGAGCAAGGCGCGTTAGTCATATCGCTCGACTTTGAACTGCATTGGGGTGTGCGTGACCACTGTATACTCGACGCCGCAGAACGAAAACGTCTGCTAGCCGCGCGTTCTGTGGTGCCCGGTATATTGAGCGCCTTTCGGGATCACGGTGTACGCGCAACGTGGGCTACCGTGGGATTGTTGTTTGCGCGTTCGCGCGAAGAGGCGCAGGAGTGCAAGCCGCTGCGCATTCCGAACTATCAGCAAAAAGAATTTGATCCCTATCAGGAGTCACTGGGCCGGGACGAGTCGGAAGATCCGTTTCATTTTGCGCCATCACTGATTCGAGACGTAGCGCTGGTGCCTGGTCAGGAAATTGGTTCGCATTCCTATTCGCACTATTATTCGCTCGAATCCGGTCAGACGGAAGAAGAGTTTAAGGCAGATGTGGCGAGCGCGAAACGCATTGCCGAAAACTCCGGTTACCGGCTGCGGTCTTACGTGTTCCCGCGCAATCAGGTGAGCGTTGAGTATTTGCCCATTTTGCGGCAAGCGGGTTTTTCCGCTTACCGGGGGACGGAACAGGTGGCCTCCAAGGCCCCGGTGACATTTCAGAAACAACGCAGGCCCTGGATGAGGGCTTTGCGTTTAGTGGATTCTTATTGGAATTTGAATGGGTGTCAGACCGTGGAATTCCCGTACGGCGAAGAGCCCGCTCCCGTGGATGCGAGCCGGTATCTCCGACCCTTTTCTCCGGTGTTGCGATCGTTGGAAAACGTCCGGCTCGAGCGGATTGCGGCCGCGATGAAGATGGCAGCTCAAAGCAAACGAATATTTCACCTTTGGTGGCATCCGGAAGATTTTGCAGGTTACCCCGAACGTAACTTGGATTTTCTGCGGCGGGTGTTAGGCGTGTACGAGAAATGTCGTAAGGATTTTGGCATGTCCTCTTTGTGTATGGGAGATGTCACCTATGCGACTAAAGCTGACGCGAACGTTTTGAAATTTGGAGCGGCACAATGAACACTTTGCAGGAGGTTTACAGCCCCTCACGAACGACTCGTATCAGCGTCCAACCGGCGAGACGACCTCGCGTCCTCTTCCTCATTACACGAGCGGAACGCGGGGGAGCGCAAATGCACCTCTTGGATCTCGCCCTTGGCATGAGTGAGGAATACGAGCTGCACGTAGCGACGGGCGAAGAAGGATTTCTAACGGAGACTTGCCGCGAGCAGGGCATTCCGGTGCATGTATTGCCTCACCTCGAGAGAGAGATCAAACCATGGAGCGATTTGCGGGCCGTGCACGAGTTGACGCAATTGATGCGCACGGTGGAGCCGGATCTTGTGCATGCGCACACATTCAAGGCCGGTTTCTTAGGCAGACTCGTTGCCAAAGTTCTGAAAATCCCAGCCATCTATACAGTGCATATGTGGCCGTTCGGCCATGCCGTCCCCTTGAGTTGGCGCATGGTGGCGCCTGTTTGTGAACGTTGGGCCGCTCGTTGGTGTGACAAGATCATCAGCGTCTCTGCGTTAGGAGCAAGAGATGCGGTGCAATACAAGATCGCCCAAGAGTCTCAAGTGACTTGCATCTTGAATGGCATACCGGATCATCGGTCCCGCGCGAGTCTTGACCATGACCATGGTGCGAGTTGCACGATGGTGGCGCGCTTTACGGATTTCAAAGATCATGGCTTGCTGTTGCGAGCGTTTGCGCGCGTTCCCGGGGAAGCGAGACTCAAGCTTGTGGGAGATGGCAGTACCTTAGCCGCTGCGCAGAAGCTAGCAGAGGAACTCGGCATTCGCGAACGCGTGGAGTTCAAAGGTGCGCGCGGAGACGTACCTGAGATCTTGGCACAAACGGATGTATTCGTTCTTGCGTCTAAAACAGAAACTCTACCCATTAGCATTCTGGAAGCAATGCGGGCAGGTCTACCCGTAGTTGCTTCGGATGTAGGGGGCGTCTCGGAGGAAGTGCTTGACGGAGAGACCGGAATCCTCGTAGCGCCTTGTTCTGTGGAGGAATTAAGTGCTGCATTGCGCCGGCTGCTGGCCGATAAGTCATTAAGGATCGCGATGGGCCGTGCGGGAAGAAGACGGTTTGAAGAATATTTTCGAGCCGACAAAATGATTCAACAGACCGAGAAGGTCTACCGCCAAGTGTTGGCGGAGAGAGTGGCCGTGTGATGAGCCGCCGTAGGCGAACGGTTTACCAGTGGTTGATTTTTGCAGGATTGTTGGTTGGATTTGCCGCGTTTTTGTGGATATGGTTTCATACAGAGCCAGCGGCGCCGGCGGATTTTTCCAGGTAGACGCGGTAAATAGCGATGCCATAAAGCGATGATAGATAGACAAACGATGACGAAAAGAAACGGATGGGCAGTCTTGGCGTTGGCTGTTTGTGGCGCGATGGCGGCGCAGGCGCAAGGCGCAGGTGCGCCTGCCTCTCAATCCCCCGATCTGGGAGAAGGTGCTCAGGCCTATGGCAGCAATCTGGGCTATGAGCCGGTGGGTCCTGGAGATTTGGTTTCTATCTCGGTGACAGGTTCTCCTGAGTTATCACACAGTTCGCGAGTCACTCCCGACGGTAAACTCATGATTCCACTGTTGCGCGAAGGTGTGCCGGTTTATGGAATGACACCGACGCGGATTGCGCAAGCAGTGGCGGCGGCCCTTGTCAAAGGAAAAGTTCTGGTTGACCCAATTGTTTCTGCGGGGGTCTTGGAGTATCGCAGCCGTCGGGTGAGTGTGGTTGGCTCCGTGAGAATGCCGGCCAATTTCCAAGCGGTAGGAGATATGAGGCTGCTGGATGCGATTGCCCGTGCGCAGGGCTTTACGCCAGATGCCGGTCCGGAGGTTATTGTTTCGTTCCCGATAGGCAAAGATGGCGAGAAACCGGCCCTGCATGTTCCTATTCGTGCGCTGCTTGCAGCGAAAGACGAGTCGTTGAACATTGTGTTGCGTGGAGGAGAAGAAATAAGGGTTCCGGAAGCGCCGAAACTGTTCATCGTAGGCAATGTGAAGATGCCGGGGGCTTATCCATTAGCAGACCCGGATGGCTCAACTGTTTTGAAAGCGCTCGCGCTCTCACAAGGCTCGTTGCCGTTTTCGGCGAAGGTTGCCTATATTTACCGGCTTGCGCCTGACACAGGCAAACGTACGGAGATCTCCGTGGAACTCCGGCAGATTCTGCATCGCAAAGAACCAGACGTTCTGTTGCAGGCCAACGATATTTTATACATCCCAGATAATCCTAAAACGCGGCTAACAGCAGGGGCCCTTGATCGTATGACGGGATTCGGTTCCTCGGTCGCTTCGGGGATGATCATCTGGCATTGAGGGATCGAAGAGGAAGAAAAAGAAATGTTAGATCGTCCTCCTGACCTACCACGGCTAACGGGCTCACAACCGCCCGCACGCAGTGTACCTCCCGGTGCACCCGCGCCTTATCAACTTGGCCCCTATGCTGCGGAAATGGTTCCGGCGGACACGAAGGCTCTATTCGGACAGCTTGGCAAGATTCTCTATAAACAGCGCGGGAAGCTGATTTACTTTGTTGGAATCGCCATGCTACTCGCACTAGCGCTGCAGTTTGCTTTTCCACGTTTATACTCAGCCACAGCTATCTTGCGCCTTGACCGTCATTCAGCGGCTGGAGCAGTAGGGCAAGAAGCCTCACAAATTTCCTCCATTAATGATATGGATGAAATTATCACGACAGACATGGAGATGGCCCAGTCTGACCCTGTAGTGCGGCCTGTTGCCGAAAAATACCAGCTTGTTGACTACGATAAAAAGCCTGGTGTGTGGGACCGTTTGTTTGGAGCTAGGAATGATGCGGCCGCGATGCGACGCGCCAAGGCAGCTCCCATTGTGCTGAAAGGTTTAAACTTGAGCCGCCCTCCCAACACCTATCTCATCCGTGTGACTTATAGAGCCTGGAGAGATCCCCAACTTGCCGCCAATGTAGCAAATGGTGTTGCGGAATCTCTGGTGAGACATGTTCAGGAGTCGCTAGATCAGTCCTATGACAACCTCTCCAGCGCCATTCGCCGTGACATGGAGCAATTGCACTCCAAGATGGATATCTCGCAAAAGAGACTAACTCAATACGAAAAAGAGCTGAACATGGTAGACCCCGAACAGCATTCTACCGTGTTGACTTCGCGACTGACACAACTGCTCACTGAATATACTATGGCGCAGGCGGATCGCCTTCATAAGCAAGCAACGTTCGAAGGGATTACGAAATCTCCCACCCTAGCTGAGACGCAAGCGATGGAAATGGGAGGCCAGCGGCAAAGTCTCTTAGATGAAGCGCTGGGGCGCTTGGCGACGGCTCGTCAACAGTTTGTGGCAGCGCGTTCCTATTACGGCGAGAACCATCCTGAATACCGCAAAGCCAAACAGCAATTGGACGAAGCCGAAGCACAAGTGGAAAGCATGCGCATGGCGACGAACGATAAAGCGGCCGCAGAATACCGCCAGGCATTGGGGCGCGAGTTACTTCTCAAACATCAGTTCGAGGCAACCAAAGCGGAAGTAGATGGTTTGAAGGCTCATGCGATGGAGTATTCGCAGCTAAAGACAGAGGCGGACAACGATCGACGAATGTACATGGATCTGGAAGCGCGCACGCGCGAAGCGGATGTGAATCGGCAATTTCGCGACGCCACGATTCAGTTTGTCGCGCCCGCCCTGCCTCCGGCCCAAGCGATCTTTCCGAGAATGATTGTGAACTTGCCCATCGCGCTCTTGGTGGCGCTGGTTTTGGGAGTCTTAGGGGCGATCGGGGCAGATGCTCTTGATACAACTTTCTCCGACGCCGACGAGGTTTCCTCCCGGATGCGATTGGACGTGATGGGTACGCTGCCAGAGGTACGCCGCTTAGGGATGAAAGTGGAAGATCAGACCGCGCTCACGAGCGTAGCGGGACGCTCGCACGATATGAGCATGCGCTATGAAGAAGCCGTTCGCATGCTACGTAACGCTATTAGCTTAGTGGGCGCGAACCACGCCCTCGGAACGCTTCTCATAACCAGTGCTGGCCCGGGCGAAGGGAAGTCAACCACAGCCGCTCACCTTGCCATGGCGTGCGCGCAAGCGGGCAAGAAGGTTCTACTCATTGACGCTGATCTACGCAGGCCGGCGTTGCACAAGAAATTTGATATTGCGAAAAAGATCGGCTTATCTGATGTGTTGGCGCACCGGATCTTGCCGGTTGACGTTATTGTGGAAGTGCACGTGCCGGGACTTTTCGTAATGCCGGCGGGACCAGCGGTGCTGAACGCGGCCGATCTCATTAGTTTGGGATTCGCCGGCGTCTTGAATCAAGTTTCGCGCAACTTTGATTTAGTGATTGTTGACTCACCTCCCATGCTGGGTCTTTCGGAGACGCAGGAATTGGCCAGTATGGTTGATGGCGTTCTGGTGATTGCCAAAGCGAATAGCACTTCTGCGAAGGCCTTGGCGGAGACGCTCTCTGCTCTGAGTCGCAGCCGCGCGAATGTCTTAGGCGTAGTGATGAACCAAGTGAAGTTCTCCGGTCTTAAAGGCTTTGGCTACTACTATCAGCAAGGTCAACACGAAGATAAGGCGGGGAGCTAGCGGTGCCTCCGATTCACTCAGCATGAATCTGAAATGGCTTTTTGCGCGACTCACGGGTGGCGGCGGTCTTCTGGCATTGCTCACTCTTATGATTGGCGGATTGTTTAAGATTGCCGCTTTTGCGCGCGAGGCCTTTATTGCTTCCCACTTCGGGCTTTCCAGCTTTACCGATGCGTATTTTGCCTTTCAGCAGTTTCCTCTCATGTTGGTTACGTTCATGTTCGGTGCGTTTGCCTTAGCTTTTACTCCCGCTTATGCCGCGCAAAAACGGGATAGCGGCGCGGTGGCCTGGCTCCCCGGTTTAGTTTTCTATAGCAGTGTGCTCGGTTTGTTGCTCACCGTGGTGAGTGCCGCATCCGCTAACTGGCTGATTCCGGCATTTACTAACTCTCCTTCTGCGCATAGTGCCAGCACGCTGCTGATTCTGAGTTGCGCCTTTTTGCCGGCGATTTGGTTGGGCATTTGGGCTGGAATTACGATTGCCAATGGCCACAATGTGAGAGCTATGTTCGTGGCAGGCTTACCTTACTTGTTCATGACGATTTTGATGATTTTGCTATATAAAGTGGGCAAGCTAGACGATCTAACTTTGCCTATTTCGTTTCTGGCGGGTTTTGGTCTCATCGGGGGGTGCACGTTGGGTCAAGTGTTAGTAACGGAGTGCAAGAATACAGACGTTCGCACAGTGCTGCGGACTTGGCGAATGCCCGGGTTTCGGCTTTTCCTAAAGCAACTGACCGCTTCCTCTGTCGAGAATATCTGCTTTTCGGCGAATCAATTACTGCTGGTGTTCTTTCTGGCGAAGGCGGGCACGGGCGCTGTCTCTGCGAATACATGCGCTATGAGGGTGGGCATGCTTGGCTTTAGTTTGTTAGGGCAGCCTCTAGCGCAGTTAGTACAGTCCAGATTATGTGCGGCGCACGGCACACAGTTGCTGGAGGTTTTTAAAAAATGGTTGCTGGCAATCTCCGCGGTAGTGCTTATTTTTGCTGCTGCGCTCTATACTGCGCGAGTGCCTGTTACGAGCCTTGTTTACTTACGCGGCAAATTTTCGACGCTGGAGTTGGACAGGGTTGTGGAGATCATGCCCGCGTGGCTCGCCTATTTCGTAGTCGCCTCTCTCAATGCCATAGTTGCGCGGTACCTGTTTTCTAAATCACAGGGGGGCTCTTATGTGCGCCGGCAAGTGGGCGCCTACCTCGCGGCCAACCTAATCCGTGCGGCGCTCTGGGGACGATTGAGCGCACCCATGCTGATTTGGTGTTCAGTGTTGACCGAGGGTTGCGCGTTCCTAGTGAGTCTGTGGACTTGCCTGCAGTCCACGCAGATCTCGGCGCGGGTGCCTGAGTTAGCTGCGGTGCAAGAGGGATAGTTCCGTGAGACGAGACCAATCCAGAACGCTCACAGACCCGAGCCTAGGCCGAAGAATCGTAGTGCACACTCCCGAGCCGGCTGCCGGTGCCGGCCAGTACGTCGCGGAGTTTGCGAAATCAGTAGCCGCTCAGGGTGAGACCGTCACCCTTTTTTGCCCGCGCAACTTCTCCTATGGGAAGGACGTAGCTGCCAGCGGCGTCGAGCTTGTTCTCGCACCAAGTCGCGAAGTAGGATTCGCCCATTTAGGGCGCCGCATCGTTCGCAACATCGTATTTGCCATAGGTGCTTTGGAAAAGTTCATTACTACTGTCCGGCGGGGCGACATCGTTCATTTTCAGTTCGCCATGCACCTTGGACTTGGATTGCTCTTCTTCCTCATGACGCGGATCAAAGGTGCGTTCATCGTGATGACGGTGCATGATCCTGTACCGCATCGCTGGATCTTGCCAAGGCCACTGTGCTGGCTTGAGACTGCGCTTCTCAGTGTCGGCTATTCGCTGAGTGATAGGTTGATCGTTCACAACGAAGCCGGACGGCTGATTTTGGTGAAGCAATTTCACATAGACCCGCGGGCCATTCAAGTGATCCCACATGGTCCGTTGAATCTCGCGTGCTCAAAGACGCCGGATCAAACCCGCGAGTTGGAGCAGCCTTTGCGTCTGCTCGCCTTTGGGTCTCTTCGTGAGAACAAAGGATTGCATCTCTCGATCGCCGCGATCCAGCACCTACGAAGGGGAGAGCTTGAAAGGCCTGTCTGTTTGACCATTGCCGGTTGTGTGCCGAATCTGATGGAGCGAACGTATTGGGAGAGTTGTCAGCGATTGATTCAGACTCAACCGGATGGCATCACGGTGATCGAAAGAGTGATCGAAGACGCGGAGGTTGGCCCGCTATTTGCTTCGCATGATGGTGTTCTACTGCCATACATCCAATTTTTCTCCGACAGCGGAGTTGCCATGCTCGCGATCTCGCAACAGCGGCCAATCTTGGCAACAGATGCAGGCGGGCTGGGTGAATTGCTGCGGGCGACGGATTGTGGGATTCTCATCGAGACACCCACCGTTAAAGGCGTTGTTGCGAGTATTGAAAAGGCCCTTGATATCTCGCCCGAGTCTCTCCAGCGAAAGGGCATGAACGGTTACACTCATGCGTTGACTGGACGCTCCTGGTGCGCCATTGCGCGGCAGACTTCCGCCCTTTACACCGATCTGATTGGGGCGCAGGAGACCGTTGCGAAGCCTGCCCGCGTGGTGTTGCACACGCCGGAGCCGGCATCATCGGCAGCGCTCTATGTCGAGGCCCTTTCTAAGGCGCTGGCTGCGGATGGCGTTCCGGTAAGGGTGGTCTGTCCGGCGAATCATCAAGCCATTCCAACGATGGAGGCAGATCCGCTCATTGATGTTCATGCTTCGTGTGAGCGCGGGACGCGTACTAATGTTTCGTTGTTGACCAAGATCTTCGAGAATATGTGTTTTGTTCTATCTTCGGCGTCCACGCTATTACAGGCCACGCGCGCCGGCGATATCGTTCATTTCCAGTACATTCTGCACCTTCCGTTCGGATTGATCTTTTTCCTATGTGCCTGGGTGAAACGAGCTCGTATTGCCTTTACCGTGCATGATCCGCTCCCTCACAAATTCCTGTTTCCATCGTCTTTCCGGCTTGTCGAGATGCTGGCACTGCGATTGGCTTATCGCTGGAGCGACGTCCTGATTGTGCACAGTGAAGCAGGTAAGCGCAAGCTAAGCCATGTCTTTCAGATACCCGGGGAGAAGATTCACGTAATTGTTCATGGCCCGTATGAGTTGAAGAAGCGTGTTGAGCCGTGCAGCGAAATCAATCGTCTGGAAGTTTTGTTTTTTGGTTCTTTGCGAGAAAACAAAGCTCCTCATTTGGCAATTCAGGCCGTGCAGCAGCTCGCAGCTGAGGGGATTGCAATCCGTTTGACGATTGCCGGGCAGGTAGTAAATCGCAAAGAGGAGTCGTATTGGGCCGGGTGCCGGACATTAATTGACCCGCAATCATCAGTCATCCGTTTGTTGGAAAAGTTTGTGCCCGATGAGGACCTGCCAGAGCTGTTTTCCAACTGTCACTGTTTTCTTTTACCGTACACCACGTTTTCCTCTGATAGCGGCGTGGCTTACATGGCGCTCGCCAATGGGAAGCCTCTAGTTTCGACTGGCGCTGGGGGGCTTCATTGGCTTTTGGAGAATTCTCAAGGTGGCATTAGTATTGCGGATGCGAGCGTAGAGGGAGTGGCGGCGGGGTTGCGAGTTGCCGTTGGTCTCGGTCCGGCGAACCTGGAGAAGATTGGACGCACTGGCGCTGCTTGGTTGCTTGCTAATTGTGGTTGGCCGCGAGTAGCGCGTGAAACTCGCGAATTGTATGCGGCATTGCTGCCGGAACTCTCATTGACCCAAATCAATACTGAAGTTCAAGAGACGGTAGCCTCCGTGGGAGCTCTGCCATGAGTCAGACCTCCGCGCTGCCCGGGCCAGATCCCGCGCGATGGCCAGCGTCTCGAGTTCCGGGGGCTCCGAAGTTTTCTGTATTGATGGTGTCCGGTCTGTTGGGAGCAGCCATCCCCTTAATTCTTTCGCTTTATTGGATTGCTTTTTGGCTCGCACCGGAGTCGTTGGGTGCGCCCCTGCGAATTTCTGTCGCTGGCTGTTCCGTACTGCTTGGTTCGTTCTGGTACCGTGCTGAGCTGAGTCATGCGGAGGTTCTACTTTTTAGAGTTTTGACGGTGGCTGCGGTGGTGTGGCTGATACCGACGCTGCTCGCGAATGATCCCGCGCACGCTTTACTCGGATGGATCAAACTAGTGATTCTTTTCACGGTCTGCTGCTTTACAACTCGCGGATTGCGTCACCCACCTACTGCGCATGTGTTCGGCTTGGCTCTGTTGGCTGGTGGAATGATTCTTGGCGCTTTTATTTTATTCACGTATGTGAGGTATCTAGGCTTCAGCGTGCCGACTTATAAAGTAGCGCGCGAGTTTAAGGGAATCGCACAACTCGGAGGTGTACCGCTAAACAGCATTGCCTTCGCGGCGGTGTTCAGCTACGTGATGGGTTTGTGTTTGGTTCGCGCAAACGGTTTGCTTCTGGTGGTTGGTGTCCCGCTCCTTCTCATTTCCTCCTTATTTACGGGTTCGCGCGCACCTCTCGTTATCCTCGCCGCCAGCGTTTTTGTTTTATTGTGCATGAAGGGCGTGCGAAGCCAGTCTGTCAAAGTGCGGCTAACGTCGGCCTTCCTGGCTCTGGCAGCGGTGGCGGCTGGCATCGTCATTCTGTCAATGGTGTCTGATCAGGCCCTAAACAGAGCAACCGAGGGTCGATCGCATCTGTGGCCGGTGGCGATTGAGAAGTTCTTGGAACGGCCCCTTTATGGGTTCGGCTACGAATCCTGGCGCGAAGATTTAGTTTCGCGGCTGCCGGGTGAAGCTGATCTCACCTTTGACTTAGCGAAGAACCTCGGTGGTGGTTATCACAATGAATACGTTAGCGTTCTGGCTGAGGAGGGACTGATGGGTGCGCTGGCGGTTGGCCTGATTGTATGGCTCTTGCTTCGTTCGAGTTGGCTTCTGACGTTTCGCAAGTGGGCTACTGTGCCGTCACAGGCATGGATATTGTTTGCCGCCATTTTCCTGCTACTGCGCGCTAATTTTGAAGTTCCTGGCCTGTTCGGTTACGCGCAAGACCCGGTAGATTATCTGGCCTATATTTTCTTGGCAATTGTGATGAGCCGGTTTTCGATCGAAGAAGACTATGCGCGATTATTAACGCGCACTGATTCGTGGAGCGCATCATGAGTCTGATTTCGGTGGTCAGCCAACCGGTGTCTTTTGAAACGAAGTCGCGCAGCCAGCGCGGGCGCGTAGTCCCGCACCTGATAAGTGTGCGGAAAGACCAC
>PMQB01000100.1 GCA_003169195.1 Bryobacterales bacterium
CATGAAAAGAGCGCCGGTTTCATGCAAGAGATGGGCGCTCCATTTTGCTTGATTCTCACGCCAAAGCACGAGCGCACGAGCTACTAGACGCGTATAGACTGTTTTTGTTCCATAAGAACCACGGATGACTCGCGATTCACCACCGGCAGAACTGGAGCGCGCATTGCCAGGACCATAGGCGTCGAGCAGCGTCACTTTATAGCCGCGGCGCAAAAGGTGCAGCGCTGTCCAGCCTCCGAATGCGCCTGCTCCTAAAACGGCAACACTTTTTCCATTTGCAGGTAGCTTTGCTGCGGCAACAACCGGCAATGCACCTGCCGACCAAAGCAACGCACGTCTGGATAAATCGTTCGAGTTTTCCAATGCGCACGAGTGTAGCATTGAATCTGTGATTCTCAAAGCGATAGCGATGGCTGGTCTTTTGGTGTGGCTGCAAGCGCCGCAAACGGATCGCGTTGGCTTTCCGAAGGATTACCGCGAAACATTTAAACGTGTTCGAGTGTCGGATCGTGCTGACACAAAAACGACGGCGGTCATCTATGCAAATACTTTGGGTGCGAGCGTGAAGCCGGGTGAACGCGGTCCTTATCCGTACGGTTCGATTCTCATCAATGAAACTTGGACGACGGTTAAGGACGCGACCGGCAGTGTTGTTCTGGATGAAGGCGGACATTACAAGTTAGACCAATTGCAGAAGATCCATGTGATGCGCAAAGAAAAGGGCTTCGGCGAAGCGTACGGCGACAAGCGATCGGGTGAGTGGGAGTATGTTTCGTTTGCGCCAGACGGACAGGGTTATGTGACGCCGCCGAGTGAATCGGCACCGTGTGCGCAATGTCATCATCTGTTTGCCACGGAAAACCGAGATTGGGTTTTTGGCAAGTACGAGAGACACTAAAGCTTATCTGGATTGGGAAGCATGAAGTCGCGGATCTGTGATTCGAGTTCGTGGCAGGCTTCGATGAACTGGCGCAAGGTGCGCACCGCAGGTGGGAAGGAATCGAAGTCTTGGACTGCGATGCCGCCGTCGGTGCAAGCTCGAACGAAATCGGGAAACTTCTTGGTTAGATCTGCGACGATCTTTGAATCGACTGGTTGAGAGATGCGGTTCTCAACCGTCACGTCGCTGGCGTTGAAACGCTTTTGCCACTTGCAGGGAGGTGAGATCACCACATCGCCGCCGATGAACTCGCTCCAGTGCATGTGATTGCGGTAGGCGGCGGAAAGCAATCGAATGCGATAGCCGCGTTCCCGAAACAGTTGGTAAGTTTTCTTGAATACCGCTATGCCGGCCCATTCCAGATGGCCGGGTTCTATTGTGATGTTCCGTTTCTCTGCTTGTACTTTGAGCCAGTCATCCAAACGACCCACCATGATTGTGCAGACGGGGCCCATGGCGGAAATATCGAGTCCCTCGCGTTCGCGGCGTTGTAAACCGCTTTCGACAGCTTCGGCGACGGCGATACATTGCGGAAGAGAGAACGATACTGTTGCGTTGACGCTGACGCCGCGGTAGGTGACTTCTTCGAAGGCGGCAATTCCGGCGTTGGTGGCTGGAATCTTGACGATCATGTTCGGCGCGAGAGTGCTGAAGCGCAGTGCTTGCTGAATGAGCGCGTCAGTGTTGCGGTAGAGAATGGGATCCGTTTGAATCGAAAGGCGGCCGTTCTTTCCATGTTGCGCATCGAAGATGTGTTTGAGCATGCCGGCGCGCGTTGCCGAAATCTCTTCGACGAGGGCCCAGGCGATTTCGCGCTCACTCGCCGTTGGATGTTCGCGGATGAGTGCGGCGATGCGATCTTTCCAAAGCGGCATCTCTTGTTTGAGGACATCGAGCACAATTACTGGATTGCATGTTGCGCCGACGGCTCCGTGTTCCAGAGAATAAGTGAGATCATCAAACCCGGCGGAATCATTCCACAGGCACGTGGGGGTGGTCTGCGTCATCTGATGAAGCGGACTCTTGAATGTGACGCCGGTAGTCAAACGTATCGATGGTATCAAGGAGATGACGATGCGAGACAAAGTGATTGTGGTTTCGGGTGGTGCGGGCGGAATCGGCGGCGAAGTGAGTGCGCGACTGGTGTCGGAGGGCGCGCGCGTGATGATCGCCGATTTGAATGTGAGTCGGATTGCGGAGAACGGGATTGTTTGCGACATTACGAATCCTGAGCAGTGTGAGGCGGCGGCGGAAGCGACGGTCAAAAAGTTTGGACAGATTGACGGCATGGTGAACTGTGCTGGCGTGAGCAAGCCGCATGACAGTATCAGTCTGCCGCCGGCGGATTGGGCACGCATGGTGGATATCCAACTCAACGGGGCGTTCTATTTTGCGCAGGCTTGCGCGAAACGGATGATGGAAACGGGCGGGGCGATTGTCTTTATATCGAGCACCAACGCGGAGGCGGCGTTTCCTCGGCGGGCAGCGTACTGCTGCGCGAAAGCGGGAGTCGCGATGCTGACCAAAGTGCTGGCGATTGAATGGGCGGAGAAGGGCATTCGTGTGAATGCGGTTGGGCCGGCGTATGTGGCAACGGAGATGACGCAGCGCAACATTGCAGCAGGAAATGTAAACGAAGCACAAATTAAAGCGCGCATTCCATTAGGGCGTTTGGCGCAACCGGCAGATGTTGCGGATGCGGTGTCCTTTCTGCTGAGTGAGAAAGCTAGCTTCATTACCGGGCACTCTCTGTATGTAGACGGAGGATGGTTGGCCTATGGTTACTTCTGAATCTTTAGTTCTGGACCGCCGTTAGGCTCATCTAAAGCAATGTGAACGGAGTGAAGAAACAGAATCTTCCCAGCAAGATCTGCCAGAGTTGCGGGCGGCCTTTCGTATGGCGGAGGAAATGGGAACGTGTCTGGGATCAAGTGAAGTATTGTAGCGACCGGTGCCGTATGCGGAAGAAGGCGTCATGAATCTGCGGCGGGATTTCGAGGATCGAGACGATCTGGCTGCTTATCTGCGGGAGCAGTTCCCTTACGCCGAAGGCGGAGTTAGTCCCTTCGTCGGTGGGCGTGCGGCGGCCGAAGAGCATCTTCAGAAGTTCGACCCTGCGCGCTATGCCGCGACGCGCAACTTTCTCGATGGTGCTGTCTCACGTCTCAGTCCTTATATACGGCATGGTGTTGTGACGCTTCGGGAAGTGCTCGAGCGCTTCGGTGGTCGGCGGCACTATAAGTTTGTGCAGGAACTCGCGTGGCGCGATTACTGGCAGCGGATCTACCAGGAGATTGGCGATGGCGTTTGGGAGGATCGGGAACCTTCGAAAACGGGCGTGAGTTATACCGCTGATTTGCCAATCAACTGGGGCCGCACTGGTTTGGCCTGCATGGATAGCTTTGTAGAAGAATTGGAAACTACTGGCTATTTGCACAATCATGCGCGCATGTGGCTGGCGGCTTATCTCGTGCATTGGCGGCGAGTGGCTTGGCAGACAGGAGCACGCTGGTTCCTTCGGCATTTGGTGGATGGAGATCCTGCTTCGAACAATCTCTCGTGGCAGTGGGTGGCTTCTACGTTCAGTGGCAAACCTTATTTCTTCAATCGGGAGAATCTGGAACGATATACGGCGAGCAAATACTGTTCCACTTGTTCGAGGAAGCAGGATTGCCCGTTTGATAAGAGCTATGCCGCCCTCTCGCAGGAGCTGTTCCAACTATGAAGCTCATCTGGGTGCATGCCGATTGTCTCCATCGTCAGAGCCCGGCGTATCTCGCCTATCCAGATTCGCCATCCATCTTTGTTTGGGATGATTTGGAGCTCCAACGCACGGGATGGACGATGAAGCGCATCGCATTTGTTTATGAGTGTCTGCTCGATTTGCCGGTCATGATCCGGCGCGGTGATCCGGTTCTAGAGGTGCGCCGTTTTATGGAGGAGCAACAGTGTTCGGGAGTGGTGACAGTGGCAACGCCTGATCTGCACCTCCAGGCGCAAGCTAAGTCTCTCAAGGCGGAGATCCTGGAGTGGGAGCCGTTTGTGAAGGTGACAGGCAAGCTCGACCTCCGACGCTTCTCCCGATACTGGACCAAAGTCGAGGGTTTGTTACTGCCCTAACTTCTTCCCCTCCTGCCACCATTCTTCCATCTGGTCGAGAGTTGTCTCCTTGAACGGTTTGCCGGATTCGGCTACCTTCTTTTCGACGTGCGCGAACCTGTCGCGGAAACGGCTGGTGCTCTTGCGTAAGGCTTGCTCAGGATCGACTTTTAGATCTCGTGCGAGATTGACGATGGTGAAGAGCAGATCGCCCAGTTCATGTTCGATGTGCTGGGAGTCTGCGGTTTTTTGAGCGGCAGCCAACTCGTCTGCTTCTTCGCGAATCTTGTCGAGCACGCCGCCGATATCCGGCCAATCAAAACCCAAGCCGGCTGCTTTCTTACTGACCTTTTCGGCTTCCATCAGCGCCGGCAAATTGCGCGGGACACCATCCAGAACAGATACCTGTTCCGGCGCGCCCTGGTCTGCTTTCTCCTGCTTTTTGATCTCGTTCCAACGTGTGAGCACCTCTTCGGGCGTATCGGCTTGCGCGTCGCCGAAGACGTGCGGGTGGCGGCGCACCAGCTTCTGATTGATGGCATCGAGCGAATCGGCAATGGTGAAGCGACCGGACTCGGCGGCCATTTCGGCAAAGAACACCGGCTGCAGCAACAGATCGCCCAGTTCTTCTTCCAGGCCGCGCCAATCTTGGCGATCGATGGCGTCCATCACCTCATAGGTCTCTTCCAGAAGGTACGGTTTAATGGTCTCGAACGTCTGTTTGCGGTCCCAAGGACAGCCGCCGGGGGCTCGCAAGCGGGCCATAACCTCTACCAATTCAGCGAACTTTTTGCCCGCTTCCGCGAATCTTTCTGCCATGGGATGATCCTCGCACAGCGGCAACTCAGTAAAATATGGAGTGTCGTATGGCTGAAACTCAAAACACTGCTGATTACCCGCTACCCCCTGCAAACTTCTCTTTTCTGGTGGAGTCTATCCTGATGCAAACCCAAATGCAGTTGGGTCTGCTTAACTTTGGCGATAAGGAAGAAGACAACCAGCCAAACCTGCCGCTGGCGCATCATTCTATTGATCTTCTGGGAATGCTGCAAGAGAAGACGCGCGGCAATCTGACCACGGAAGAACAGCGCCTGATTGAAAACGGTTTGACCGAACTGCGTTTTCGGTTTGTGCAGGTGACTGACGAACTCAAGAAAAAAGCAGCGGCGGCGGCTGCTCCTGAAAAAAAGGACGATGGTCCCCTCATCATCACACCGGATGGCGGGAAGGGAACGAAGACCTAATAGATGCTCGATAACTTCGAGCGTGCGTCGATCCTGGTACTCGGTTCGGGTACCAGCGTCGGCGTACCCATGATTGGCTGCCGGTGTAAAGTGTGTACCTCCACAGACTCGCGCGATAAGCGATTGCGCCCCTCCGTCCTTTTGCGATTTGGGGACAAGCGGGTGCTGATTGACTCGACGCCTGATTTTCGCTATCAGGCGCTGCGGTTTAATATTGACCGGCTGGACGGGATTCTCTATACCCATGCGCATGCCGACCACATACTGGGATTGGACGATGTTCGCCCTTTCAACTTCATGCAGAATAGCGACATACCCATTTACGCTGCTGCCGATGCTCTGCTCACCATTCGACGGACGTTTCAGTATGTGTTCGACGATCCACCGACAGAATCGAGCCGGCCGCGGTTGACCGCTAACGTTTTCGATTCCCTGCCGATCCAAGTGGCCGGCGTGGAGATACAACCGATTCGCGTTGCTCACGGCCGCGGTGTGACTCACGGATTTCGTTTTGGAGATTGCGCCTATCTCACGGACCATAGCGAAATTCCTCCTGCCAGCATGGAGATGTTGAGTGGTCTGGACGTGCTTTTTCTGGACGCTTTGAGACACAACCCCCACCCGACCCATTCGACAGTGGACGAGTCTTTGAGAACCGTAGAACTGCTTAAACCCAAACGGGCTTTCTTTACTCATATCTCGCATGACTTAATGCACGCTACCTTAGCCGAACGCCTTCCCGCGAATGTGCAGCTTGCCTACGACGGCTTGGAAATTCCGATTGGACGGTTGGGCGCATGACAGCGCAGGTACACTTTTCGATGGACGCAGCGCAAGGGCGGTTCGGCCCCTGCGCGCTCACGATTGGCAACTTCGACGGTGTGCACCGCGGCCACCAAACATTGCTGAAAGCGACTTGCGACTATGCCCGCGAACATCAGTTGCATCCGGCTGTTCTTACCTTCCATCCGCACCCGGCGGTTTTTGTGGCGCCGCACCGCGTGCCGGAATTGATCTGCAGTTTGGAGGACCGGGTCCGGCTTTTGATCGAGGCCGGGGCGGAGCGAATCCTGGTGCTGCCTTTCAATGAACATCTGGCGCAATTCACGGCACAGGAATTTGTTTCGCAAATCATTGTCAAGGGCTTGCATGCGCAGGCGGTGATTGTAGGTGAAAACTTCCGCTTCGGGCACCGGCAGAGCGGCACCACGGGCACGTTAGCGGAACTTGGCAATACTCATGACTTTGCGGCGCAGTTTCTGCCGTGTGTGAGCTATCGCGGCCGAGTGGTTTCCAGCTCGGAGGTGCGCAAGTGCATTGACGCCGGGAAAGTCTCGCTGGCCGGGAGACTTCTAAATCGCTGCTTTTTTCTGCAGGGCGACGTAGTGAAGGGGCAGGGCATTGGTTCGACGCAGACTGTTCCAACGTTGAACTTGAATCCGCCCAAGGGACAAATCATTCCGCGCGGTGTTTACATTACGGAGACGCTGGAAACCTCAACGGGCAGACTCTGGCCTTCGATCACGAACGTAGGGACTCGACCTACTTTCGACGGTGCGGACGTTACGGTTGAGACATTTCTGCTGGCTCCGCTCGAGGGACTTTCTCCCACGCACATTCGAGTGAACTTTCGCCGTTTTGTGCGGCACGAACAATACTTTGCTGATGCGGCTGCCTTGAAAACACAGATTATCCGAGATGTAGGACGAGCTAAAGCTTTCTGGAGGCGCGTTCTTCTGAGCGCCTGAGTCATTCATTGACAGTTGCTATTCTGTGGGCGACTGACTATGAGTCTCGCTCTTCGTTCCTCCCTGTTACTTCTGCTAGCTAGTTTTTCGTGGGCCCAACAGGGCACCTCTTTCAAGCATTTCGCGGCGATTGACAAACAAGTCTATGTTGGCTCTAAGCCACATACCGACAAAGATTTCGAGTTACTGCAATCGCAACATGTTCGCTATATCCTGAACGCGCGATTCTTGCCTTTTTTTTCTGGGTCTGAAAAGAGGAAAGCCCAACATTATGGGATGCAGTTCCTTGATGTGCCGATGAATGCGTCACCGATTCCCCCGATGCGGCGACATGTGGACAAGATCTTGCTGACAATGCACGATGCGCAATTTCAACCTATCTATATTCATTGCGTTTTGGGACGCGACCGAACGAGTTTACTTTCTGGGTTGTATAAGATTTATTTCCTCGGTGTTTCCCAGAGTGACGCGTTTGCAGAGATGAAGAAATCGGGATTCAGGACGGTGTGGTTCCTGCATGGGCTGAACGCTTACTTTGAGAAGAATGCAGCGAGGAAGCCGGAGTCAGTAGCTAAGAGATGACACACCTCGGGTGTAATCGCTGCAAAGCATGACATGTTCGACGCCGTTTAGGCTGCCGTTTCGAGGGTTCCGGGCCTCGATTCGGCGGCGGCCGGCTTGATCTCGGGTTGTGCCGACTGAGAAGCGCGTGATTTTTTCATTTCGAACTGTTGTTTTTTCATTTCGAAGGTTTCTTGCTTCATGGTGTGAACCTCCGCGGCACGCTTTTGCGAAACGAAGCCAATTTGCTCCTTTGTCTTTTCCTTTCTTAGCTTTTGAAGCTCGTTCAGGGCCTTGTAGAAGGCGCGTTCGTGCATGGATTCGTAGCGGAGGAGGAGCGCGAGCTGTTTTTCGTCGCCAATCATGCCGGTTTCGGAGTCATAACAGCGCATCTGCAGGCATA
>PMQB01000464.1 GCA_003169195.1 Bryobacterales bacterium
AAACGACTCTATTCACGGCGGCGGACGGCGTGCCTTCTTCATGGTTCGCTCCGGGAGATCGGGAAGCTTTAGACACTCTGTTGGTCAAACTTAGACGACGTCAAGTGAATCTTCGTCCTCTTATTGCTCGACACCTTCCGGCGCTGTGCGCATACGCGGGTGCCGATCCCGGAGAGGTTTTGAAAGGCTCGGCACCTTTGGCCTAGCGACTTACTCCGATTCGAAATAGCCGTGAAGCCACTCGGACGAAGGTTCGACTGTACCAGTAGCGAACGGGCATCGCGGTTGCCGTGCTCGTCTGCATCTTCATCAAACGCAGTGACCAAAGGAAAAGCTGACAGCAGATGAACGCGAGTACTTGAAGACGTTGAACGCGATTAAAACTGGTTCATCAGACTGAGGTGAGGGAGGAGCTGCCGCCTTGCCTCACGTCCGCCCGCCCTTGGACCACCGATCACTAAGAGCGGGTGAACGTGCCGCCATTCACCATATCTATAGCGAACTTGAGCGTTAATAATCAGAAAATGTCATACTAGTTACAGTAGATCAAATCACGCGTTCATCGTGGCGAGTAAGCTCTCGTAGTGTGAGCCTTACTGTCAGTTCTGTTGAGTTGATAAGTCATAACAAGGGTCTTGCGTGCAATGCGTCTTAGCCTTAACTCCCGCTGTCCCCGCTGCCAATCCGATTCCTTATATGCTTCCAGGCGACGAAATCTGTTTGAGCACGTCCTAATTCCAGTTCTTGCAATGTGTCGTTGTAACAATTGCAATGCGAGGTTTGGGAAGCCCCGTTGGACCGGTATACCACCCGACCGCCCTGTCATGACGAAGGGGGCGAGCGCTGGTAAATGAGTTTCGAGTGGGCTGTGCAAGGGACAACAACGAGCGAAGTAGGATAGTCGCTGGAAATGACAAGAAGTGTTTCCAAACCGCGACTTCTCAGACCTAAGCTCTTAAGATCATCTACCCCGGAGCCTGGGGATGGTCGGCGGGTAGACTCCGAGGAGATAGCCTGCTCGCGTTTGCGCGATTCCGAAAGGGCCGAATAGGTGGCGTTTTGCCCTTACTCGTTGCTGCCAAAACGAATGTGCCAATCGCGAGCGATTCTTCTCCGCTTTCTCATCGGAATCCTCCGAGTTGTGGATGGGAATTGCGCCATTGCACCAATCAACCATTACAACTCGGAAACTGACATTTTCGTTCAATGGACGCCCTCAGTTAAAAAGCCGAACCCCGCTCGCTGTTGAAAGTCGAGCCGAGGTTCGGCCAGGGGGGTGGGATTGGGAGTAGCCCCCCTGCGGGGGTCGTGAGCCATTCAAGGTACTTGCAAGGCCGCTTTAGCCACACTCATGGAAACCTCGAACAGAGGAGGCCGAGGCTTCCCAATGTGTCCGCTCGGATTTCACTCACGACTAGGTGCATGGATTTTAACTTCAAGTTAGCTGGATACTAACATGAATTCGCGATATCGCGTTCTAAGATTTCCCTTACCGCAAAATCACTTGCGACTTTTTTGATTCTTGTGCCTGCAGTCTCGGCGCTTTTGCTACCAAGGGCCTTCGCTCCAGGCCCGGCTATCGGAACATAAGAGAAACCGCCCGCCGCGCGAAAATCTGCGTCTTCAGCAAAAGACGAGTGTGAGTCCATCTTATTCCTCTTCCTCGCCGCCAGCGCAATGTTCCCGAATGATTGCGCCAGCCCAACACGGCCTCGCCTGATTGGGCTGTAGAGTTCGGCGTGCCCGATTTCGATTCGTGTGATCGCATCTATGGACTTTTAGATGAAGTAGGGTAGCGGTGTCAGCGTAGCCAAGCCGATTTTCCAGACCAGCATGAACGCGTCCATCGCAGTCTTACGACAGACTTTCTTTTGTAGGTGAGAATTTATCGGATTATTCCGTACTTCCCATTCAAGGGCCGAGATCGCCAAAGAGCAAGAGTCACAACGTTGATCCATGGTGGTCCTTTGGCATCGCTTGATCTCGGGCCGCCCGCGTGGCGGCACCATCCTCCGTGTTACCGCCGCGCGGATTTATCCGATGCAGAGTTTCACTTCTCTATTACCACTGCTACGTCATGGATTGCTTCGCCACCTCACGTAAGAAGAACCTGAAACCAAAAGGCACCCCAGCGATGCAGGGATGTGACCGAGCCGCCCAGCGAGAAGATCAATGGTACGGATCACCAAGTCCGATTGGCAAACAGGAGCACGCCTACGTAGCTCATTGGCCAATCAACAGAATTATCGAGAACTTGGTGCAATGGCAGATGCGCCTTCGCGCCCGCCGCACGCGGAAGAGGGCCGTGAACCGAATTCTATCCCGCGCCACGCGCTTTGGATCTTGAATTGGTCAGGGCGGAAGAAAATGAAGCCACGATGCCGGGCAAAGCTGAACATAATGAATCGGTCAAGGAAGTCAAAGCGTATGGAGATCAAGTGCGTGTTAGCGCCGGAATAAAATGACCACATTTCCGCTGGTTTTGTAGTCAGAAAGGGCGCTGGTTTTGTCGTTGACGCGCACGTCCGCAGCGACGCCGACGGCGGGACGAAGGGCGTGCGTGCCTAGTGCGGGTTTTCCCAACGGCTGGAGATTATCGCAGAGGCAACCCTCCCGCGCCGTCAGCAGGGTCAGGAACGGTGGAACAACGAATGTGTTTGGTGTCGAGGCGGACCGATTCGATCACAAGGTAGAGTTTGTCGGCGCTGTTGACTTTGCCCGCTACGCAGTAAGCCACTTCGGGCTGGATGAGCAGGGCTTTGGTGAAGTCATAGAGCCGGTAAACCCGCTTGGTGTCGCGGTCCTCGAACAGCAACACCGCGCACGAACGATATTCCGTCCGCGAGAGCAGGAACAGATGATTGGCGCTGAAGTTGAACATGTAGGCCGGATGGAAGAAGGACTGCGGGGAGCAAACCAGAGCGGAGGTCAGGCTGACCTCCGCCATCGGCAGCACCGTTGAGGGGTTACCCGACGGACTCCTCCGGCTCGGGATATCACCACATTGCGGCGCTTGATCGCTGCTGGAAGTGATTACTCTTCCTGCGAACTTGAACTTTTATTGGGCTTGCGCAAACTGTCGCCGCCGAGCAGGAAGATCTCGGAGTTCTCCACCAAGCGGTCGGCAATGGCAGTAGCAATGGTGGTGTTGTACAGAATGTTGCCCCAGTCGGAGAATGGCGTGTTGGTCGTAATGACGGTGGATTTCTTTTGGCTGTGCCGGGTCGAGATTACCTGATAAAAAAGATTGGAAGTTTGCTGATCGAGGGCCCGATAACCTAGCTCGTCACAGATTAAAAGTGCCGGCTCCGTGTAGCCTTTGAGCTTGCGCACCAGAGAGTGATCCACCTGCGAAGCCGAGAGCAGATTCAGCATGTCCATGGCTGTCGTGAACAAGACACGCTGGTTGGCCTGGCAAGCTTTCCAGCCGATCACTTTGGCGAGGAACGTTTTGCCAACACCTGGATTGCCAATCAAAACGAGATTGGTTCCTTCGCGCAGAAAGTTGAGATCGAGAAGCCGCAGGATGCGGTTCTTGGCCTGCACCCGGCTCTTGTGATGGTGAAACTGAAAGCTATCGATGCTGGGGCGCGATTGCAAGCGGGAGGACTTGAAGCGCCGGTCAATGGCATGCCCACTCCGGGCTTCCAGTTCCATGTCGGCAAGCCACTCCAGGATGGCCGACACACTCATGTTTTTAGCGGTAGCCTCAGCAATCGTCTGTTCGATCTGATGGCTCATGGCTGCCAGGTTCAACTGCTGCAGTTTGTCTTCGAGCGAGGTCATTGTTTTCCTTTCCAGAGTCAAGAATGAAAGCGTCATAAGCCAGCAGCGACAGGGGATCGGTGACCAGATCCCGCAGCATCGGATCGCGCAGCGGCACCGGCGGCTGCGGCCGGCGCGGTGACTGCTGCTGGCGAACGATATTGGCGATGTAGTCGGCGCCCAGGGCGCGCGCCGCCGCTGCTTTTTCAATCGCACTCGCCACGATGTCGGGCCCGTATTGGCGAATGAGTTCAAGCAACTCAGAGATCTGCCGGGCCAGGGAACGGTCCGTGTCGGCCAGGTCGCGCAGATAGGCCAGCAGCAGTTCGCGCGGACACAGACCGTCGAGCGAATCGATGAGCCACTGCTGCGCTTGTGAGCGCCGCGCCGCCGGGCGCTGTTCGCCAGCAGCTTTTCAAAACGTTCCGCGCCGAAGGTTTGTCCGCCCCTCCAGAAACGCGGATAGCTCACCACTTCGGTCACGCAATCATAAATGGTGACTGCGCCGGTATCCGCTTTCACGGTCAGGCGATTAGCGACATAGCGGTGCGGCACGCAGTATTTGTTGCCATCGACTGTAGCCGCAGGTCTTTGTGGACAAGCGCTTCGGTTGTGTCCCGGTAGTCGTAAGGAATGACGGGCAATGGCCGGAGAGCATCTGGCTTGAAGCGCTCCGCCGGTCGTTCGCGTGTCTCGCTGTGCAGCCGCTGGTTGGCCACTTCCGCCAGCCATTGGCGCACCTGCCGGTTGGCATCATGCAGATCTTTGAACTCGCGCAGCGGCCAAAAGTTTTGCCGGAGATAACCGATGGAGCGTTCCACCTTGCCCTTGGAAAAGGTCGTCAACTACACCGAGTAACGACGGTGCGCATAAGCGTTTCCGCGTAATTCATCCTTTCCATCCGCTACACGGGCAGGAGTTCGAACTGCTTGAATATCGGAACAACTGGGGCGAGGACCGTGTGTGTTTTGAGGATGCGGAAGGCCGCGTACGGTCGATTTTGGCGAACTGCACTGATGCCGGGGGCATTGACCCATTTGTTGAGATCAGCCGCAGTCGATCGTGGTTTCGCTATGAGGATCTAGTCAGGCTGGCCGATCTTGTGGAGGCGTGTCGCCAATGCGGTGTAAAGTAAAGAACGCCGTCATCGTAAAGAAAATTACGCCGAAGCGCCCACTGGGGCGTAAAAGCGTATTTTCGGTGGAAAATGCTGGCCTTGACAATAAATGTTGTTTGTACCCGTTCGTCATGGGCCACAAAGCACTTGACAAAAAAATCGGCAGAGGCATAATTATATTTACATACTGTTGGCTGCTGTGGAAACCCTCTGATGGCGAAAAAACCGCGAGTCGATCCGAAGCTCCAAAGTCTGCGTCAGCAAGGCTCACTCAACCCGCGCCCGCAGAGTGTTCGCGACGAGCTGTTTGGGCACGGCGAGTTTTTCGACCCGCGCGACCTGGTTCAAGTCAAGTACGAGATGCTGCGCCGCGTGCAGGAAGACGGGCAGCCCATCAGCGAAGCCGCTGCGAAGTTCGGCTTTTCTCGCCCTTCGTTTTATCAGGCGCAAACCGCTTTCGAAGTCAGCGGCCTCTCCGGCCTTGTTCCGCACAAGCGTGGCCCCAAGGAGGCCCACAAGTTGACAGCGGAGGTAATCGAGTTCGTTCAGCAGGCCCGGCAACAAGATCCGTCGTTGCGCAGCGCCGATCTAGCCAGCAAGATCAAGGAGCGTTTCGAACTGGTCGTCCATCCGCGAACGATCGAACGCGGGTTATCTCGCCATCAAAAAAAACCCTGAACGCCGGGATGACGCTTCTACTGCTTGCGGGCGAAGTCACGAGATGACTGCTCAGTACGAACAGCTTCGGAACGATGCATTAGCCGGGCAATCTGGACAGTCGCTGACTCCAGGGTTGGCGCTATTCATCAGGAACGGAATGATTGCCTGGATGCGAGCTTCGTCTCCTTACATGCGGAATACCGATACGGCAGGATACGGGCCACAAGCCAGCGGACCGAATTTGTCTTCGAGATCGGTAACTTTCACCGGCGCGCCGGACAACATGACTTCGCGAAAGGGCCACGCGCATGGAGATTTTCCTTCTTCGAGGTCAACCACCAGCGCCGACGCGGCAGAACCCGGTTCCAGATGAGCAGACCCACAAAGGCGAGCAGTGGATGCCGTTTCATCAACCACATAGATGAGGGCGAATGGAAGGTCAACTTGATTGTCGAAAAGCGCTTGCGCCGCGAGCTCACACGATTCGGCCAAACTCTTGGCTTCACTCGGACGCGAAGCCAGATCTTGGAGTGCGCGGGTGCGGCGCTGGC
The DNA here is from genome assembly GCA_003169195.1 of Bryobacterales bacterium. Taxonomy (GTDB): domain Bacteria; phylum Acidobacteriota; class Terriglobia; order Bryobacterales; family Bryobacteraceae; genus Bog-105. The sequence continues at coordinate 6,094 of PMQB01000464.1, forward strand.
TCAGCATTGGGGCGTTGTCTCAATAACTGGGTGGAAAAGGCCGCCTACTTTCCCCGACTCATCGCGGATTGGGCTCAGCGAAAAGGTGAAAAAAGTTTCTTCAAGATACCCATTCCGATCCAGGAACGTACGCTGGTTTTCCAGGAACGATGTTTCGCCCGCAAGCGCGCCTCCGAATGCTTTATCCAGAATGCCCCAGGCTGATGCCCACGTTTGGGTGAAGTCTTCACCAAGAGATTGCGGGTGTTTACGGGCGCAGATGGGGAGGTATCCGTCATTATAAATCTGTGTATATTGAGGGCCCCAGATGACGTCAATGGGGAAGTTTGAGGCCAGGCAAAGGCTCACGGTAGTCCGCAAACTTTGGGGCCAAGTTTCGATAGCACCCAGAGGCGTAGTTGACCAATCCTTTGAACGAATCAACGCGCCCATAATCCCGCCGCCAACCAGGAAGTCCCGGGTCTGGCCGTTGGGAGTTGCGCCAACTTGTCTTAACGTCAAAGTACTTTTAACCTCCGAAGTGATCTCTGTTAAACGGAGTTGAAGGGCAGGACTGCCAAAGGCGTGAGGGGTTCGACGCCCGATCAGGCTTAGGAACGGCGAGGAATCGGTGAACGCATTAACGCCGGCTCCTCTTAATCTTAAGACATATTCCGGATTGTTGCCAGCAGGTCCAGAGAGTTTTCCGTGTAGGACAGCTCCAGATGGACTTGCAGATTAATCGATAATACCGGGAAAAATAAATTCCGCCGCATGGAACCGGACAATGTTCCTACCAAAATCTCGCAGCCTTCACTGGTGGGAATGAGCGTTTCGACGCAATTCGAGTAAGAACGGAAGCGGCACTCGGTCAGAAAAGGGTCCTAGGGTCGGGACCTTGCTCATTCCCCATTGAAGAGGATCAGGGGCGAAAAGTCTTAGGTCAGTATCTGGAGCGATCCGGAAAGATACAGCTGGGGAAGAGGGAAGAAGCGTAGGGCCGAATCGCTTTAGATACTGGGAATTGGAGGAAGCCGGTACGAATAGTCCAGTGTATGGTTTTTAAATGTCGAACGGGCGGGTGATCTGCGGGCATAGGCTGGGAAGCGAGTGCCCAGCGGAGTTGTGAGCGGGCGGGTGGTGCGTAATGTCGCCGAGCGCAGGAGCAGCAGAGGCCAACATACACGAGGAGCGAACACGCTGCGCATTTCATAGATTCGAGATGTACCGGTAAGCCGATGGGAAGTCATTGCCGCAGTTGTGTGTAAGCCTGGTGGAGGTCGATAGCGAAGGTCAAAGGCCTTGAGTCGTTCCAGAATCACCATTTCTCCCTGACAGTGAGGGCAGAGGAAAACAACACTAGCTAGTGGACTGTCCCAGTCATTTCGTAACCTATTAAAGCAGGCGTTGTCCAACAGATTGTGCGACGCTATCACCGGGTGTCTGACTTAAACAAAGCGCAACGGGACGAATTGCTGCGTTTCGCGCAATCAAGAACACTTCCCGCCGGCGACGTCTTTCGCGCTGGTCCGATGTCGGCTTTGGCCGAAGGTAAGACATGGAGCCAGATCGCGCTGGAATTGCATGCCTCGCGGCCAACGATCGCGCGCAGGAAACGACGTTTTCGAAGAGCAGCGTCTGGCCGGTCTGGATCCGCGCCATACGTAAAGGGAGCGAACCCCGTGCGGCTACACCCGCTGTGCAGGCTCACGTCCTGCGAAAGACTACCCAACGACCGGACGACGGAAGCACTCATGGACACGCCGTAAGCTAGCGCCTGCGCTGGGCTTGAGCAAATCGACTGTGCAGCGTATCTGGCACCAAGCCGGGCTCAAACCGCATCGCTCGGACCGCTATATGGCCAGCAATGATCCCGAATTTGAGGAGAAAGCGGCAGACATCATCGCGCTATACATACGGCCACCACAGCACGCCGCCGTATTTTGCGTCGATGAAAAGAGCGCCATTCAAGCGCTGGATCGTCTTGATCCGGTATTACCACTATCGCCCGGCCGGGCAGAACGACATGGATTCGAGTATTATCGGCACCGGACCCTGTCCCTGTGCGCAGCGCTTGACGTGCGGACAGCAAGGTTGTTGGCAAGACCGCTCATCGGCACACCAGCGAGGAGTTTATCGACTTTCTCGCCCAAGTAGTGGCAACCGCCAAGTGGGCTCGCGAGATCCACATCGTTCTGGACAACCTCTCGGCGCATAAGACCAAAGCCGTTGACCAATTCCTACGTGTTCATCCAAAGGTCCGCTTTCATTTCACCCGGACCTATTCCTCTTGGCCNNATCTACCTCAGTCGCCGATCTGGCGCGCAAGCTGCGCAAATACATTGGCGCCTACGCTCATTCAGCCAAGCCTTTCCGTTGGACATACACCGACCCTAAGCGAAGGATTCGTCCCTCTTGCTAACGATCTCACCGGGACACTCCACTAGGTGCATGGGTTTAACGTCAAGTTAGCTGGATACTAACATGGACTCGCGATATCGTGTTCCAAGATTGCTCCTACCGGACAATTACCTGTGGCTTTTCGATTGAGCCCTCACCTTTGTGCGGTACATTCGCATCGCTTTCGCGTCGTCTGCGACTTCGTTTTAGACGCGGTTATCGGAATATGAGAGAGGAGCCACTCGTTACCGAAATCTGACGTGTCTTCATCAAAACGACGAGTTCGCCTCGATCTTCTTCCTCGCCGCCACCGCAATGTTCCCGAATGATTTCGCAAGCCTCGCCCGATTGGGATTTCGAGTTCGGGGCGCCGGTGATGCTTTGGCATCACGATCTCGGCCCGTCCGTGTGCCGGTGGCCCGATCTCCTTGCCGCCGCCAACGAATCTGTCTACAAAACTAAGACATTTCCCTGTTAGAACGCACCAATTTGTTATGACAGATCTCGCCCCGATTTCACGACCCCTTTATAAGGCGTTAGTGTTCATCGTGGATTGGCATATCCGAAGACGCGCACTAGGGAGAGGCCCTAAACGCAAAGGTCTTATGTTCATTCGACCGAATTGCTCCGTAGATCTCGGCGATGGAGACACCAGAGCCGCAGAGCGCGAAAGCAACGGGTATGACTCGGCTATGCTTTAGCATGCGTCATTAGGTTTTCCGTGCGGCAGACATTCTTACCTCCGTCTTGTTTATGTCTCACCCTGAGGGCGCATTACGTGCCAGATGAACGGCCTTAGTCTCGGAATATGACGAACGAAAGCAATAGTGTTGCGCTTATAACCTTGGAGTCAAAAATAAGCTGCCCTTGTTGCGGCGCAGCTTTGAGCGAGCAACAAGTTCGGAGTATTCTCGGCCAATTCGGACGAAGCAGGCGAAGGTCCTTCAAGCCAAGTCGCTTTGCGAAAATGACGCCTGAGGAAAGAACTGCCGAAGCGAGCAGAGTTTCGAAGATTCGATGGTCAGCACGGGCCGCCCGCGCCGGAGGCGTGGAGCGTTAGGCCGGTCGCGCCCCGAGAACAGCCGCGTCCTTGTCCAGAATCTTACGCAGGAGCGCATCACTGGCGGCCGGCACCTAGCAAAGAGTGACGATTTGCTGATCTTTTCGGCAATAGCGATGGGAACCCTTCAAGCTGTCCCAAGTCCCGCTATTAGTCAACCTGCGTTTGGAGCTGGAACATCGAACAGGCGAAGTTTCCTTGAGCAATTCGATTTTTACTTGATGCCAATTGTGGTTACGGTTTTTCCCCGAACTCCATCGTCTGCGATTCTAGCTAGGCCGGAAAGGTTTGGGAAGGAGAAAGTGTGGTTATGTGGTAGCATCTCGCCAGTTTAGTTTTGAAACATCTTTATAGTCGTGAGACAACAGGCATTCAACTTTTCAAAGTGATCCAGGGGTGTGGACACCCCCCGCAATAGTTCAAACGGCTCACGATCCGTCAGGAGCGGACTACGACCCAATCCGATCACCGATTTGATCGCCAATGTCCTGCAACTGTTCGCCACAGGGCGATAGGACTAGAGATTATGCCATGCGAAGTTGGCAAATCAGTTTGTTCGAGCTTTTGGTTGTACCAAGTTGACATCAAAATCCAATGTCTTACTCGCCGACGATAACGAAGAGAATCGGGCATTGGTCGCTCGCTTCTGTGCAAGTTCCCCTTACCATTTGACGTTTGCGACAAATGGCACGAAGGCAATAGCCGCCTAGCAAGGTAGCTCGTTTTGAGATCGTCATCGTGGATATAAACATTCCGGTTTTGGAGATTCGCTGCGATCGGAGCGATGCGCGACCTTGAAGAAGACAATCGGGATCGAAGAATCCCAGTCCTTGCATGGGAGCGCGAGCGACTTTCCTAATGACGTCCCTTTTGCTGCGATTGGCTGCCATGCCCTACCTTGGGATTTGGTGGGTATAAAAGGCGGTCGGGAAACGTCGTCCACGCTCCGGGGATCGTGGGCTGCCGTTCCACTGCCGCTGCGGATACTCGAAAAGCAATTCCCGGATGCCGAATTTCAGGGATTGACTGGCAAGAATGACTACGCTTCGACGAGATGAACGAAAAACAGGTAACTCGGTTTTTGTGGCTATAGGGCGATTGAGACGAAGGAGGTCCATAGATGAATTGGAGATAGGGCGTAAACGGTTTACTACCCAATTGCACTGCTTGCGCTAGGTCGCCTTGATTAGAATCATCGTTGAGTAGGGGGGCCGGGGCGCTGGACAGCTTTCTTGTCGTCGTAATTGCACCATACACCTTGAGGCGTTAATACATAGGTCCTGCCATCCCGACCACTATGCACCACGACGCCCTCCAAAGCAAAACGAAGGGGCGCGACTTCTTCCGGGAGCCCATGAGGTCCGATGGTGACCTGCCAATAGTCAATATTGCCGTCGATGCCCTGATGCGGTGTGGCAATCTCAGCCCACTTGGTCTCGAGAACTGAGTACGGACTATTGGTTGGCGATGACTCCGCGATCTGAGCCGCCAAAGGCGCTGGAATGAGAGCTACAGAAGACAGGGCTGTTTGCTCTTCACCAAGCGATTCAACAGAAGGGGCGGCTTTCACTGGGCCATCGACTACAGCCTGAGAAAGCTTTCCTATCGGTTTGGATTTTTGATTGATGGGCATAGGTTGAGTTGTTCCAGTGCTCACTTTTCTTGCGAATCGCCGTAAATTGCGGCTTGAGCTTTCAATGTTGTCTTCGATTTGCCTGAACCGCTTTGACTCGGTTGCATATGCCCTCGCCACATTATCCAAGGAACTGGTAACTTTCTGGTGCCGGGTGTTGTTAATACCCGCTGGCATAACGAGCGATGTGGTTACTGTGGCTCGCGGCGAATCATCGCGGTGAAAGTAGATGATTACCAACATAAGCGTACTGAGCCAGACCACCACGACAGCTCCGACGATCAGCCTTGTATTCGATTTGTCAACCGCCACTTTGGGCCGATCCCAATAGCCGTAAGGGACAAGAGCCATTGACGCCCCTTCGAGTTGCCCTAGTAACCTCTCCACGCGGTTTATTTTGGCATTCGCGGTTTTAGTCACATGAATCTCTGGAGCAAAGAACATTTGATTTGCCTGTGCCTCTCCAGCAGCCTTTTTGGCACGCGCAAGAACATTGTCAGTCGAGTTCATGGTGATCTTACGTTTTCTTTGGGGAACTCCAGTGTTGCCAAGATTTGCAGCGCAACTCTCTCCAAGAAAGTGTATTGCTCGGCTTTGGATTCTCCGATTGTTTAGAGATGAACGGCCCAAACCCTGGACTTGAAAATTGGCATCACTGCAACTCTCTCAATTGTCGAAGGATTGCGGGCTGACGAAACTTACTCGACTGATTCGTTTCCCAGCGAAGGACGCGTTACGAATCATAATGTGCTGCTAAGTTAAGCGCTCACACTCCGATTTCGACGATTGCGAATGCGTGGTTTGCGCGTAATCCCAGCCACGGCGGGCACATGTTCAAGACGTCCCAATGATGCGATGGGTGGATTCTCAAAGTTAATTCGCAGGTCGGAAGCGTGTGTTTTTGAGCCGCCAAGGTTGCCACAAAGATGCTGATACAGCAAGCGCTCCTAGCCCTTTCAGAATAAGTATTTACGGTTATCCAAGACCGATTCTGGCCAGTTTGTTGATGGTGTCGCTTGCTTCCGAAGTCACAGCCATCCTCAAAACCCAATTTTAAGAGGTTTGAAAGTGCAATATTCTGTGGCGCGCAGCGTGAAGGTTGTCACATAAACCACTTCGGGAATGAACGCTTCGCCCGACTGTATCGAATAACATTACGCATCCAATCAATGTTCAAAAGCTTTGGCATCGGAAAGGGAAGCTGTTGTCGAATTCACCGATTCAGGTGTGGCAGCGAACGAATCGAATATCGCGGTCAAGCCCTTCGCCACTTTTTGGATTACGATACCATATCCAACTTCATTCTTGCCATTCAAGAAGAACGCAGTTGCTCTGAGTGTCATCTGCTGGCTGCACGTGTTCTGGACCGTGCCTCTTAAATGTGGCCCTTGCCCTGTCAGTGGATTACCAGTTGCCCGCGTGAACTCCAGATTGGACACGACAAGACAGCCCCCCGGCCCCAGCTTTATTTCCTCCGCCGTTGCACCGATCGGGAGCAAGACAGATAGCCAAACCAATAAGATAGAATTTCGCACTTTATCTGTAACCCTTGCGCTGGTCTGTTGTGAAACTATGAATTCGCGTTGCCCTGTCGTTTCGGTAATCGGAAAGTAACATGAATCGTTGCGTTCACGTCGATCGACGTGCCGCCGCAGGTTGCGGGTTTAAAACGAATATGTGATGTTGCGGCTGCTGCGGTTTCATCTAAACCGTGCCCAAGCCGGCGAGTAATGTTTATGATCCGGATGCCCCCACTCGCTTGAAAAACCACCTCAAGCAATACTTCTCCTTCGACATGCAGCTGTTGGGCTTCCAAACTGTAGGTCGGCTTCGGCTTGGCGAGAATCTCCACAGGCGTGTTCTCTACCTTAAGTCGGGTTGACCCTTCAGATTGAGGGCACGATCTTGCACTCTCTTGTGAGGAGTTGCCACCCTTGCTTCCAGCGATTCCGTTTCCAATAGAGTATGAAGCTAGGCTGCTTTTTCCAAACGAGTCCTCGGCGTCCGGTATGCTCGATAGAGTGTCAGCATCCAAGCTGGGCGGCAGCGGTAACTGGGCGTCGGGTAGAGGTGCCAGCAATCGTACGGGGACCGCCATGCCCGCAAATGCCGCAGCCTTGGCTATTCGTACTGTTGACGCGTGCCGCATCTCAGGATTCAAGACACCACTTTTTGGAGACCGCGGCTGCGGAGACCGAACACTTGGTCGAGCTACTGTTTGCATACCTGTCGTGTAAAGCGGGACGACATGGAGAATTTGGGGAGAGTGGTATTTCTTCACCGTAATGTTACAAGCAATGATCAAAAGAATCAGACCGAAATGAATGATCGCGCTAACCGTGTGACTTGAGCAAATGCGTCTGGTTATAGTAGGTCGGCGGACCGATAGCAGGCGGAACTCTTCAGTAGCTGACGGCATACTTGAGACTGGCTGGATCATTTCTCCCCGTCGTGATAGTGGCCCAAGGGACGTAACTTCTCAGAAAGATTTGCCGAGTTCTGTCCTACAGATGGGATGGCATCCCTTCGGCGAGACTTTGGCCAGCAAACTTGATTTATCGCTGGCCTCGAAGGTTCGGACAAACGCATCGGCATCGTTGGCAAGCAGAGTTGCCTGCTTCTTTCGGTTCGCCGCTGTTCTTTGCGGTTGTTTGGTTTGGTAGCGAGAAAGATTCCTTTGTTGACTTGGGGAGCAGTCCCCAGACCCCTGGGATTTACCGCTTCCTTTGCCAGCAGCGACGCGCCAACCGAGTGGCGCAGCCACCGGAGCCCGCCAGCCCTGCGTTAGGCACCCCGGTAGCTTCCTGGGGTTGCCGTATCGTCCGCCTGGATAGCGTATTTTGCCACAGCCAATCGAGAAATATCTGAGGGCCGGAGATTTATTGGTTCAAACGGCCCCTATTCCTACAGCCAGTCTTTGCCCCACTTCAACGTAAGGAGTTTAGTCTTCGTATGCAACAAGCAACTCAAAGTGCACCTGATCCTACGAACCCCGTTCCATTAGTCAACTTGCCCAGTCCTGAACTGGACTGCACCAAACCTGAGCGCCCTGTTCGATTCTATTCTCATTGGGGAAGTCCATTAGACACTGTCGGCGAAGACGGTGATTACATACTCGAAGAACTTACGGGTTCGCTGATTGGACCAAAGAAGAACGGCAAATGGCCTGAAGATTTTGTGAGAATCGAAGGTCCCGTCGTGGGCAAGCGTCCGCGGGCGTGAGTGAGCCTTAGCGGGAAGTTATCGAGAATGGACTCGCGCATGGTCGCAATGCCATGTCCATTTGGCAAGAGATGGTGGATTGGCATGGCTTCGCCTGGGCCTATGAGAGCCTCAAGCGATTCGTGAGCAAGCTGCGCGGCCCCCACTCGCCGGAAGCATGCGCGTGATCCTGACCGACCCGGCCAGCAAGCGCAATTTAACTACGGTACCTTTCCCGCGATTCGTGATCCTAGCGAGGCAAGTACCGCCCCTCACGATTGTTCGTGTTGACACTCGGCTACAGCCGCAATTGTGTCCGGCTACTCGACTCTCAATCGAGCACACGCGTCTGGGCCGAGTTGCATGAGCGCGCCTTTCGCAAACTCGGTGGCGCGGTGAAGATCATCGTGCCCGACAACTTGCAAAATCGGCCACAACGCAAGACCGAACACAGATGCTGTCTCTGTCTTAGTCGGCATTCTTAATCGATAGCCCTGCATATCTCGCACCGAGACTCTAACGTCAATCGTTTCCTTGGCACGATCAAGAGGAACTCTCAACAATTAGCTAAGACCGCACGATTGGAATCTCAGCCAATAGTTGCGGCATTTGGTCGTTAGAAAAGAAAGATTGCAGCAAATAAGATTGCAGCAAATACTGCCACAAATGGGTCAAAAGTGATTGGTGACACCAATGAACCACCTCCTCAAAATTAGTGTGTTCCGCAAAGCGCGGCCTTGTAACACCCAACTCAAACGAATAGTGCCTGTGAAGTTGAAAACCTTTCCACTTCATTGTAGCTCCATTTTATGAATGTGGGTTGACGATTTTCCAAATAATAGAATCATTGAGTGTCACTTTGGCGTCTGCTCGCATTTTCCTGATCGTGCCTCCTATCAGCACTCCCGCTAGTTTTTCATATCCTTTCCAGCATACGTAAATAGAAGCACGTTTTTCTGTACCGTTTTTCGAGGTGTAAAATTAAGGCCCGATGACAGAAATATAACTTCGCAACGGGATGAAATTTCATCTCCCCATCGTGATCTCGCGCGAGGCCGGGTTCCGTCAATTTAAGGTTGACGGAGGTTTAAGGTTGATTCCCCTAAGTGACCCCGGAAGTAAAAGTTGGGTCTTTGTATCCCTGCTTCGCCCCGCGCCCAGCCCATCCATGTTACCGAAATTTCGTGATTACTTCGCCGGAAGCGGCGTGAGAAACAGTCGGTCTAAACTTGTGGCTGCTGCGTCGTTCCCCGACATCTTCGGTGAGGAGGTTGAGATTTTCTCCCCAAAGTTTTGCCGCGAGAGCTCCTGAAAAGCAGACGAACCGTATGCCAGATTGATCAATTCTCGTCCGGAATCGTTAATTCTCGACCAGTCCGCGTGGCCGCGCCATTTTCCTTCCGTGTTCCGAGGGGGTGGATGTGTATCATCCAAGCTATCTTTTTAGGAACACATTAAGCTGTAACCAAAATGCGGTGACCAGTTAAGATCGTAATGAACGTAATCTTGGATCACATTTCCTCAGTGGTCCTCCCAAAGCGGCTAATAGAAAGTGAGTCAGGACACAGGGACGACTACCCTCCGTAGAAGTGAGCAATGTCTTGAGCAAAGAAAAGAACAAGCGAGTTATCACCCTGAGCCGGCTAGTTTGGTCGAGGCGGCAGATGCCGAAGGTCCTCGGGATATGCTGGGAAACGGCCGGCGAGTACTTGAAGGCGGCTGGAATGGGCGTGCGACCGCCTGGCGGTTGGGGCAAGAGAAGGCACCGCCAAAACCGGCCAATTGGGTGACCAACGACTTCTAACGCGGAGCCGGGAGCGGAAACACCGACACCAGTAACCGTCGCAAGTCAGCGAACCTTTTTGAGAACTCATCTGGAACGGGCAGGCCCGCGGCCGGAACGCCATGTCGAGCTGGGAGGAGATGGTAGACCGGCAGGCCTTCACGGTGCCTATCAAAGGGTGAATCGCTTCGTACGCAAATTGCGAGGTCCCACTTCTCCACAAGCTCGCGCGGTCATCACCACCGAACCTGGTCGAGAGCGCAAGTTGTCGGGCACAATGATCTCGATTCGATCGCCTCTTAAATTAGTCTATTCAGCTTAAGATATCGTGAGCGGAATCTTCGGCTGCTGACTGCCGCAATTGATCCGCAGAGTATATTGACCGGTCGCCAATCCAGTAAGCAAGACATCCTGTTCAGCACGCTGGACACCACTACCAGAAACTGCGCTACCAGGGATGCGAGAGAACACGCCGGGCGTGAAGTTGCCGCTGTCGCTAGAAGGGTCTACGTCAATACTGCACGAGAACGAATCAGGAGCAAGGAAGCCAATCGTCAGTCCCATTGCTGTTGCGAAAGTGTGGATGTTCGATACTACACCCTTTGCTGCTGCAAGCTGATCGATGTTCGCACCAGCATTCAGGCCTACTGCTGGGAATCCGGTTAAAGTCGTGAACGGCCCCCACAAACCTAACGATTTAAGCACTTGGTTAGCGGTTGTGGTTGTCTTGTCGCCGGCGCAAGTATTCCCGGCTAGAGCCGACCAATAAGCGGTGCAATTAGCGGGCGTGTAAGCATAGGCGGAGTTATCGTAATTATCACTCGAAGATGTATCTGTCACTCCGGGCACAAGTAAATTACCCGCGAACTCCGACGCCGGATCTGGATTGGGAGATGCCGTTGCCACTCCATACCAAACGGGAAGAGGGGTAGCCTGAGAAAACGTTGGCACGGGAAGTTGTCCTGGTGTGTCACTGTTCCAAATCAGATTGCAAGCATTAGTTGTGCAATTGGCCGGCAGGATATTATTGGTGAATCGGATGCCCGCACCGGGACCCGCCGTCCAGCCAAAGATCTCTGGATAAACACCACGATTTCCGTAAATGGTGTTATGGTCAATTAAAACATCTTCGAGTGCTCCGCGGAGTTCGAAGGCAGCTCCGCTTGCGGCGAATGGTGTCTTCGCGTAAAATCCATTGATGCCGTACATTATGTTATTTTGAATCACCACGCGCGTCGTTGCGGGCACATCGACAACGACTAAGTTATTTTCCGAACCCCAGAGTCCTATCCCCCCCGGCACAAGCTGAAAGTCGTTATTGGTGATGGTCATATCGCTCAGGTGATTGTCAAAGCTTTTGGTGTTTCCACCGTTGCGCGGATTCAGCGCGATTGCGTTGGAATATCCTCCCGTTTGGCCCCCAGTCCACTCAGAGGTAAATGTATTCCCATTGATTAGGATCCTATTGCCTGCCTTGAACTCAAGGTGCTGTCGCGTTATGCTATTATTTACAAAACCTGAATCCCAAGAAAATAAATTGCGAGTTATCTGGTAGTCACTTCCCTGGGGTGCATTGGCTCCAGTAAGTGCATTCTCTTGGGCAAACACGCTAATGCCAGGAGCATCGATATAGTTATTGTCGACCAAAATACCTTGGGCAGCGGTGATGTCGATCCCAACGGCGAGACTACCTGGCACAATGATGCTAATGGAGTTGTTACAAATCCAAGTACTCACGCCGTTCGCAATAATGGCTGCCGGTCCAACGTAATCCCCATTACCTCCGTTTGCGAAGAAAATGTTTCTATCAAATATCATGTTGGTGGTTTGACCATATATCATGCCCATTAAATCGTGTTGACCTGTTTGCGCGGTCCATTGCAATCCTACGAAACGCCAATTTGAAGTGGTGCTATTCACGTAAAAGCATCCGCTTAAGACATTGCCGTATGCCGCTAGAGCCGAAACCGTAGGCATCACACTAGAGTAGGTGGAGTCTATCCGCACACCTTCAGGCGGCAAGCTTGAATCCGGCGCTGCTGTTCGAACCACAATCCAACCAGTGCCGGTATTTACAGGAAGGGAGTAGTTGCCGACGCATGTCGTCCCCGGTGAAATATAGATCGCCTGATTAGTGGAAACGCCCGCCGCCGCTGCCGTATTTAAATAAGCTTGCAATCCCGCGCTGGGGTCGTTGCAGTTAGAAGGGTTCACTGTGTAAGTCGGCCCGTTGATGGTGGGCATAGCCGGAAGGGGCGATACGGAAGGCAGTGTGGGGGTTGGTAGCGTGTTAGGCCAACCGGTGGGCGGCGCCGCGGTCGTAAACGAGCTCACGCTGCTGCATGTCTCGATACTGTTGGCCGTTGAGCACGCCACGAAATAATAAGTAGTAGCGGGTGCTAGTCCACCCAGCGTATAACCCTGGGTGGTGTTAGCAGTTGACGATCCTTTGAGTTGCGTAGAATTAGCAAACGGCAGAGTGGAAGTGAGCGAGTCGTACTGCACTCGCGCAATCCCCGTCGCTATACTGCTTGTCCACTGTATTCTGGCGGTCGAATAGGTTTTGCTGTCGACAGTCACGTTTGAAATAACAGGCCCTTGCGCATTCGCAACGGCCGCCGACAGCGACGTGATTGCAATGGCCACGATCATGCCCAGGTAATCCTGAGCCACCTTGTAAGTCTTCTCGCCCAACAGGATGCGCGTTGCACCGAACGATTCTTCTGACTGGAGAAATATCTTGCCTTTCGATTGGTTCGCGAGGGTGCTCATTTTCCATTCTTCCTTTACTTGTTTGAAATTTGCTTTGCGGTCCTCCGTCCGTCCCGACTGTTTCAGTTGGGCATGGGATAGACGGACGATTCCGGATTTGTTGGCTTGGGATGCTAAGTTCCCTTCTTGGCGCTCAGCGCCACCCCGAATCCACGGGTTGGGATAACAAGACCGCTTTTTGACGATGACTTTCTGCATTTGCTTACTCGAAGAGCGATTGGGGTAGGATTTTTCCGATAGACAGTCGCGATTTCTATAGTAAGTGCAGCCAAACATACTTTAGCCTGTCTTCGAACATCCGTCGTCGTTTCTGCGCTATCATGGACTTGCCACGCTATTTTGAATGCTTGTCGAATGGCTTTCGCTTCAAGGTCAAAAATTTAGACTAGCGTCACCTAGCAAGGCGAATATATGCGTTTCCACAATTCCCTCTTTTCGGAGCGACACGTGTACAAGAACGGCTTCCTGAGCGTGGTCCGAAGTAAACGCTCCATACAGTTAATTCATAAGGGATGTGGGCGCAGGAGCCGCTTTTCTCTCTAAAATGTAGTAACACAAAATCCAACGAAAAACCGCTCCCTCTGTGCCGGTGTTTCCTTTCAATCAATTGAAGCGTCATCGGCTTCTCAGTAGCTTGTTATTCCATAATGCGTTGAATTTTAAATTCAGTCCGTTTTCTAGCGCCAGTCCCCAGCGATTCGGCTTGGGTGTTCAATCTTTCAACTAACTAAGCTGCGGCCTGCTTCCTGTGATTAACTCGCAAATCGGGAAATAGGCCAGTATCGGTTATGAGTTCGTGCCGGGCTTACCATCAGTTCGATATCCCACCGTATTTGGATAACCCAAGCATTCGAGCTATCTCTACTCCTTGAGAGGTGCAAACGCGGTCAAATAAGATATTCCTGAGCGCAATATTAAGTTAGAACTAATTCACCATAGCTAGTCCGGTTCCCGTAAGACCAGTAAATTGCATTGCGGCTTCTGGGTTGCCAGAACCGTCTGAAACAATAATTGACGCGTTAGCGGTGCCGATGCTACGAGGCGTAAAGGTGACCGAGATCACACAGGTGCCGCCAGGTGCTAGGGAACTTCCACAAGCGGTGACGATTTCAAATTCGTCCGACTGAGCGCCATTCAACACAATGCTTGAGATCACCATGCTGTTGCCGCCAGTATTGTTTAGTGTCAAGGTTTGCGGCTGGCTAACACGCCCTACCGGCACGTTACCGAAAGACAGGGGGTTGGGTGTTAGTGAGAAGACCGGATCGCCCCCTACGGCTCCGCTAAGGGAGACGACTTGGGTTGAGCCTGCTGCGTTATCAGTGAAGCTGAGAGTCGCGGTGCGGGTGCCGGTGGCGGTGGGCGTAAAGGTAACCGAGACGGAGCAAGTGGCAGCTGGCGCCAGCGACGATCCGCAGTTGTTTGCCGTCAGTTGAAAGTCAGCGGACTGAGGGCCG
>PMQB01000187.1 GCA_003169195.1 Bryobacterales bacterium
AGACGACTTGGGTTGAGCCTGCGGCGTTATCGCTGAAGCTGAGAGTCGCGGCGCGGGTGCCTGCGGCGGTGGGCGTAAAGGTAACCGAGACATAGCAAGTGGCGGCCGGTGCCAGGGACAATCCGCAGGTGCTGCTCGTTTTGAAGTCAGCGGACTGAGGGCCGCCCAGCGCGATGCTCGAAATGGTCAGGGCGCTCCTGCTGGTGTTTCTGAGCCATACGACTCTTGCTGTGCTCGCAGTGGCGACGATCTGCCTTCCGAAGACCAGCGAGTCCCCGCTCAACGATAGTCGAGGCCCACTTTCGGCCAAGCCGGTACCGGCCAAAGCAATGACTAGAGGCGTATTTGCACCAAGAGAATTGGTAGTGATAGTCAAAGACCCGGTAGTCACGCCCAATTGATCGGGGGTAAAGCGGATAGCCATATTACAGCTTGCGCCTGCAGCTATGGCGCTCCCGACTTTACAATCAGCGGATCCAGAAGAGACGTGCTGAAAACCATGAGAAAGGAAAATGTTAGCTAAGGTCAAACTCTGGTTTCCAACATTAGTAGGAATCTCGATCTGTGGTGTGCTCGACATCCCAATCGGTTCACTACCAAAAGCGAGTGGAGACGGAAAATAAAGGATCTGACGGATAACGTTATTTCCATTGTCCGCAACAAATAAGTCTCCATTCTCATCCACAACCACCGCCGTTGGGTTTGCGAGCCGCGCCCATCCCGGTAGATCATTGTCGCCTGAGTAACCTGCAACTCTTGTCCCCGCTAGGGTAAAGATATTTTGCGAGCTTCCGCTGACCTTTCGAATGACATTGTTGCCAAAGTCTGCAATATAAAGGTCGCCAGCGGCATCGACGGTTACGCCTTGAGGTTGGTTGAGAGCCGCCGCTATTGCTGGACCTTGGTCGCCACCAAACCCCGACTGTCCGTTCCCCGCCACTGCGGTAATGATCCCGGTTGTCAAATCGACAAACCGAATTAGATTGTTGCCTGAATCAGCGATATAAACGTTACCTTGAATGTCTAGCGCCAGACCGGAAGGGTTGCTAAGTTGTGCGTTGATCGCGAGTTCACCATTCCCGAATCCGTCTTTGCCCGGAGCTGTTCCACCCCCAGCTACGATCGTTATAGTGCCATTTGTAGCGCTAACCCTTCTGACCAGATTGTTGAAGGAATCCGCTATGAAAAGGTTTCCAGCACCGTCGACAGCAACACTCTGCGGGCCATATAGAATTGCGTTTGTGGCGGGCCCGCCGTCTCCTAAGTTATCTGAGCCCGAAATAACGGTGCCCCCGCCGGCCACTGTCGTGATTATTTGCGTGATAGCGTCAACTCTTCTGATACGGTTATTCCCTTGATCCGCAATGTAAAGGTTTCCTGCCCCATCCAAAGTTAGGCCAGTCGGCGTATTCAGCTGAGATCTAGTTGCCGGGCCAGCGTCGCCCGCGAAACCCATCGTTCCCGTGCCCGCTATCGTTGTGACCTCACCGGATGCCATGACTATCTTGCGGATGACACAATTTGAGGAATCTGCAACATAAAGTACGGACCCACTTCCGTCAAGTGCAACTCCCTGAGGACCGCGGAACTCGGCGTTCGCCGGGTCCGTTGCATCTTGGTATCCCCAAGTCCCATTACCTGCCAGTGTCGAGATCCTTCCTGGATACGACACCACCAAAGCAGAGGTGCCAACTCCTTGCAAAAGCGTCGTCGAAAGAATTCTGCCAGACTGGTCTGCAATTGATAAAGCATCCTGCCGGACCCCAGGCCGGATAGGATTAAATGTGACAGTGACTTTGCAGTACATCGTTGCGTTCACAACGCAAGATGGAGAAGCAATCCGAAAATCCCGGCCCCAAGCCAACTCAAAAGCGGGCACGGCGGCAAGTCCGCTGAATGAATAAGTTAATGTTGCTTTTTGCGAAGTGTTGACTTGAACTTCGCCGAAGTTCTGCGGGGTACCAGCGGCAAAACAAGCTGCAGCAGACAATGGGACTATAATACTTCGACAAATCGTCCGGACTCGAGACTCTCGTTTTCGAGATTGTAATCTCCGAGATAAACCCGCTACAGATACAATCTTACTTTTAAGCTCGTGGAGTCTTCGCAGGATAGTTACGCTTAAGCTGCTTGTCATTGGTTAAACTTCTTCCGCGTGTAAGCTGTGCTGAGATAAAGGCCAAGACGGGATCATTAAGTTCTTACAGGCCGCTGTTTTTTTCGCCTATGACCTTCGACGCATGCTCCCGAACCCGCTTGTTGTTCCTTCAGAAAGTTACTTACACAGAATGTTCATCGGATCAGTATGATTGCGGCTGGAGATCAGAAAAAAGAGAGGGAGATGTAGAATCATCTAATGAGGCGATCTGTGGGTTTGATAATCGGCAGTCACTTTTCGTTTGACTTATGAGTCCCTGCATCGTTCCTGCCGAAAGAGGTCAATGGACTTTTTGTGGCAAAAGGCGAGAAAACGAGCGGATTTCACGTGCACAAAGTATCAGAAAAGAGTAAAGAATTTCTGATGTGAATAGATATGAGTAATCGACACGCATCACACGGGTATTGCTTTAGGTAATAGGAACTGCTATCCCTTGAGGGTATAAATTCTGCCTAGAACTGTAGGGTTATGTGAGAAGCATCGGAGCGCAATTTGCTCGTCTCAAAACGTGGAGTCAGCCCGCATAAAGGCGACACCTCATTTTGCCGATTAAATCTTTCAAAAGGGAGTCCGCGCAACCGCGCCGATGCTTCGTGAGTTTTCGGCAAGCCTGCATGACACTGGGCAAGAATCCTGTTAGCGTCAACAAAGGCTGGGAGGCCGGAAGCAATGACGCAAGCACTCTATAACAGCAGCTTCGACGATGTCGAAGAGCTAAGAAAGAGGTTCGAGGATTTCCGGGGCCAGCACGAGAAACGGACGCGACTACCGGAGGAGCTATGGCGGGCCGCAGCGGAGATTGCGGAACGGCGCGGGATGAATCTGGTTTGCCGCTGTTTACGGTTGGATGCGAACAGTCTGAAGAAGTGGATGGGCAAGGGCGTCAAGGAACCTCGGCGGAAGCAGGCAATCAAAAAGCATCAACGGACGGCGCCTCCGGCCGCTTTCGTGGAACTGCTCACGGCTGCTACCGCTGCCGCGAGTTGCGTCATTGAAGTGGAGTCGCAACATGGGCACAAACTCCGTTTGGAGTTGAAGGGCGTTGCCACCAGCGAGATTGCCGAACTGATTCATACCTTCGCGGGCCATTAGGCCATGTTGCAGATTACGCCGCAGATGCGCATCCTGGTCGCCATCGAGGCGGTCGACGGGCGCAAGGGCATCGATTCTTTAGTTCAACTGTGTCGCGAAACGCTGGATGCCGATCCCTTCTCCGGTTGCGTATTTGTGTTTCGCAGCCGCAGCGCCACTTCGATCCGGCTGTTGGCTTATGACGGCCAAGGGTTCTGGCTCGCCCAAAAGCGGCTTTCAAAAGGACGTTTTCGGTGGTGGCCAACGGGTAAAGGTCCGGCGCGATCACTGGAAGCCTATCAAGCCCAGTTGCTACTGGCCGCTGGCGATCCGGACACCAAAGCCGCGCCGATGTGGCGTCGAGTGAGCTGAACCCACTTTCGAAAAAGGTCTTGCGTTCCCGCAAGTTTTCTGTCACACTGCTGCTGTGGCGGCACAGTGGCGCTATCGGGGACGGAACGTTGGCGAAGAAGAGATTGCTTTTCTGCGCCAGTTCATCGCTGAGCATCCAGCGTTGAGCCGCTGGGCATTGTCGCGGCAGTTATGCGAAGTGTGGCAATGGAAACAAGCCAACGGCGCACTGTGCGATGCGCTCTGCCGCGGATTGTTGTTGCTGTTGGAGCGCGGCGGCGAGATTGCGTTGCCGGCAGTGCGTGGACATTTTCCGAAAGGGTTGGATCAGCGTCCTGAACCACTGGTGCCCGATAATCGCCCTGTGCATGGTCCTTTATGCGAGTTAGGCGCGTTGGAGTTTCAGCAGGTGCGGCGCACACTACAAGAGCCGCTATTCAACAGTTTGCTGGAGCAGTATCACTA
This sequence comes from Bryobacterales bacterium, assembly GCA_003169195.1. Classification (GTDB taxonomy): domain Bacteria; phylum Acidobacteriota; class Terriglobia; order Bryobacterales; family Bryobacteraceae; genus Bog-105. Next base: position 4,046 of record PMQB01000187.1, read on the forward strand.
TCTCGGCTATCAGCAACCGGTGGGCGAACACCTGAAGTATCTGGTCTATGCGAGAGGGCAAGCGATTGCCTGTCTGGCGTGGTGTTCGGCACCGCGTCACTTAGCGGGGCGGGATCGTTTCATTGGTTGGAGCGCGGAGGCACGCAAACGTAATTTACGATTGCTCGCCTACAACACTCGCTTTCTGATACTGCCTTGGGTACAAGTGCCGCATCTGGCCTCACACATCTTGGGCCGCATGGCGAAAGTCGTGCCGCTCGATTGGCAAAAGATGTATGCGCATCCGGTGTATTGGCTGGAAACCTTTATCGATCCGGCGCGCTTCAAAGGCACATGCTATCGGGCGGCTAACTGGCAGCATCTGGGAAGCACCACAGGCCGTGGACACAATGCGCGCACGAAAAGGGCGACGCAGCCAGTCAAAGAGCTTTTCGGGCTTCCGTTGATTCGCAACTTTCGTCAGCTCTTAGGTGAGTGAGATGAAACAAGCAAGGAAGCGAGTAGATGTAAATCTGCCCGAACTCGATGCTTTGTTGGATCAAGCACGGCACGAACCGCTGAGCGATCCTGATTATCTGAAGTTAAAAACGGCCTTGCATGCGTTAGCTGGGTTGGCGGCACCGGCGCGCAACACGGAAAAAACGAATGCGGTTGTGGGTGAGTCTGGCAACGCACCAGAGACTACTAATAAGGACGACCAACAGCGACCTTCAAAACCTGGACATGGACGCAACGGAGCGGCCGCTTTTTCTGGCGCGGAAAAGGTAAAAGTTTCACACGCCAAGTTGAAGAGCGGCGACCGCTGCCCAGAATGCGAAAAAGGGAAAGTCTATACACAGAAAGAGCCGAAGCCCTTGGTGCGGGTCATCGGACAAGCGCCACTGGCAGCGACAGTGTACGAGTTGGAGCGATTGCGCTGCAATGGCTGCGGTCAAGTGTTTACGGCCGAAGAACCGGAGGGCATCGGTTCGGATAAGTATGACGAAACAACGGCCGCGATGATTGCGCAGTTAAAGTATGGCAGTGGCGTTCCGTTCTATCGATTGGAAAAGTTAGAACACAACCTTGGGATTCCGATGCCGGCCGCGACGCAATGGGAGATCGTGGAGGAAGCGGCGGAGGTGATCAAGCCTGCGCAGGAAGAGTTGATCCGCCAAGCAGCGCAAGGTGAGGTGCTGTATAACGACGACACCAGCATGCGTGTATTGCGCTTGGCGCGCGAGCCTTCCGACAAACGCACCGGTGTGTTCACGAGCGG
>PMQB01000666.1 GCA_003169195.1 Bryobacterales bacterium
CGGCTCATGCGCCTGGTGGAAACACGACGAATCAATCTAAGGCCTTTGCTGACCCACACCTTTACGCTGGATCACATTCTCGAAGCGTATGATCTCTTCCAGGCGCGTAAGGATGGGGTGCTAAAAGTCGCCATCCGCGTCACCTAGGGGGCGAGGTTTAGTGCTCTCACATCGCCCTTTCTTCGCCCCCGTGGCGATACAGTACTTGCAGTAATTTAAAACGCTTAACCAACTGCGATACAATCGCCACGGGGCAGGAATCTCTCTTTGACATTACGAGCCGTTGACTACGTTAGTCTCGCCATCTATTTCGCCTTCGTCCTCGGCATTGGCTGGATGGCCAAGAAAAAAATTACCAGCAGCGCCGACTTCTTAACTTCGCGACACTCTGTACCTGTGTGGATTACCAGTTTGGCCTTTATTGCCGCCAATTTAGGCGCACAGGAAATGATTGGCATGTGTGCTTCCGGTGCCAAATACGGCATTATGACCGCGCACTTTTACTGGCTCGGCGCGGTGCCAGCCATGGTGTTTGTGGGGCTCTTCATGATGCCCTTTTACTATGGAAGCCGTGCACGTAGCGTACCCGAATACCTGAAGCTCCGATTTGACGAGAAAACCCGTGGCCTGAACGCTATCACGTTCGCCATTATGACCATATTTTCGTCGGGCATCAGCATGTACGCGCTGGGAAATCTGTTCGTGTTGGTCCTTGGCTGGAGCTTCTTCAAATCAGTATTACTCTCCGCCGCCATCGTGCTTGTGTATACGCTGCTGGGTGGTTTGACCAGCGCCATCTATAACGAGGTAGTGCAATTCTTTTTAATCGTGCTGGGCTTTGCGCCGCTCTCCTACTACGCGGTTGAGAAAGCCGGCGGCTGGAGCGGCATTTCGGCGCGCCTGCCACAGGTGATGTCGCATTCCTGGAAATACCTGGCAAAGCCAGCCGATAACCCGATGGGCGTCGAAGCCTTCGGTCTAATCGCCGGCCTCGGCTTTGTGCTGTCGTTTGGTTATTGGTGCACCAACTTCCTGGTTGTGCAGCGCGCCATGGCCGCCAACACCATGGCTGAAGCGCGCCAGACACCTTTATTCGCGGCCTTCCCGAAGATCTTCATGCCGTTTATTGTGATTCTTCCCGGCATCGCCGCGGTCGCTTTGATGCAGCAAGGCATCGGTTATGACCTTCCCATGAAAGCGGGCGGCGGCGGTCCAAACTACGATCTGGTTCTTACAACTTTGATGGCGAAGTTTTATCCGTCGGGCATGTTGGGCATTGGGCTTACGGCGCTCATGGCATCGTTCATGTCCGGCATGGCGGGCAACGTTACTGCATTCAACACAGTCTTCACTTACGACATCTATCAAAGCTACATTCGCCCTAAAGCCGATGACGACCACTATTTATGGGTTGGCCGCATCACAACTGTCGTGGGTGTTGTGCTGTCTATCGGAACCGCATTTCTGGCCACGCATTTCAATGACATGATGGACTTCCTCCAGCTGATCTTCGCTTTCGTAAATGCTCCGCTGTTTGCCACCTTCTTGCTGGGCATGTTCTGGAAGAAGACAACGAGCCATGCCGCTTTCACTGGCTTACTGGCAGGTACGACCGCTGCGGCACTCACTTGGCTGCTGACGGTAGCCGAGGGCAAAGGCGGATTGCTGGGAGTTGTCCACACATTTAGTTCCACCATGGCCCAGAGCTATTGGATCGCCATTATGTCTTGGAGTACGTGTTTTGTGGTAACTGTTCTGGTGAGTCTGGTGACGACGCCTAAACCGGAAAGCGAACTCAAGAATCTGGTTTATGGATTCACAGATGTTCCGCCCCCGGATACCGCTCCTTGGTACAAACGCCCCGGTCCGCTGGCCGTCGTAGTAATCGCAGTTCTAGTCGTTGTTAACTTGATTTTCTGGTAAATTCCATGGATGACTTACGCCGGCCAACCGGATTTCTATTTAGCGTTCTTGGACTGATTCTCTTGCTCTACGGCTGGATCAGCCCGGGCATTCAGGCTCCTTTGGAGCCAGGCGTACCCGTCAACTTATACTGTGGCGGGATGCTTTTGATATTTGGAGGTTGTCTGCTTTGGCTTTCGTTTCGGGCGAAATCGTAGACCGTTTTCGGAAGCAGTTTCAGTCAGCGGCCACCCCGTTGGTTTACCGCGCTCCCGGTCGAGTAAATCTGATTGGTGAGCACACTGACTACAACCTTGGGTATGTCTTCCCCATTGCCCTGGAGATGGCTTGTTATATTGCGATCGCTCCCGCAGCGCATGGCAAGCTGCGTGTGTACTCGCGAGACTTCGACAAAGAAGCTTCAATCGCTGTGACAGACATTGCGAGTGCCAAGCCAACGAAGCAGTGGAGCGATTACGTTTTTGGCGTGGCGCAGGAATTAGTGAAAGCTGGCTTTGCCATTGAACCGTGCGACATGTTTGTGGCGAGCGAGGTGCCTACTGGTTCGGGCCTCAGTTCTTCCGCAGCACTGGAAATCGCCAGCGCTGTGGCGTTACTAGGAGGCCGCGCTTTTCCGAAGGTGGAACTGGCCAAGCTGGGCCAGCGTGCGGAATCGCAGTTTGTGGGAATGCCGTGCGGCATCATGGATCAATATGCGGCCGTTTTCGGACACGCAGGCGCCGCGCTGAAGATCGATTGCCGTAGTTTGGGGCACGAATATGTCGAGCTGCCATCGAACGTGCGCATAATTGCGGTGAATTCGCTGGTCAAGCATGAGCTCGGCACGTCGGCTTATCGTGAGCGGGTAGCAGAATGCCAGCAGGCCGTCGCAGCACTGAAAGAACTCGATCCCAAGATCGAAAGTTTGCGAGATGTCGCGCTCGATTTCTTTGAGCGTGTGCAAGACTCTGTGCCGATGGTGCCTCGCCGTCGGGCGCGGCATATCATCTCCGATACGCAACGCGTGGTGGATCTAGCCACGGCTGCGCGAAAGAACGATCTGGCGGAGATGGGGCGGCTGTTCGTGGCCTCGCACCGCAGCATGCAGTACGACTACCAGATCAGTTGCGAAGAAATTGACTTCCTGGTGGACAGCGCGATCAAGATACCAGGTGTTTATGGCTCGCGCATGACCGGCGGTGGGTTTGGCGGCTGTACGGTGAACCTGGTTGCGCCCGAGGCCGTGGATACCTTCCGCCAACAGTTGAGCGCCTTGTATAACGCCCGCTATCAAAAAACACCTGCCTTCTACGATTGCCTTCCTGCCGAAGGCGCGGGCTTAGCTTAGCGCGGCACCATGCTGGTGAACGGCGCGACGTAGGCCTGCAGCGTTACAAAGATTCCCACCAGACAACCCAGCGCCAAGCTATGGAAAAACACGTAGCGCAAGATCTCACCTTCGTGCCCGAACCAATTCGTGGCGGTGGATGCGACCACGATCGATTGCGCATCAATCATTTTCCCCATCACACCGCCGGAACTATTGGCCGCCGCCATCAACAGGGGATTCAAATGAAGCTGCTGCGCGGTGATCCGCTGCAAACTGCCGAACAAAATGTTCGATGACGTATCGGAACCAGTCAGGGCGACACCCAGCCAGCCCAGCAGCGTTCCAAAGAACGGATAGAACACACCAGTGCGCGCGAAGGCCAAGCCCATAGTCGCGTCCAAACCGGAATAGCGTGTAGTGTAGCCGAGTGCCAACATGGCGGCGATGGTTAAAAGCGAAAAGCGAACTGCATACAGAGTCATCGCGTAGGTCTTGATGGCACGACTGAAACCGATGCCCATGACCGCTGCTGCGATGAGCGAAGCCAGCAAAATACCACTTCCCGAGGCCGATAGCCACGAAAACGCAAAGACCGCCGTTTCAGGTTTCGCGTTGGCCGGCGCAACTGGCGGAACGCGTTGGACCAGATTATGCAGCCCCGCGATAGCAACCTGCGGGTTCGACAAGTGATTCAGCCAGGTCTTCATTGCGGGTAAGCCCCAGATAAAGGCGACCACTGCCAGGATGATCCACGGCGTCCACGCCTCAAACACCTCCTTTGGTGTATGCGTATGCCGCACCATGCGGCGATCTGCTTCCTCCGGGGAGACGAATTCAGAGTCGCGCGTGGTGCCCAGCATGATCGTCTTAGGCCGCCACACTTTCAAGAGCGCAACCAGCGAAGCCATTGAGACGAGGGATGCCACCACGTCCACCAGCGTTGGCCCATGGAAGTTCGAGATGAAATACTGAGGCACGGCAAATCCCAAACCAGCCACCATGAGTGCGGGCCAAATCTCGACCATGCGGCGAAAACCAGCGAACGCCCAAATCAGCCAGAACGGCACAATGAAAGAAAACAAAGGCAACTGCCGACCGATCATCATCGACAACTGATTCAAGTCGAGTCCTGTTACGGATTGCAATCCAAGGATGGGCGTACCCAGAGCGCCGAATGCTACAGGCGCCGTGTTGGCAATGAGCGATAACGCCGAGGCCGCCAAAGGAGAAAAGCCAAGCCCAATCAGCATTGCGCCCGTTACGGCGACCGGCGTGCCGAAGCCGGAAGTGCCTTCAAAGAAGGCGCCAAAACAAAAGGCAACCAGCAGTAATTGAAGGCGGCGGTCGTTTGTAATGCCCGCAACGCTGTCTTGCAGAACCTTGAATTTACCGGTGCTCTCGGTCAGCTTATAAAGAAAAATGACGTTGATGACAATCCAACCAATGGGCAGCAATCCGTACATGCCGCCGAGCAGAGCGGTCTTGCCGGCCATGACTGCGGGCATGTGGAAGACGAAAATGGCGATGCCTAAAGCGGCGGCCAGTCCCAGAAGTGCGGCCACATGCGCCTGAATCTTGAAAAATCCCAGCGCACCCAACAACACGATGACAGGAAGCGCCGCCCACAAGGTGGAGAGCACAGGACTCCCCGCCGGATCATAGATCTGTTGCCACATTTGTCAGGAAGCTATCCTCCGATAGCGTACATTGGCCGTTGCGGAGCTACAAAACTAGTTCGATTGATCTCGTGCCCGATCCACTTTTGCCAAACAGTCGATCTTATCGCAGTCTCCAATTCGTTGACAGTTTGATCACTTTGCAGAAGGGAGCGCACGTTGGTCTCTTCGTTGGCAAACAAGCAATAGCGCATCTTCCCGTCTGAGGTGAGGCGCAGGCGGTTGCAGTTCATACAGAATGGCTTACTCACAGAGGCGATGAAGCCTACGCGGTAACCATCGGCAAAACTGTATTCGGCGGCGGGGGCACGCGGGTCCGCATCCGGGACGGCGGTTAAGGGGCCGAACTCGCGCTGCAAGATGTCAATCATCTCGTCTGCGGTGAGCACACTGTCCATAGACCAAAGGTCCTGCGCATCCAGCGGCATGAATTCGACGAAGCGCACTTCGACACCGTTCTCGCGTCCGAAACGAACGAGCGAAACAACATCCGGTTCGGTCAGGCCTTTGATGGCTACGGCATTGAGTTTCACTACCTCATAGCCACATTTCTTGGCAGCTTCGAAGCCCGCCATGACGCGCGCGAAATCGTCGCGCCGGGTGATTTGTCGAAAGCGCTCGCGGTCCAATGTGTCGAGGTGAATGTTCAGCCGACGCAATCCGGCATCGTGCAAAGGCTGAGCGGCCTCCGCCAAGAGCACGCCGTTGGTTGTCAGCGCCAGATCACGGACGTCGTGAAAGGCACTCAGCTTGGCGACAAGGTCAGGAAGCTTGGGTCGCATCAACGGCTCGCCGCCAGTCAGCCGGATCTTCCGAATACCTAGGGGCACGGCCACGCGCACGAAGCGCTCGATCTCGTCGAAGGTGAGCAGGTCGGCAGCCTTGGCAAACTCGGCACCTGTCTCGGGCATGCAGTAGAAACAGCGGATATTGCAGCGGTCGGTGACGCTAATGCGCAGGTCGGAATGCGTGCGCCCAAACGAATCCACCAGCGGTCCACCTGTCGGCGGTGACGGCTGCGGATGGGGAATAAGACCGAGCTGGACGAGCTGAGTCAACCTGTGATTACTTTAGCGCAAGCATGCGGTCGAGTGGAATACGTGCCCGTTCGATGATCTCAGGAGGCAGTTCGATGCGCGGCTGCAACGTTTGCAAACAGTCTCGCAGTTTTTCGAGAGTGTTCATTTTCATGTACGGGCATTCGCTGCAATTGCAATTTTCATTCGCGACAAAGTAAAACTTCTTGCCGGGCGATTGCTTTTCGAGCGAATAGCGGACGCCGCTCTCGGTCATGATGATGAATTCGTCTTGGGGCTGTTTGGCGCACCAATCAATAATGGCCGACGTGGATCCGATAAAATCCGCCTGCCGCAACACATCGCCGGGACACTCGGGATGGGCCGCCACAACGGCTTGGGGATGTTCTGAACGGGCTGCAGCCAGGCGCCGCCCCGGAAAAGTGGCATGCACGATGCAAGCACCCTGCCAGATGGTCATGTTTTCGCGTCCGGTTTGTTTCTTCACCCAGTTCCCCAAGTTGACGTCGGGCAGAAACAGCACATGCCTGCTTGCCGGGATCGAGTTCACCACAGCCACTGCATTGCGCGAAGTGCATAGAATATCGCTCTCGGCTTTCACTTCAACGGAAGTATTAATGTAGCTGACCACGACATGATCTGGATTGCGCTTCTTGTAGGCGTGGACGGCTGGGGCAGGACAGCTGTCGACCAAACTACAACCCGCATTCAGATCCGGAAGTACTACAACTCGGGTGGGGTTCACCACTTTGGCTGTTTCGGCCATAAATTTGACCCCGCAAAAGGCGATAACATCGCCTTCAAAGCGTTGGGCGACGCGCGCCAGCTCAAGACTATCACCAATAGAATCAGCAATTTCCTGAATTTCAGCTTCCTGATAATGATGCGCTAAAATCATCGCACGGCGATTTTGTTTCAGCGCTTCGATTTCATCTACAATCGTGTCGACGGCAACCATTAGTCTAGTACCGATTCTACCCTTTTATTCCGGTATATACTTGCCGGGTGTATTAACGAAACGTTATCATCAAGGCGACAGTCCATTTATTACAGAGCATAGATATCCTCCGAGTCTATGCGGGAACTGGGGGCACGCCGGACGTTTTCGACTGGCATGCCCCTTTTCTTCGAGAGACGCGAAATAGAAATGGGCGGCATGGTGATCCATACCGCCCATTTCTGTCGTTAAGACCTTGGTTAGAAAGTCAGCTTGCCGGTAAGCTGAACGGTGCGAGGCGAGGCATCATAACCTAAGCCCGCCCCGTACGGTGAGGTCGGAGTGCCCGCCATACCAGTGATTTGCCCAAACGTCGAATCGCCGAGTGTGGCATCCGGCTGGCCGAAATTCGGGTGATTGAGCACGTTGAATGCCTGGACACCGACTGCAAACTTTAAGCGCTCGGCTATGGTGAACGTACGGAACAAAGTAGCATCCATGTTGAAGAGGTGTGGGCCGCGGAAAGTGTTGCGATTCTGCGGAGACCAAGCCGTGAAATTGTTGAACGTAGCGGCACCAGCATTTACAAAGGCGTTCGCATTGATACATGGCGTGATAGCGGCGGCTTCGCCGCAAGGGGTTTGGAGCCCAGTGCTGGTGAGCGGCGTACCAAGAATCGAGCCGCCTCCGTTGCCTAAAGCCGAGTTGCCGTCGGAAACTGAGAAGGGCAATCCGCTGCGCCAAAAGATCTTGCCGCCCAATTGCCAGCCACCCAGCGCCGAATCCATAAATTTGTGGCCGGTGTGCACGCTGGGTTGATACACAAAATCACCGTTGAAGTTGTTCCGAATGTCGTAATCGGCATTGCCGTAGTTATTGGCGCGCAGACTGAGCGGATTGATTTGACCGAGCAGCGAATCGCCGTAGGTGAAAATTCCGCCGTTTGATACTTCGTCGATAGCATGCGACCAAGTGTAATTAAAGTTCGCGGTGAAGCCGTGAGACATGTGCTTACGGATTGATACGCTTAGGCCGTTATAGTTCGAAAGGGCACCGTTTTGTACAGTGGTTACGGTTCCGTAGTTCGCCACGGGAATACTGGAAGGAACGCCCGCAACGCCGGGGTAGAGGCCATACTGATCGTAAGCGTTCGGCCACGCGTTGGTATAGAGTTCCTTAACACCGTGATTGCCTGAATAGTTGGCAACCAACGCTAAGGTGTGACTCAATTCCTGTTGAATCTGGAAGTTCCATTCTTGAATTTCAGGATTGTGAATGGTCCCAATAATAGCGGTTACCGCCGGAGCTGAGAAGGTAGAACCCAAAGCGCCTAAGGCGGAGGAGATCTGCGAATAAGTATCGGTGATACTGAACGCGCTGGCCGAAGCGGCCCAAGTGGCAGCGCCGCCAGCGGGGTCAAACGGCAACGTGCCAGTCTTCGGACGCACGCGAATGGCGACCGAAACGGGAGGATTCGATAATAAATCGTCAACCAAGCCCGCCGCCGGGGAGTCGTAGAAGAGACCGAAACCACCACTGATCACGGTTTTGTTGCTGCTGAAAGGCGAGTAGCTGAAGCCGACGCGCGGCGAAGGACTCAGAGCATCCACGCCCATATAAGCTTGGTGCTGGTTGTAGATAATGTCGCTGGAGTAAGGAACGCTACCGGGGTTTGCACTGTTGAAGCTCGCGAGTGAATTCCATGGTCCCTTGAAATTGGCGAAGCAGTTGAACTGGCAAACCGGATTGGAATTGTGTTCAAAACGCAAGGCCAAGGTCAATTTCAGTTTTGAGGAGACGCTCCACTCATCCTGACCGTAGAAACCTAAGCCCCAGGTAGCGATCGGAACATCGCTGGCCAGATTCAAAGACTTGCGGTACTGATAGGCGAGTCCATTGGCAAACTCCTGCAACCCGCTTCCAACATAACCAAAATAGATAGCCGGCGAATTGTAGAAGAAGTTATGGTCACTCACATCGTAGCGGCGGAAGTTCTCGCCGAACTTCAAGCTATGTTTGCCCTTCACTAAACTAAAATCGTCGAATATCTGGTACTGCGTGATGTTGCGACCTTGTGGGAATGAGCTGATCGGATTGAAGCCGGTGAAGTCTACAGTCCCAGAAGTGATTATGCGATCCGGAAAGGTGCTGCTGGCCAACTGATAGTTCTGTGAGAATTGAGCCACGTAATGGCTGAGGCTGGCATTGAACGAATTGGTGGCAGTGGCACCGAAAATGTGAGTTTCCTGGAACTGGTTATCCCAAGCGGGCTGCTTCGAGATGGCGTCGAATTTGGAACTGATGGGGTCGAGCGTTGTAGGCTGGGTCCCGTGATCCAGCTTGTAGCGGTAGAACATTGAATCTTTGTCGCCAACACGTTGATCGACGCGACCGCTTAAAAACCATTCGGAGGCGAGTGCCGTTGGCGTGGCTTGGAATCGCGCATCGCAGGCTTGGGTAGCAGGATTAAAGCCCGGCAGAGTCAAAGAGGCACACGACGTGCTATTTGCAATCGGCTGGGCACCCGCCGCGCCCGGGGCGTTCGCATACAGATTGAACATTGTCTGGTAAGCGGAAAATTCATTCGGCTGAACCGTCTTGATGTTATTCAGCACGGCATTGGCGAAAGCAGTCGTCGGGATGGTGACGGAAATATCGTTGGGCAGGACAAACCGTAAGCCTTCAAAGTTAACGAAGAAAAAGGTTTTGTTCTTGAAAATTGGACCGCCCAGCGAAGTGGCGTATTGATTGGCGTTGGCAAAGGGCCGGGGCGTCACACCGTTGATACCTGAGTTGTTGAACCAGTCATTCGCATTCATGATGCGGCCATTCCACCAATACTGGGCATTTCCATGGAACTGATTGGAGCCCGACTTGGTTACGTAGGTAACCTGTGCGCCGGCTAACTGGCCGTACTCACCAGCATACGGATTCGCGATGATACTGGCTTCCTGCAGTTCGTTCTGACCCAATGTCAAATTGGTGGCGCCCGAATTATTGATGTTGAAGTACGGGTCCATATTGTTTTCGCCATTAACGGTAAACAAATTCGCCGTAGCGGGCAGACCATTTAACGTGAAATTTCCATAACCACCAGTGGAATTCACCACCACGCCTGGAGTCGTGTAGGCAATGTTTGTGATGTCACCACCCGCGCTAGGCAGCAGTTCCACTTGGCTCTGAGTGAATGTGGTATTAGCGCTCGCTTCGGTCGACATCAGCGGCAGCGACTCTGTTACTTCTACGGTGGTCGTATTCTGACCGATTTCTAAGTGAAGGTTGGTAGTTGTAGTGTCACCAACGCCGACTTCGAAACGGCTTTCAATGGGTTTAAATCCTGGCTGCGCCACGCTAACCGAATAATGGCCGGGCTTCAGGAGGGGAAACCGATACTGCCCCTGTTCGTTGGTAAGGGCGGTTTGTTGGGCTCCGGTATCGATACTTTTCAAGGCGACCGAGACGCCTGGGACGACGGCCGATGAAGCGTCAGTTACAACGCCCACCACCTCGCCGGTAGTCAAAGACTGCGCACTGCTTCGTGACCCATTGAGGGCCAACAGGAGGATTGCTACGTTGAGCAGAATCCCCGTCATTCTGAAAAATCGGCTTCGAGGCCAACTAATTATTTTGTTTGTAACCATAGAAAATGAAGCTCCGGATGGTATTTACCAATTAAGCGGGTTTTTCAGGTATTATCCTAACACCTTTTTCCGCTAGGTAAATTACATCGTCTGTGGATTGCAAGTGTACAACCAAAGAGCTAACCCTTTGAAGACAAAGGCACTATTCAGCTAGAGGCTATAGTTTATAGAAGGAATAGTTAGGGCCGAATCCTGAAAACGGAAAGATTGCCAGCAAAAAGAAATAGAAAACGGCGGCTCCTGGTAAAAACCCTGAGCCACCGTTTTCTACTTTAATTCTAATTGTTTCAGCGTATTTTAGAAGTGGATTCTCAAACCGAACTCCATGTTACGAGGAGTGTTGCTTTGACCACCATTGGGATTTGCGCTGCCTAAAACGCCGAATGTTTGCGGCGAGTTCAAGCTGAGCGAAGGATCGGCAAGCTGAACGTGATTAAAGACGTTGGTGAACTGGAATAGGAGAGTTGCCCCTATGCGTTCTTTCCAGATGCCGATGTCCTTAGAGGCAGTAGCATCGACGTTCCATGTTGGCATGCCACGGATCAAACCCGCAGCACCGCAGTTAGTATCGACGCCGAGGATGCAATTGCGGAATTCGGCCGCTACTTGGGCCGGATTCGCGAACATGTTGATTTTGCCGTTCGTGTTGCCGGTGCTGCCTACTCCGCCGCTTACGGTTTCGTTGTAATTAGCCGAGTTGCCACCGGTGAAAGGGGCAGCTAAGACAGCGCCGTCGTTCGTTGAACCCGTGGAGCAGTTCATTTCGCCGAACGATTCGCAGGCGCCATTTTGGTTAGCCACAGACAGTGGCGCTCCGCTATGAGCGGTGAAGATGGGAGCGATGGTCCATCCCCCTAAGATGTGGCCCAGAATTCCCTTCTGGCTCTTGTAGAAGGGATCTTGCCACAACATGGTCAGGTTGTAGATGACTTTGTAATCGTAGTACTGCGGACCGTACATGGCGCTAACATTCCAGGGGTCAACGACACTGTACGAACTGGTGGCCTGGGTCTGGTTGCCCGTTCCTAGAGCGCGGCCGTAAGTGAAGTTGGAGTGGAACGTGAGGCTATGGAAATCACGGCTGGTCATAGAAACATAGCCAGCGTTATAGTTGCCGTAGCCAAAGCTGGCGTCGGCATAAACAGCGCTGAGCTGACCGGCAGGAATACCGGTTCCAACGCTGCTCGGGAGGGTGCGACCCAGCTGCCACGAACTCTGCTTGTTGAGCAAAGTCCAGAAGTCGTACGCCTGGGTTTGCGAAATCTGCGTTTTCATCGTAGAGTTAGCAACAATGGCGGCAGTACAACTACCGGCCGCCGCGCAGAATGCAGAACCGGAACCGCCCAGTGCCGCTTCAAAGAAGGGCTGAACGGCTGGCGTAGAACCCTGCTGGATAGCGGCGTAAACATTCGCATAAGCGCGAGCGAAACTTTCGCCGTTCAACGTGGTCATGTAAGGAACGGCATCCAGATCAACCTGCTGCCATTCGTTGTTGATTTTACGTCCGATATAGCCGACTTCGAGAATCAAGTTTTTCTTGAGTTCACGCTGAATGCTGAACTGGTAGTTGTCGGTGGAACTCGGGCGGAAATGCGGATCAAGCACTGAACCGGAACCCGCCGAAGCGTTGCCGTTAATTCCCGGGAAGTACGGTTGCGCCAAGGTCTGAGACACGGCAGGTAAAGGAGCGGTGAGACCGTTGGTGCCGATGCGGAAAGCAGTGGCGGCCGTATTGGAAGCAGCGCCTCCGCAAGTACCAGCAGATGAGGCAAAACAGGACACTGCCTGGCCCAAGCCAGTGCCGAGAAGCGGAATCAGCACGAGATCGACTCCGTTCAAACGTCCGTAGATTCGACCGTAGCCGCCGCGGATCACGGTTTGGCCGTTGCCGAAAATCTTCGCGCCCAGTCCGTCGGTGAAGGTAGGGTTCCACGCGAAGGAAACGCGTGGGCTCACGCCACCATAAAACGGATTGTACGGATATTTCTGGCTGGCGTTGGTTACCGTCTTGATGCCGGTGAAGCCGACGATCGGGTTGTAAACTTGACCATTCAAGGCGGCTGACTCGCGAGCGGCCAAATAGGCGCTCGTTGAAATCGGCGTGCCGTTCTGATCAACCAGCTCGATCTGCTTGCCATTCGCTTCGGTGGGCGGCATTTCGACCTGATAGCCAATTCCATAGGTCAGCGTGAAGTTCGGCTTTACCTTCCAGGTGTCGCTCGCGTACAGGTTGTAGAAGTTGATGGTGCTTTGATCGAACATGTTGGAACCGAGGGGTTGCAGCGTCAGATTGGTGCCGCTGCGGGTGTAGAGCACTTGCGACTGATCAACGATGCCTAACACCTCGCCAACATAATTTTCGTAGGTTGAATTTTGCGAACTTGGCAGACCCGTTGGCAAGTAGTTCGAGGGCCAAGTGAGTCCGCTGTTGTTGCCGATTTGATAAACGGTGGAATTGTCGATACCTTGACCGTTGTCATTACGCAGGTGGTAGTCGTAGTTGCGTTCGTACTGACCGCCAATGGAAATCAAGTGGTTGCTCTTCAGGATGGAGACGTCGTCTTTGAAGGTGGTGTCGTGGCCATCCCAGAAACGCTGGCGAGTATTCTGCGTATTGACGTTGTAAGGAATCAACGCGTTGGCCGATTCGCCGCCGATTTCAAGTGCGCCACCCAAGCCCGCTAATTGCGGCGGGGCAGCGGATGTGGCCCACTGCCACCAGTTCTTCAAATAGCTGAAGTGGAAGTCGTTGGTGGTGCTGGGGCTGATGCTGGTGCTGATGCCGCCAACAATGTAATCGGGCTTTTGCGGACGGGGCGCTCTGGCGGAGTACGTCCCCATTGTGTCGCCCGGCAGAACACCGCCGACATCAACCTGGTTGGTTGTGAGCTGACTGAAATTGTAATAGCGATAGCTGGTAAACAGACGCCACTTGTCGCCGAAGTCGTGATCGACGCGACCGACATAGAAGTTTGAGGTTTGGGGCAAGCCGATGGTTGACAGGTAGCCTTGCGTATTGTGGGTGTCACCGCTGCTCGGATCGTTCGGCATGGGCATTGTCTTCCAGAGTGCGGCAACCTGTTGATTCAAGCCGATTCCTAAGGGATCGCAAGTTGTGGTTCCGCACTGTGCGGGCATGTAGGTGGTGCCATTCACCGTCACGGGAACGGGATTCAGATTGTACGGAGTCCATGTGCCAGCTTGGTTAATCTGGATAACGCCCGCCCTGAGAAGAGCAGTAGGCATCGGCTTTTCATACGTTGTGGAATAGGGGTAGCGGAAACCTTCGTAGTTAAAGAAGAAGTAGGTTTTTCCGCCCGCGAACTTGGGCAACATAGGACCGCCCACTGCGCCGCCAAAACGATTCTTGTGGGTGATCGGAATGGGTGTGTATCCTAACCCTTTGCCATTTGGTTTGTGATCGTTGTCCCAGGTATTGGCCGCGCCAACGTCCGAGGCGAAATAATATTCGTAACCCGCGCCATGGAACTGATTGGTTCCGCGCTTGGTGACCATTTGCACTTGGCTGCCCGAGGAGCCGTTAAAGTCCGCGGTTTGACCGGCGGTGTTCACTTTGAATTCTTCAATGCTTTCGACAGGTGTTGGCATGACGCCCGTGGGCGCGCCGTTCGAGGCATAGCTCGGGGTGTAGACGGTTTGATTGCCGTCCATGTCGCTCGAGTTGTTGCCGCCGTCTAGTTGGAAGGTGTTTTCATCGGACATCGCGCCTGCGACCATACCGCCGGGGGAGACTCCCGGCTGGAAGATGGCCAAGCTCGAAGCATCACGGCCGAGGTTGGGCAAAAGAACCAGCGAAGGACCGGTGATGGTTGTACCGACCGTGGAACTTAACGTTTCGAGTTGTGCGCCCGCTTCCGCTTCAACCGTAACCGATTGGGTAGACGCGCCAACTTCGAGTGAAACGTTCAGCGTCAAAGCGCTGCCGATTTCAACGGTCTGTTTCGTAAACTGCGCTTTCCGGAAACCAGCCTTTTCGATTGATACATCGTAGGTACCGGGTTTGATGGTGTTGAAAAAATATAGGCCAGTATCGTTGGTTGTGGCTTTTTGTGTTTCGCCGGTGGAGACGTCAGTAACCTTGACTTCTGCTCCGGCCACGACTGCTGCGGTCTGGTCGACCACGCGACCGGTGATCGTTCCCGCATTCTGGCCAAAAACCACGCTCGCCAAGCCTAAAAAGACAACTAGCGCTGCGAATAGATTTTTTTGCATGAATTCCCTCATTTTGAGGGGGCTTTCCCTGGAGAATCCCCAACGTTGCGATCCTGGGAAAAGTTACCCCGCACCTAAAGTCTTTGAATATATAAATAGTAGCAGACCACTAGTTCCGCGTAGTGCTTACATGTGATGGAGGAAGTACTAATCGTCCCAATTGGGTGAAAATTAACGAAACNNGGCCTTGCCCTGCTTTTGAAAAATCAAACCCAAGCGGTAATGCGCTTCCGCAAATCTGCTTTGCAGGCGGATGGCTTCCTGAAACTGTTCTTGCGCGTGTTCCAGATCACCCTGTTGGAAATAGATGCCGCCCAACGCATTGTGCGCTTCGGCGGAATTGGGGTCGGCATGGACGGCGGCCGAAACTTGCCTTTGCGCTTCGGGCCAATTCTTTTCCATGGCAGCGAAGATTCCGAGGTTGAAGTGGGCGGTGTAGCTGTCGGGATCTACGGTAAGCATGTGTTGTAAGTGATCGCGGGCTTGGGCAAAATCTTTGCCTTGAATGAAAAGTTGTGCCAATGCTTCGTCGGCCCGGGTGTACCAGGATTCGATGGCCAGGGTGGCTTGGAATTCGCGAATGGCGTCGTTCCCTTGGCGCATTTTGAAGTAAGTCTGGGCCAGTTCGAAATGGGCCGTGGCGTTGCCGGGGTCGAGTTCGACGGCGCGCTTGTACTCTCGGACGGCCGGTTCGTCCTNNAAATCGGCGATGCGGTCTTTGGGATCGATGCGGGGTTCCAGACGGCTTGAGCCGCTTGAACCACTTAAATAGCCGAGGGAACGTAAAGCGGCGCTGGTTTCGGCATTTGGGGCGGTGGGTTTGGCGGTGGAGACGGGTGAACTGGCACGAACGGCGCGCATTTTCTCGCGAAGTTCGGCGGCTTTGGGCTTTTGCTGGTCATATATGTTGCGCTTTTCGGCGGGGTCAGCGGCGAGGTCGTAGAGTTCGGGTTTAGGGGCGTCGATGTATTTGAACGATCCGGCGCGCAGGCTGCGGAGCGAGGAACAGCCGAAATGCTTGCGGGCATAGACGCTTTCGGAATAGACGTCTTCGTTGGCGGCCCCGGAAAAGAGGCTGCGGCCGCGCATTTCGGTGGGACGGGCCAGACCGGCGGCTTCCAAGATGGTAGGCGCGACGTCGAGCAAGCTGACGGGTTGATCGACGCGATCCTGCGAAATACGCTTCGAACCCACGGGCCAGTGAATGATGAGAGGAACGTGCAGGGTGCTTTGGTAGATGAAGTAGCCGTGGCTGGTTTCGCCGTGGTCGCCGAGGCCTTCGCCGTGGTCGGAGGTGAAGACGATGAGCGATTTTTGCAGGAGGCCGCGGTGGTCGAGAAAAGCGAAGAAGTCGCCGAGGATCTGATCGACGTGGGCTAGTTCCGCCTGGTAGCCGGTTTCGCCGTGGCGGAGGGAGGGGTCGGCGGGGAGGCTGTAGGGGGCGTGCAGGTCATAGAGATGGAGGAACAGGAAGAACGGCGCGTTGGCGTTGTCTTCC
Organism: Bryobacterales bacterium; assembly: GCA_003169195.1. Classification (GTDB taxonomy): domain Bacteria; phylum Acidobacteriota; class Terriglobia; order Bryobacterales; family Bryobacteraceae; genus Bog-105. The sequence continues at coordinate 16,255 of PMQB01000666.1, forward strand.
ACCCAGTGTTTGGCGGCGGCTTCGACCTGTTCGCCGGGGCGTTTGTGCTCGATGGGGGCGCCGGTAGGATTGTCGTGGACGTCGAGAGGGCCGTTGTACGCTTCGAAGCCACGGCTCAGGCCGAAGCGGCGGTCGAGGACAAAACTGCCAACGAAGGCGCCGGTGCGGTAGCCGGCTTTTTGGAAGATGGTGGCAAGGGTGGTGGCGTTGGGGCCGAGGGGGATGCCGTTGTCGAGAACGCCGTTGCTGAAGGGATAGGTGGAGGTGAGGAGGGCGACGTGCGCGGGGAGGGTAAGGGGATAGGGAGTGGTGGCTTGGGAGAAGAGGGTGCCGTTTTTGGCGAGGCTGTCGATATGGGGGGTTTGGCGGCCAAGGTGGTCGGCGCGCAGGGTGTCAACAGAAATCAGGATGACGGGCACCGCGGCCGAGCATGTCAACCCGGCCGTTACTAAACTCAGAAAAACCTTAGCTATCAAAACAACTCACCTGCCTAAATTCTCCCCCACCGAAAAAGGTGTCTGACCCCATTATGGAAAAGGGGTCAGACACCTTTTTTAAGGGCACGCTAAGTTATTGAAAAATGGTTCAAAGGAGAGGCAAAAGAAAATGGCGTCTGACCCCTTTTTGATATTGGGGTCAGACGCCATTTTTGAGCGGTCCAATTAGAAGGTAATGCGAGCGCCCAATTGGAGGTTCCGCGAAATGGCGTTACCTACCAGGAAGGTCGCTTTACCGAACGAAGAACTGGCTGCGTTGCTATTGATGCCGTCGAAGTTCGGATGGTTGTCTGCGTTAATCGCTTCAAACCGGAGCTGCATCTTCACAGTGTCCGTAAATCTGAAGTTCTTAAAGAGCGCAGCGTCCAAACCGTTGAACCAAGGTCCACGGAAGACGTTGCGTCCGAGTTCGCCGAAGTGGACGCCATATCCCGAAGGATTAACGAACAGAGTGCTCGGCGTAGCAACACCAAAGTTAGCGTTGCAAGCTGCGGTATTGGTTGATTTCTGGCCCGCATATCCGCATCCAATCGGATTGTTGTCTTTAAAGATGCCGTCAGCGGGATTGTTGCCAGAGTAGGCAGCAGCGATGCTCGATCCAATGAAATCAGGACGGTCGTTCAAGACACCGTCGAGATTGTAATCGCCGCCGATGTTTTCGTTGATTCCATTGGGATCTAAAGCATTGCCCTTATAGCGGGCGCGGCTCACGTAAACATCGATCGGGTGACCGGAGTAGCCCTGGTAGAAGGAGGAAACCTGCCAACCACCCAAAGCGTGGCCCAGGAAACCCTTCTGCGCCTTAAGGAACGGAAGTTCGTAGGTTAGGATCACCTTCACGTTCTTCGTATGATCGAAAGCGCCAGGTGCGCGCTCCAATTGAGGCGCGTTGTTGCTCACGAAGTAGAACGGCTGGCTGGAGCCGCCCGTTGTCGTAGAACCGGTGAACAGATCCGAGCCTTCGTCCATCAACTTCGACCACGTGAAGCTGAAGTCCATCTGCAAGCCATGAGAGAAGCGCTTTTGGACTTCGTTCACCATAGAGTTGTATTCCGAGTTAACGTTATTCGCGCGGTAGTTGAAGCCCGAATACAAAGCGTTGGGCCTTGCGCCGCTCAGGCCGGCATTGTAGTACATGCCGTCATAACGGTTCAGGTTCATCAGCTGCGATAAGTGGCGTCCGTAGGAGCCTTGATAATTCACCCGAAGGAGCCAGTCATGCCAGAAGGAATGCTCCACACCCATGTAGTAGTTGGTAGTCGAAGAATCCTTCATGTTGACGTCCATGGTGCGAACAGAAACGCGTCCGAGAGGCTGGCCCTGTACGTACGTTGGACCCAAGCTGGCGGGAAGCGAGTAATAGACTGGATCGCCGGAATTGGCGGCTTCGTCTAACAGGCCATAGTACGGCGGATTCCAGGCGCCGTTCGACCAGATGTTATCGAACAGACGATCATAGGAAATACCGTAGCCGCCGCGGAGTGAGGTCTTGCCGTCGCCAAACACATCGTAAGCAAAGCCGACGCGAGGACCGAAATCGTTGTTCGGGGTCTTCCAGAATGCCGAAACCGGGTTCACCGTGGCATTGGCGATATCGGCATTGCTCTTGGTGTCGAGGTTCGTGAATTGCGCGATGATGCCATTGGCTGCGGTGTGCTCGCCATAGCGTTCCCAGCGCAGGCCAAGGTTCAAGGTCAAGCGCGGCATCACTTTCCAACTATCATTGAAGAAGAAGTTCAGATCCTTCATGATGTAGTGGCGGTAGGCGTTAGCTGCAGTACCGGTTGAGGGATTGACCGACAACTCGGAAGCGTACGGGTAATCATTCTGGAAATTGCTGTCGTTGCCAATAGCAAGTTGCCCAGCACCCGTAGCGCTATATATGGTGCCGTTTGAGGCAAGCACGCCGTCCTGTGCCGGTGTTGGCCCAACGGTGTTGGCAAATTCGTAATATCCGGGGCTGCCTAAATCCCAGTTGCGGT
>PMQB01000365.1 GCA_003169195.1 Bryobacterales bacterium
TTGGGGTGATTGAAGACGTTGTTTGCTTCCAGGAAGAATTCGGGACTGAGCCGCTCCCAAAGCTTAAAGAAAGTGCGGCTGTAGCGAGCGTCGACCTGATAAACGCTGGGAGTGCGGAGGGTATTGCGGCCAATGTACAAGGGCCGATTGACACCGGCGCCCGCGAGACTGTCGCCATTGAGAACCCGGTTGGAGATCAAGTTTTGTTGGTCGCCCGAAGAGAGGTTCGCGAGGATTGCGAATTGATTTCCACTGGCGATCGCGCGCAGAATACGATTTTGGATGCTTGGGAATTGAGACTGGTACACGGTGGTGAGTGTAAAGGCCTGTGGGCGATTGATGGTCGAGTTGCCTCGATCACGCTCGCGATTTGTGGGATCTTCAATGAAATTCGAGCCTTGATCATAAGCATTGCCTTCTGGCGCATCGCTGATCGAGTGGGACCAAGTGTACGAGCCATTGATGGAGACACCCCTTTGGAAACGCCGCTGATAGCTGACGATGAGCGCATTGTACGAACTGTTCGCGCCGATGTCTTCGAGCGCAATGTTATTGAACTGTGGATAGAGGCGCGTGGTGGCGTTGGCCGTGGAGGAGAAGATGGGGCGGCCATCGGCGAGAAAGCCAGTGGGATTGATGAGATTTAGGTTTCGCAAGAACTCCAGGTTGCGGCCGTTTACGTTGGCGAAGCCGACAGTCAAAGAATCGTTTTGTGAGAGCTGACGGGTGATTTGCAGGCTCGAATTGATGGCGTAGTCGTTCTTGAAATTTGGCGTTACGGTGTAGATGGTTTGCGAGGAGCGCGGCAGTGTGCCATTCACNNACGGTTTTCGAATTGATAGACCAAGCGAGTCCAAGGCGAGGCGCAAAATTAGCGCCCGGTGTGTGGAACGTTTGCGACCAAGGGAAGAGAGCTTTAGTGTCGCCGGGAGGGGCGTCGAAGCGGTCATATCGAACGCCATAGATCAAGAGGAGGTTGGATTTCACCTGCCAGCTGTCTTGTGCAAAGACATCCCAGAAAAATGAGTGATACCAAGCGCCAGGTTCGCCCACGCTGGCGTTGAATGTGCTGTATGCGAGAGGATTTACGCCGGAGAGTGCCGATTGGTATGCGGCGATGGTGGGGAAAACATACTGCGTGTAGATATCGGCTGCTTGTGTGTCGAGATTCTGCTGAAAGCCGACGCCGACCTTTATCGTATGGGCACCCTTTACGACTGTGAAATTGTCGTTCAGATTCGGGATCTTTTCCTGGAAGCGATCTCCTACCGCAGTGCTCCCTCCGAAGTTCGCGATGCCGCTAATCGTAATCTCGGGGCCTTTGCCGGTGAGGGGATCGGCAATGTGTTGTTCATTTCGGTAAGGCCAGCCGAAGCGCAATTCATTCAAGACTGTTGGTGAAAAAGTGGACAGCAATTGTGCACCGGCGACGTGTGCACGATCTCGAAAATCGGAGGCAGCGTCAAGAGCATACNNCATACAGTCCCCCATCGTTGGTGTTGAAGGGATAGCGATTACGGAAATAGTTGTAGCGGATAAAGAACTGATGCTTCTGCGTGATGCTCCAATCCAAGCGCGCGTCGACCCATTGAGCGTGTTCGACGGCGGGTGGATTAACTAACAGGCTCGGCGATAAGCCGATAGCGGCAGCATTCGCGGCGGTAATGGTGGAGGGAGACGGGACGCTACGCTTAACGTTTTCATAGGAAGCGAAGAAGAACAGCTTGTCTTTGATCAGTCGGCCTCCGGCATTGCCAAAGTAGTCGTTGGCAATGGGTTTGAGGGTGGTGGGTGTAGCGAGAATAGGCCGTGCGACGAGGTCAAGCGGCCGGCCAAGATACTGACCTTCGCCGTGAAACTGATTGCTGCCGGATTGCGTGATGACGTTATAGATGTTGCCGGCAATTCGGCCAAATTCGGGCGAGAAGCTATTGGAGACAACTTGCACTTCACTCACGTAGTTGTCGGCAATGGCGAAGAGGCGCAAGCCTGTGCGGTCGCTTTCGGTGTCGGTTGTACCGTCTAACTGATAGTTGACATGATCGACGAGGCCATTGGTGTTTAGCAGGCGAGGGATGCCTAGCTCGGGATTGGGATGGCCACTGACGCCAGGCTGAAAAAGAATAAAGTTATAAGGATTGCGAGAAGTGAGAGGGAGATTATCAGTCTCAATGTTGGTGATGGTGCGTCCGGTACTTACGCGATCAGGTTCAACAATGGGAGCGCCACCAGTGACTTCAATAGAAGTGCTCACTTCGCCCACCTTTAGCTGAGCGTCGATTGTGGCAGTGGTACCTGCATCCAGGACGATAGATGTGTGCCGTTCGGAGGTGAAGCCGCTCTTTTGAATCGAAACAGTGTACGATCCGAGAGGAAGATTCGCAATTACGTAATAACCGTCTTCCTGCGTTTCCTGGGAGCGGGTAAATCCAGTGGCGTCATTCACGGCATCAACACGAGCCGCTGCGATGGGAGCGCCTGCTTGGTCAAAGACGCGGCCGCGCACACTTCCGTTAATTGCTTGCGTTTGACTGAATAAGTCTACTGCCAGTAAAAACAACAGTGTGAGTAGGGAGAGAGGGCCTCGCATAGATTCACTAAGAGTAAGGGAATCTTAGAGGCTCGTCAAGCTGCTAACGCGAGGATTCGTCGGACTTAAGAAGAGCTTTTTGGATTTCGGAGAGGGCTTTGGTCATCTGCTCTGGACTTTCGACGTCAATCACTTTCGGGCTGAGCGGTTTTAGCGTTGCTGCTAATTGGTCAAACGGCTCTTGCGACGGCCGCATCATGGGACCGTTCATGGGCGAACGTCGACCACCGCGCCCTCCCATGCGTGTACCCATCGGGCGCATCTCTTCCGGGGCTGGGTGGTAGCGGATATAAATGACGCGACAAGAAGGGAGCGCTTCTAGCGATATCTTTTCCAGATCCTCACCGGAATCGAATGAGACTGGCTTGGTTAAGATGACGAGCACACACGGTTTGTCAGTGGATGCGCGCAGCAAACGGCGAACTTCTGAGACGAAGTATTGTGCTTCTTCCTGGCGTCCCGACAGAGAATGAAGATCAATGGATGCGGTGTTGGCTTCTTCTAATGACGCTTTCAGACGGTGCCAATCGAGGTCGGTGACTTCTGTTTGATCAAAGACGGTGTGGCGGCGAGAGAGGTCAAGCAAGGCAACATGTTCAGAGATAGACGCTGAGCCGGTTTGTGTGATTACTTTGAGCGAAGGCAACAGAGCCGGCAGATCGGAACTAGGGGCGCGGCGGGAACCGTAGACAGGTACAGAGGGAGCTACGTTCATGATGACGTTGACTTGCGCAGGCGAGTGCAACGCTGATGCCCATTGCAGATGGCCTTTGATATAGGGCAGGTACCAACTTTGCGGCGACACGTCATTTCCCAGAAATTCGACGGCCGGAAGAGATTGCCAGGCCTCCCTCAAAAATCCGTTCGGACTGGGCGCGATGTGGAATTGCGATTGAATGGTGTTGTGGTCGCCTGTTTTCTTATCAAGAACACCCACGGCCAGTTGATACTCGCCCGGCAAGAAGAATGCGCTTTGCGAGTAGTTTAAATTGGCTTCTTTGACGTTGACATCGAGCTTGCTTAAATCAATGCTGCCGTGTTCCTGATAACGAATTCCTTCCGGGTCGGTGATTTGGATGAGAAGAAGCAATTCTCCGTCGTGGCGGCGGCTGTCGAGATCTTGTCCATCGAGCTGGATATCGATAGAGGAAGTGAGCCGCTGGTGGAACGACAATTCGGCATGGGCCACTTTGACTGACCAATGGAAGTGCGTTTGACCTTCTTGGGTAAGCCATTGATCAAAAGGAACGTTTTCGAATGCGGGGTCCGGAGTGCCGCGCTGAGCAGAAGCGTGGCAAGCGCCGATGGCGCCAAACACGAGCAGGATGAGAGTTCTGACCAAGCCACAGTGTAGCCCGGTTCGTTATGCTAGGGATGCCTGCTTCCGGTAAAGAAGGCGGGCATTTCATTTGGACTAAAACCTCGGACCAAAAACTTATGATGCAGACAAAGCTGGCTGCGGTGTGCGCGCTCACGTTATTCGGCGCAGCGTTAGCCTGGGCGGACGACCCCACAGTGCCACCCAAATATAATCCCGCCTCTGTCGAGCGGGGGAAACAGAATTTCAGCTCTACGTGCGGTTTTTGCCATGGGGCTTCGGGCAAAGGCGGCGAGAAGGGGCCCGATCTCTTGCGATCGGTTTTGGTACTTGACGATGAGGGCGGCAAGAGCATAGGCCCGGTGATTCTGAAGGGGCGACCTGAGAAAGGGATGCCGCGATTCCCGTTGACGCCCGAGCAGATTACGGATATTGCGAACTTTCTGCACAATTCGATTGAGGCGACCAAAGACCGCGACAACTACAAGATCTTGAACATTGTGACTGGCGATCCGAAAGCGGGCCAAGCGTATTTCAATGGTGCGGGCAAGTGCGCGAGTTGTCATTCGGTGGAAGGCGATTTGAAAAAGATCGGCGCCAAATATGACCCGATCAAATTGCAGAGCAAGATGATTCAGCCGGACATGATGTGGACTGAGGGCGATAAGCCGGCGGTTGCTATTAGCGTAACGGTGACGCTGCCTTCCGGTGAATCCTTTACGGGCACTCCTATCTTTGCGGATGACTTTACGGTTTCGCTGCGCGAGGCGGATGGCACGTATCGATCGTTCACATGACACAAAGATGTGCCGCGCGTGGAGATCAAGAACCGATTGCAAGCGCACCTGGATCAACTGATGCACTACAGCGACGCTGATATTCACAATCTGACTGCCTATCTGGTGACTCTTAAATGACATCGAACCGTCTTGCACTCACGCTGGCCCTAGCTTTGTTGCCAGGGGCCATTCCTGGACAAATGCTTGATCCTGCCTTGTTGACGAAACCGGCGACGGATTCGTGGCCGACTTATAACGGCGACTATTCAGGGCGACGTTTCAGTACGCTGACGCAGATCAACCAGAAGAACGTGAAACAGCTGTCGCTCGGTTGGATTTTCAGAGTGAAGGTTGGACCTACACCGGGAGCGATTATCGGTGGAGTTGGACCGATGCCGGAAGGTCCGCCGACTGATCCGGGAGTTTCTACGATTAAGGCCACGCCGCTGATGGTGAATGGCATTCTGTACTTCTCGACTCCTGACAATGCGTGGGCGGTGGATGCGCATTCGGGGCGAGAGATCTGGCATTACTTCTGGAAGACCAAAGGCGGTATCCATATTGGAAATCGCGGCATGGGTATGTATGGGAACTGGCTGTTCTTTGAAACGCCGGATAACTACCTGGTGTCGCTGGATGCGAAGACAGGTAAAGAAAGATGGCACACAGAGATTGCCGATGTGAAGCAGGAATATTTCTCGACACCTGCGCCGATCATTGTGGGCAACCATGTCTTGGTGGGAACGGGCGGCGACTCGCTGGATGTGCCGGGCTTTCTGGAGGCGCATGATCCGGAGACTGGATCGATTCAGTGGAAGTGGTGGAGTGAGCCGCTGAAGAAGGGCGATCCGGGTTGGGAGACTTGGCCGGACGAATATTCGATGCGGCACGGGGGCGGAATGACTTGGGCTCCGGGAACATATGATCCTGAACTGCATCTCTACTATTTGGGAACGGGCAATCCGAATCCCGTGCTGACTGGTAAGAGCCGGCTGGGCGACAACCTTTATACGTGTTCGATTGTGGCGTTGAACGTAGAAACTGGGAAGCTTGCTTGGCATTTTCAACCTTCGCCGCATGACACACATGATTGGGATGCGGCGCAGACGCCGGTGCTGATTGATGGAGTGATTGACGGCAAGCCCAGGAAACTGTTGGCGCAGGCAAACCGCAACGGATATTTCTTCTTGCTTGATCGAACGAACGGGAAGAGCGTTGCGACGGCGCCGATGAGTAAGACAATGAATTGGTCAAAGGGCATTGGGCCTTCTGGTCAACCGATTCCCGATCCGCGTAAAGAGGCGACTATTGAAGGGGTTCTGGTGTCTCCGAACACGGGAGGCGCGACGAACTGGCCGCCGCCTAGCTTTGATCCAGAAACGGGTTTGTTCTATGTGGGTACGGCGGAAAACTTCAGCATGTTTTACCTGACCGATACCGATCCGCATCCGGAAGGGTGGGGCGCGGCGGAGCGTGACGCCGGCTACTTCGGGGCATACTTAAACGCGATTGATTACAAGACGGGCAAGATCGCGTGGCGGCACCAATATGTATTTGGCTGGGGGCCGGTTGGCATGCTGACGACGGCGGGCAAATTGTTATTCACAGGAGATAGTACCCAGAACTTGATTGCTTTCGATCCGGCGAATGGTGGCATTTTGTGGCACGCTGGTTTGGCGGATAGCTTGAGCAATGGACCCATTACGTACATGCTGGACGGGCAGCAGTATTTGATTGCCGGCGCGGGTGATTCGCTTTACGCGTTCACCATTCAGCAGTGAGGATCAAACGGCCAAGTCGCCCTTGTACTTCATCAGCTTCAGTTCGAATTTGACCTTGACGTTGAGCGGCGACATGGTGGTGGCGAAGGTCACTGTCTTGTCGCCGTCGAGTTGGACGAGTTGGGGCAGAAATCCAAAATAGAGAGTTGACGTTTCATTCTTGTCGGGTTCAATCACTCCGGGTTGAACGGCGGCTTGGCCTTTGACTTGAAGAGATGTTTGCGATTTAAGCCCGTCGTAGGAATCTGAAGAATCGCCGGGGGTACTGTCACTGCTGTGGCCAGAGACGATGGGAAGTCCGCTAACGCTGATGACAAAGTGGTCGGCCAGTGATGGTGGGAATTGCAATTTGAGCGCAGCGCGGATTGGTTTGGCACTGGCCCAGCGAACGACACCGGAAAACTTAGGGCTGCCCTCACCTGAGTTGGCACCGGCGCTTCTTTGACCGGTGGAAGAACCAATGCTGCCGCGGCGTCCGCGCCCCGATGATCCAGCGTTCGAGAGAGGCGAATACGCTTTTATTTCGGCGGTGACTGGTTTGGCCCAAGGTGACTTGGAGGTGAGTTCCTGAATCTCTTCGGGAGTCCAGTTTTCGGGCTGCTCGGTGTTCCAGAAATCGTCAGTAGGGGAACGGGCGAGCAACGTGAACGGGCTCACTATGAGAGATGCAGTCAGAGCCCTCAAAGCGAAGCGTCTGGAAACGACCATACGGGTGGGACGGTTTTGGATTGGCCGTGGTTACGGTCTTGTGCCGGCACCCGCAACGCAGCTTTGCTTATTGAACCGCACGGTGAAGGATGTGCCGGGAGGATCGCCGATCTGCAGTTCGCCATCAAGCTGGTTCGTCAGTTCGTGGACAAAGGTCATGCCCAGCGATTTGGCGGCTTTCCAATCGAAGTCAGCCGGCAGGCCGACGCCG
>PMQB01000049.1 GCA_003169195.1 Bryobacterales bacterium
TTAGGGGGGTGAAATAAAAGTGGTTGGCTTGTGATGGCCCATGGCGAAGCTAGAACTTCGCCACAGGGAGGGGGATAAAAAACTCGCTCAGCCTTCGCTTTCGCGCCGCGCCAAGGTCCATTTTTTGGGTGGGTATTTTAGGGGTGCGGTCAATTTCGCAAGTTATTGAAATGTCTGGGTATAGTGGCGCTATTTTTCCAAGGACTGGATTTGCAGTGGGTGTATAGCAGCGCGGCGGGAGATGTGCGCATTGGCCGTTTTTTGCAGAGTTATTCACAGTCGTTAAGGTGAACGCGTCTTTCCGGACTTCGTACAAGAGGCGTGGTGGAGAGTGGCAAATTCAGATCCGCGAGATTCGCGTTAAGTTAAATGGACACGGGACGGCTAAAAGAATCGAGGGATGCTAGCCGACTTCAGGGGACGAAACCGTTTCCTATGTAAGGCAATCACGGAGCCAGCCACTTGTTTTGATTCCTCACCGTGAAGCGGAGGCTCGCGCCAGGATTTCTCCAATTACCGCAGTTTTCGCGTCGGCGTACTCCTGGATATGCTTCCATTCTTGCTGTGCCAAAGTCGATTTCGTGCAAGCATAAAGATCCCGATCTGCAGAGTCATTACGCAGCCGATCCCGGAACATTAGGACACGGTCAATTTCCGGGCAGCCCGCCGAGAATATGTGTAAATTGATATCAGTATCCGGTCCGCTGAGCAATCGATGTTGGTACCAGTTGATCTCACGAAAACGAAGTGAGTAGCCGGCACTCTCCAAATCTGGGAGATAGGTGGACTCATCCGCCGAGTTGGCGACAACCAGAAGGATATCTATGATAGTTTTGCCGCCAGGCTCGGGACTGACGTCGAGCCTATATGCTCAACCTCCAACGCCCGGTCACCCAGGGCAGTCTGAATTCGTGCGGCTTCGCGCCGAAACTGAATCGGCCAATGCTGATCGTACTCCGCGATGATTATGTCCTTTAACAAATACTTCCTTTTTCGACCGAGCCTCTCCACTTTACTGAACCGAATGTCTGAGCTGAAGGAGATGGGCATTTCTGTTGATACTGTCCAACACCGCTGTTTTGTTTTTTGGAGCTGCCTGATTGCAGTCGCCAAGCCGACTTCCGGATCCTAATCCGCTCAAGCTTCCCAGAACGCCTTTTTTTGGGGCGTGTGAGGTTCAAACACAAGGCGGCGAAGCTGGTAATCGAGTTGGACGGTTCGGCCCATGACGGCCAGAAGGGCTACGATGCAGGGCGCGATGCGTGGCTTAGGAGTTGTCACGGAGTTCGCGCGATCCGATTCACCAACCAGCAAGTATTCAGGCAGAATGAGGCGGTTAGAGTAGTCGTGTTGAGGCTATCTTGAGACGAAGCGAGCGGACTGAAGAATGTCAGACAAATCGTATGCCTCGTTGTCTGAGAATATGTGGCCCAATGGGCGAAATCGGAACAACTGGACCTATGGACGTTAGCATTCGATTTCGATAAGCTGCTGCTGTTTTCACACGAACTGGATGGAAACGGCGAAGTAGTCGAACGGCGGCGGGACACATAACGCGGTCCGACGGCTCAGCCCTTGCAGACCGGACACGTTGCCAGTTTATTTTCTTTACAAGCCCACCTCGAAATAATGCTCACGGAACCGTACAATAGTCTTCGACCACATTGCTAACAAGCGCTCCTGTTGTCATCCGAATACGGAGCGTGTAGCTTTCAGTGCATCCCCCGGCAACAGATTCAGCGGGGAGTTTGAGTTCCACAGTATCTCCACTGAAGACAGCGATTTCTCTTGACCTACCCAGCAGATGGGCAAGCATCGCCTGTGGCATCGGTATCTCGGTCGGAACGTCATAACGCACCCAAAAATGGTTCTGTTTCTTATTCGGCTCGAACGCCCCGTAAACTGTGACGTGGCCGCTGCTGTTTCCGGCTTCCCAGGTAGCCCACGACCCGCCCGAGAGTTCGCCTCCATTCTTCTTGGAAAGGTGAGAATTCTTCACAAAGCTTTCAAAGCCTAGTTCTCCAAAAAAGCTATGGCGTGCTTGGCCCGCAAGCATTCCAAATGTGGAGCTAGCGTCTTCGGAAAACTTATCTTCACCGCTTCCTTGAGCCGACACCGTCTCCTTACACACGAGCAAAATTGTAATCGTCAGTAGCAGTCGTCGCATGTTAATCATTGTTACCTAAATCAGACCGGACAAGTCGATGCTCACGAGCGCGTGCCAAAAGCTCACCCGAGCTTTAAAAACGGTTCTTTCTGGCCGCGACGTATCAATCCTCGCGTTGAGCTTTAAACGAACGCGAATCGGAGTAATGCGCGAGCACCCCCCGAGTTCACGAAGCTGTCCTCGACTGACGTTCGATTTATGCCAACAGAGGCGTTCTGAACGGACTACACAATCTCTGCTACTTACAAATCCCAAAAGCGGAAAGAATTTATGTATGTACTTTATAGCGCGGGGGCCGGGAAAGATCTGGGCAGTCAACGATCCATTGGCTCGCTAGCTCTAAATATTCGCGCTCGCCGAAGAAGCCAGGCTGAAGCGGAAGCGGGTAAAAGAAGCGGTCAAAAGAAGGTCAGACTGACTGACTCTGGTCGCTTCGCGCAAGCAGCGTTTGTCGCAATCCTTTGATCTGGTCGCGATTCAGGAACCATCGGTGACCGCATTTTCCGTTTCCGCACATCGACTCAATGTTTTCGTCACCCTCCAGGAGGGTTCTGAGCTTGTTGTGGTCGAACGTCATACTGCCGCCGCCACATACGGGGCACGGATACCAAATCGGCGGATAGTTCACATCGTCCATAAACCAAGCCTATGCCTCTAGGCGATGATTTGTCAACGATACCGTGCCACAACCCACACATCTTTCAAAGCTTCCTCAGCGCTCAGTACCTTGTCGTTCCGGCGCAAATGCGTTGATCCGATAATGAGTGTTGCGCGTTGCTAGACTTTTTCCTCCATCAAAAACGAGTCGAGGTTTTGAAAGAGCCTGATGAAAGAGAACCTTTTTATCTTTTTTTTCAAACCCGAAACAGTTGGTCGTCGTTCCATAACACTGGTCGTGGAATGCAATTCTACTTCGAAAACCGCAAGTCCCTTGACGGAACGGCATTCTACCTTGTTCGCCCGGACTGGGATGATGAACTCTACGATCTCAGTGACAAACTGATTACGGTTTCCCGATCTGTCGTAATATCCTGGAGCAAGGATTGAGATTTGTCGCAAGCCACGATCCTTTATTATTGCCTCATCCTGCGTATAGACGACGGCACTTTTTTGAAAGTTGAACAACATGAGCGAACACAACATCTTCTTGGCGTGGTCGGGACAAAGCAGCAAATTAGTTGCACAGGCTCTACACAACTGGCTTCCCAAGGTGATCCAATCTGCAAAGCCGTGGATGTCCGAAGAGGGCATCCGTGCGGGTAGTGTGTGGCATAGCAAGCTACTCGAAGTGTTGCGTGATATCAAAATTGGAGTGTTGTGTGTGACTCCAGGTAACCTCAACGCTCCATGGCTTTATTTCGAAGGCGGGATGATTGCGAAGACAATCGCTGGCACTGAGTTTGTGTGCCCCTACCTTTTGGGCGTGAGCAGCACAGATGTTCCCTCGGGTCCGCTAAGTCCTTTCCAGAGTTGCATCGCTGACGAAAATGGAACGCTTAAATTAGTCAAGGATATTAATAAAGCTTTGAACAGCCCAACGGACGAAGGTAACTTGGAAGAGACTTTCAAACTCTTCTGGAACAAATTGCAGGCTCAGCTAGGCGAAGCAAAAGACACGACAGACTTTAAGTCTCAAGCCCCAAAGCGCACGGCGGAAGAAATGTCTGAGGAAATCCTTGCCGCCGTTCGAGAGCTATCGCGGAACAGTGATCAGACGAGAGATTCAATCAACAAAATCCTGGGTGATTTCATCGAGCTTAAGGTAGATGGGGCTTTTGCAAAACGATGGGACACCCAGGGAACGAGAGTAGGGTCATTGCTTTATGAACTGGAAAGGTCAGCCCCCATCCTCAGCGGTCACCCAAATCCGGCCAATGGGGTGACCACCGATGCCACTCAGTCAGAAGCCGCCAACGAAAAAAGATAGCGATCTAGTATCGATTTCATAGCCTTTTTGCGCCTTTACGGTGACAATATAGTGACATCGGCGATTTATACCTTATAACTATATCATTCCAAACGACTAGTTTGGTGAGCCGGGCGGGACTCGAACCCGCGACCACCGCATTAAAAGTGCGCTCGATAGGCGTCGCGCCGAGGCTAGCGCAGATGATTTTTCGCGAATGGCTTGGCTTGCGATTCATCTTGGACAGGAATCGAAAGCCGCCGAGTATATCGCGGCCGGGCTTGCTCTGGACCCCGAGAACGTTCATTGTCGTAACATAGCCGATCGCCTCAAAGTGCCCGGGTATTCATCAGCAGGAAGCTGGAAGTAAGAGAGGCATGCGTGCAGCCCTCAAGATCAAAGATCATTCCGGAAACTACCCGTTTTTCGGCCACACGCCCGCGAAGTCCCGTTGTAGGAAGCTTCGCTGAAATGGGGACTGATAAACGCCGCAGGGTCATGGAATCCAAGTTGGAGTAAATCGCGGCAATGTCGGACAAGTGAAGCAGTGAGGCACCTCTCCTGATTGTTGAAAGTATTCGATATATGCGCGGTTTGCGTCCGTACAACAATTGGCGCATTTCGAACGGCAGCGATTTGCTTTCGAGGGCAAGCGGGCAGCGGTCCGGGCATTCAGACAGTGTGCCGATTTTCTCGCGTAAGCCTTCCAGCCGGCGCAAAGCGGTTCCCCCGGCTGGGCGTTCGTAAGGCAGCCAAGAGGTGATAGTGTCCAGGTTTTTCGCTTTGGATCAGGCTGGGCGTTGGCGTAAGCGTGGCCACCAATCTAAGTGGTTTAATCGTCCTGCTCCGCTTCGGCATCAGTTGTGGTTGCGGTATGACCCCTCCCTTCGGTCAGGGTTC
>PMQB01000356.1 GCA_003169195.1 Bryobacterales bacterium
TGGCCGTGGCCGTGGGACTGACTCCGGAGATGCTGCCGATGATTGTATCCGTCTGCCTCTCCAAGGGCGCGCTGGCCATGAGCCGCAAAAAGGTGATTGTCAAGCGGCTCAACGCGATTCAGAACTTCGGCGGCATGGATGTCCTCTGTACCGACAAAACCGGCACTCTCACCGAAGATCGCGTTGTCCTCCAGCGCCATTGTGATGTCTCCGGCCGCGAAACCGAAGAAGTCCTTCTCGATGGCTATCTCATCAGCTACTTCCAGACCGGCCTAAAGAATCTGCTCGATCGCGCCATCTTAGACAGCCCCGACTTCCACAGCCATGACCTCATCGCCAAATACAAAAAACTCGACGAGTTACCGTTCGATTTCACCCGCCGCATGATGTCCGTCCTTGTTGAAGGCCCTGATGACAAAGCCATTCTCTTGACGAAAGGCGCTCCTGAAGACGTTTTCCATCAGTGCTCCCACTTCGAGTTAGATGGCAAACTCTCTCCCATGGACCCTAATCTCATCGGCGGCCTCAAGGAAGAATACGCCAGCTTGAGCAACGATGGCTTTCGAGTGCTCGCTGTTGCGCGCAAAGAGCTACCCGGTAAAAAGCTATGCGCCAAAGAAGATGAGCGCGATCTCGTCCTGAAAGGCTACGTCGCCTTTCTTGATCCTCCCAAGACCACTGCTGGCAGCGCCATCGAAGCGCTTCGCAAGAATGGCATCGCCGTCAAAATCGTCACAGGCGATAACGATCTGATCAGCCGCAAAGTCTGCCGCGATGTCGGTCTCTCTCCCGATCCCATGCTGCTTGGCGGCGATGTCGAAAAGATGAGTGACGACGAACTAGCCCTGGCCGCCGAGAAAACTACCCTCTTCGCTCGCGTTTCTCCCGCTCACAAACAACGCATCATTGCGGCCCTCCGCCAGAAAGGTCACGTTGTCGGTTTCCTGGGCGACGGCATTAACGACGCGCCTGCTCTCCGCGCCGCCGACATAGGCATCTCCGTTGACACAGCCACCGATATTGCCAAAGAGTCTGCCGATCTCATTTTGCTCGAAAAAGATCTCATGGTGCTGGAAGGCGGAGTCATCGAGGGCCGCAAGGTTTTCTCCAACATCCTCAAGTACATCCGCATGGGAGCCAGTTCCAACTTCGGCAACATGTTCAGCGTGCTCGGAGCCAGCGCCTTCCTCCCGTTCATCCCCATGGCGCCTATTCAGGTTTTAACCAACAACCTGCTCTACGATTTCTCGCAGGTGCCCATCCCGATGGACTCCGTCGACAAGGAACAAATTGCCGCACCGCGACCTTGGAACATCAGTGAGATTACCCGTTTCATATTGTTTATCGGTCCCATCAGCTCCATCTTTGACTACACTACATTCTTCGTCATGCTGTATATCTTCCACTGCTGGGATCCCTCGCGTGCTTCACTCTTTCAAACCGGTTGGTTCGTGGAATCGCTCATGACGCAGAACCTGATCATCCACGTCATCCGCACTAACAAGATTCCCTTTATTCAAAGTCGCGCCAGCCGCTCACTCACGCTCACCTCGTTCGCCATCATGGCTGTCGGCTGCTGGCTTCCCTATTCGCCGCTGGCCAGTTCACTTGGCATGACCCAACTGCCCCTGCTGTATTGGCCCATCCTGCTCGCCACTCTCTTCTGTTACATGGGCCTCACGCAGATCATCAAAGTGTTGCTTCTGCGGAAGAAGTGGATCTAGCCGTTGCCTCGGGCGTTCCAAACTTCCCGCAGCGCCCACCTCGC
Organism: Bryobacterales bacterium; assembly: GCA_003169195.1. Lineage (GTDB taxonomy): Bacteria > Acidobacteriota > Terriglobia > Bryobacterales > Bryobacteraceae > Bog-105. The sequence continues at coordinate 1,769 of PMQB01000356.1, forward strand.
ATCCCCTGTTGAAACTTCTCGCGCTGTTCTGGAGTCATCTGCTCCCAACGCCGTCTCCCAGGCCCACCCACGCCGCGCCTTCCGCCAAACCCACCGAAAAAGATCTTGCTCAGAATCACCAAACCCAACGCTTGCCAGAACCCAATGGCGTGCAAACCAAACAGTCCTGGCATTAGCCAGTTCCAAAGTTGTGTGACTGCCTCACCCACCACCGCGATCGCCACTATTCCAATCGCCGCTACCCGCAAAACCCTCAATGCTCTGTTGTTTCTCATAAGCTTTCTCCTCATCTCCTCGACAACTCGCCGTAAACCCGCTGCAACCGTGCCCGCAAATGCAGCACCGCATATCTTTTGCGCGACAACAGCGTATTTACACTCAAGCCCGTTTCCGCCGCCAGTTCCTTAAAGCTGCGGCCTTCAATCTCATGCGCCACAAAAACCTCTCGCTGCTCTTCCGGCAACTCCTGCAATGCATCTTCAATCTCCTCCAACAAAATACTTCTCGCGTACGCCGCTTCCGGTCCAGCCTCGGGCGATGGCAACAATTCCGCCAGCGTCAAGCCTTCTCCATTCGACGGCTCATCCTCCAAAGACACCGGTTTCCTTTTGCGAAACAGATCGGTAATTCGATTGCGCGCTACTCGAAACAACCATGCACCAACTTGCTCAATCGGTTGCATCAACCGGTAGCTTTCCACTAGTTCATAGAAAACGTCTTGCAGGATGTCTTCGGCGTCTCCCACATCCGGCACGCGACTCCTAATGAACGTCTGTAGCCGCGCGCCTTCCCGGCGAATCGTTTCCGAAAGCGGATTGTTTTGCTCCAGAGCCATCGGGACTGAGTTCGTCGCGTCCATCCAATTAGGTAGACGAAATACCCGCGCGAATATTGTAGAGTTCGGGCAGGCTAGTGCCGTTAAACTCTAAGAATGTCAGATCCCTTCCGTCTCGACGGCAAGATTGCGCTTATCACCGGTGGTGCCAGCGGCATTGGCGAAGCCACCGCGCACACCTTTGCTCAGGCCGGCGCGCAGGTCATCATCGTCGATATCGACTTACCGCGTGCCCAGTCGCTCGCCCAATCTTTGCCGAATCATGCCTCCGCTCACCGCTGTGACATCACCAACGAAGCCGAAGTGCAGCAATTGTTCTCTAAAATCACTGCACTCGACATGCTTTTCAACTGCGCCGGCATCGGATTGGTAGGCAACGTAGAAGAAACTGAATTGGCCGATTTCCAACGCCTGTTCCGCGTTAATGTCGAAGGCACGTTTCTGATGACGAAAACTGCCCTGCCGCTTTTGAAGAAATCGCGCGGTTCGGTCCTTAATATGGGTTCCGTGGCTGGCTTGGTTGGCGTCAAGCGACGGTTTGCCTATTGCGCAACCAAGGGTGCCATCACCGCTCTGACCCGTCAACTCGCCGTTGACTACCCAATTGAGATTAGGGCAAATTGTATCGCCCCAGGAACCGTTGACTCTCCGTTCGTCGAGGCATATTTAGAAAAATATCATCACAACGAGAAAGACAAGGTCCGCGTCGAACTAAATCAGAGGCAGCCGTTAGGCAGATTAGGGCGGCCGGACGAAATTGCGAACTTGGCACTATATATTTCTTCATCTGCAGCCGATTTTATGAGTGGGTCCATTGTAACGATTGATGGTGGCTGGACCGCCGCTTAACACTTAGCCCGTACGGTTAAGTGAATGTGAACGAACTTTAAACCTTCCGCGGTTTCAATTGATTGACGTAATACGCAGTTGTTTTCTACGATATAAGAGAGGTTGATTGCGGTATAGCTTACTATTCCCCAGTCAACACTTAGTGATATGGTTGATGAATCTTCTCAACGTTGAGAAGCAGCTTTAAAAATTTAGCCGGTGATGGTTTCGAATGGTGCAGTTCAATTCTGAACAGAGGGGTCGCAAAGTGGGCCTTCGAAATTTCGGTCGAGTTCTCTCAGCGTTATTTTTGCTGACAATTTGCAGCTTTGTCAGCACGAATCTTGCTTGGGGAGCCGCGCAGACCTCCGCGAAGCGGGGCAAAGCGAAGAAGCATTTGGCAGGGAAGAAGGCGCTCGCCCATAGCGGTAAGAGGTCGGCTCATCTGCTGGCTGCTGGCTATTCGCGAACCAGAACTCGTGCCGGCGTCATCTTGACTCGCACTTCTGGCAAACGTCGTGGCCGTCATCGGGTATTCTTCAATCCTTGGACGGAACCCACCTTCGCCGATTCAACAATTGGCGACAGTATTGAGGGCGATGATTTGATCATCCGTAAAGCGGCTGCTGACGCACTGGGTCCCTATAACGGCACCATCGTTGTGGCCGATCCCCAAACCGGTCGGATTTTGTCCATGGTCAATCAAAAGCTCGGGTTGAAGGGCGCATTTCAGCCTTGTTCCACGGTCAAAGTCATCGTCTCGTTCGCCAGCTTGCGCGAAGCCATTGTTGACGCTAATACGCCCGTCCAGTTGTCACCTCGCTATTCGCTTGATATGACCACGGCGTTAGCCCGTTCTAATAATCGCTATTTCGCCCGCCTAGGCGAGGAACTCGGTTTTGACCGCGTTGAAAAGTATGCCAAGTTGTTCGGCCTGGGAGAAAAAGCAGGCTACGATATTGCTGGCGAAGAACCGGGCTATCTAGCGAACCGTCCGCCTGCCACAGGCGTTGGAATGATGACCAGTTTTGGCGACGGCATTCGTCTCACTCCTCTTGAACTCACCAGCATTGTCTCGTCGGTGGCGAACGGGGGCACCATGTACTACCTGCAGTATCCGAAGAATCAAGATGAAATCCAGCACTTCGTGCCGCGCGTGCGCCGCCAGCTCGACATCGCCCGTTTTATTCCCGAAATCAGACCGGGCATGATGGGTGCCGTGGAATACGGTACCGCCCGTCGCGCCGTGTTTGATCAAACAGATCCGGTGCTCGGCAAAACCGGTACTTGCACAGATACTACTCAACCGGGCGTTCACTTGGGCTGGTTCGGTTCCTTTAACGAAGTTGGGAAAAACCGCATTACTGTTGTCGTTTTGCTCACGGGCGGACGCGGCGTCGCGGGTCCAGTCGCTGCCAAAGTAGCAGGCGATGTTTACCGAAATTTAGCGGTCCAAAACTATTTCGGCTCAGAACCGGCAAGCACACCTACTAAACTAGTCTCCATGCAGAATTGTTGCCGCCAGTAGGTTCTCGGGGCGGCTGGCATAGACTGGACGAATCTTTACTTTGGCGATCCCTACAACTTCTTCCTCAGCTCAATTGCTGTTGATCATTTCCTTCGTGCTCCTTGGCATCTGGTCCAGCACTTTCAAACTGGCTGGCAACCGATGGCGTTTCGAGCTCTTTTCTTTTGACTTCGCTCTAGGCGCTATTCTGTTCGCCCTTATTTCCGCCTACACGTTTGGGGCTTTCGGGGCTGACCTTGGCTTCGCCGAGCACTTAATGATTGCTTCAAAGACCAATCAGGCGCTCGCTTTCATCGCCGGAGGTTTGTTCGCCTTCGGAAGTATGATGCTCCTCTCGGGAACCGCCTTGCTGGGTCTATCCTTTTCTTATGCCATCAGCACAGCCTCCGCCGTTCTTGTATTGGCGGCTTTCGAATTCACCAATTTCCGCCTCATTTTTCTTGGCGTGGCCATTGGCGCAGGCATCTTGACCATCATTTTCGAATCCAACGGCGCAAAGAACGCGGAAGAATCCTTGCCGGCCGTCAGTTTGCCCGTCATGGTTCGCGTCCGCAAATCGGCATCCGGCCGCACTCTCCCGCCCACCAAAGAGGTCGGGGGCATGCGTAGTTCCAGCAAAGGCACAATCGTTTCCATCCTCGGCGGATTGGCTTTAGGAAGCATGCTAATTCCGTTTGAAATCTCGGTCTTCGGAGAGTTCGGCCTTGGCCCTTACGCCGGCGTCGTTTTGTTTTTCGCCGGCGCTTTCTTGACGACCGTCGTCCTTAGCTTCTTTTTCATCAATATGCCCATTCACGGCGGTCCCCTAAACCTCAAGTTTTACCTCCGCGGATCCATTAGCCAGCATATTCTCGGTTTTATCGGTGGTGCTTTGTGCGCGGCAGGAGTGCTCCTCCTCACGCTGCTCAAATCCTTCCCGGCCGAGGCTCAGCCCGATAGTCTTTGGCTTTGGGCCGCTGGGTTGGGGGCCGGCCTAATCGCCATCGCCTTGGGTCTTAGCAAATGGCATGAAGTGTCCGAGGCATCCGGCTCAGCCGTCCGTTCACTCATGCTGGGCGCCATCTTTCTCGTCATCGCCATCGGCAGCCTGGCCCTCGCTATGGATCGCACCGCTCCCATTCCTGCCGCCCAGGATAAAGTTTCAGGACAATCCCAGCTTCCGGGCTAACACTAGCGCGGCTGCTTCGTTCGGCACGCTGCCTTGCGCCAAAGTCGCAGCGCCCCCGCCTCGGCCGCCCACTTCGGCGAGCGTTTGCTTGAGAACCGCTACGGCGTCGATTCCGGCGTCCTGTGAGCAAGCGATGAGCACGCCCGCTGGTTGCTTACCCATCACCATCACCAACGCCTTCTCGCCCGCAGCAGCAAAAGCTAATGCCTTCCCCCGGACTATTTCAGTGATCTTCTCCACCCCCCACAAAACTCGCCGCAACCCATCTGCTGACACCGCCACCGCCGCATACGCTTCCCTGCCTTCTCGCTGCGCTAAATCCTGTGCCAGGCGTTCCCGCTCTTTCTCGGCGTCGGTTAACCGTTCCTTCAGCGCCCCCACATGTTCCGGCAACTTGTCAATCGCCGTCGCCGTCTGCCGCGCCATCTCTTGCAGCAATTTAAAATCCTGCCGGGCTCGCAAACTCGCACGGCCGCCGCAAACAAACTCCAGCCGCACATTGCCACGCACCTTCTCGATCTTCCGAATCTGAATAGGCAATGTCTCCGCTAAAGACCGAACATGCGTCCCGCCACACGCGCTTTTGTCTAACCCCGCAATTTCAACAATTCTCAGCGTCCCCGTACGCTGGCTCTGCTTCCGCAAACCTTCCACCTTCTCCGCATCCGCAAAGCCAATGCTCACCACACGGCCACTCCGCGCCACCTCGTTCGCTCGCGCCTCGGCCGCCGCCAGTTGCCCCTCGCCGATCTCCTTCGTCCCCAACTCAATCGTCGATAGGTCCTCTCCCATGTGAAAGCTCAACGTTTCAAACCCATACAGTTCAATCAGCACCGCCGAAAGCAAATGTTGGCCCGTATGCTGCTGCATATGTTCGTAGCGGCGCGCCCAGTCAATCTTTGCTTTCACCGGACCTTGCGCCAACGGTAAAGCCATCACATGCGCTACGCGGCCGTCCTCTTCGTCCACCACCTCCACCACCGGCACCCCGCTCAACTCGCCTACATCGTAGGGCTGTCCGCCGGACGCCGGATAAAACGCCGTCCGGTCCAGATACACCCGCCGCCCGTCGCCCGCCAAATCCACCACTTGTCCTTCAAAATCAGTCAAATACGAGTCCTGGTAGTAGAGCCGTTCCGTCGTCACTCTTAACATGTAGCATCTTCGACCCGGCGGCCCGCATCTGGGATAGTGGACAATTAGATCAATGTCGCTACGTGAGCACATTCAGACCATCAAGCGGGAAGATCCGGCCGCCAAGAGCAGCCTGGAAATCTTGCTCTGTTACCCCGGTCTGCACGCTGTTCTCTTCCATCGTCTGTCGCACCGTTTGTACAAGCAACGTCTGTACGTCGTGGCTCGTCTCGTGTCCCACTATGCTCGGCTGCTGACGGGCATTGAAATTCACCCCGGCGCCAAGATCGGCCAGCGCCTCTTTATCGACCACGGCTTCGGCGTCGTCATTGGCGAGACGGCCGAAGTCGGTGACGACGTTCTGCTCTACCAGGGCGTCACGTTGGGCGGCACGGGCGGCGAACGCGGCAAGCGTCATCCCTCCGTCGGCGATCGCGTCGTGATCGGTGCAGGTGCGGCCGTCCTTGGCAATATCGAACTTGGCGCCGACGTGAAAGTTGGAGCCGGTTCCGTCGTAGTACACTCCGTACCTGCCGGTGCCACCGTGGTGGGTATCCCCGGTAAAGTCGTCAAGACACGCGACGAAGGTTTGGGCGTACTGGAACACGGCCGAGTTGCAGCGTGCGGTGAATCAGAGCCTGCCGATCTCGAACAAGTCAACGACCGCATCCGCGAACTCGAAGCGCTCATCCGCCTGCTGCTGGAAGAACGCGTCGGCCAAGCCCGAGGCTAACGGAACGCGTATCGCAGACTATTCGCCGCCAACCGCGCCAGCTCTTCTTTGCTAAACCCGAAACGTGTTCCGGCCAACTCATATTCCTGCGCCAGCGTGGAATGGAACAGCGCCGGATCATCGCTCCCCAAAACAATCGGCACACCTGCATCCCATAACCGCCGCAGGGGATGCGCAGTCATATCGGCCACCGCGCGCGTACACACGTTGCTTGAAGGGCAAACCTCCAGTGGAATGTCTCGCTCTCGCAAAGTGTCCAGCAGTTGTTCATCGTCAATCGAACGGATGCCATGCCCAATCCGTTCCGCGCCAATCTCCAGCGCATCCCAAACACTGGCCGCATCCGTCACCTCACCTGCATGGCACGTCAAACGCAGGCCTGCCTCTCTCGCCTCGGCATAAAGTTTTTTAAACAAGGGCGCAGGTCCGCGCGCTTCATCCCCGCCAATCCCGATCGCCACCACGCCTTCCGCCTTCATCTCTTTTGAGGCAGCAAACACCTTTGCCGCTGGTTCCGCGCCAAACTGCCGGATCGCATCAAAGATCCACGCCACCTTCACTCGCCTAAACGCCCGCGCCTCTTGCTGCACCGCGCGAAAAATGGCCTCCAGGTTCTGTTCTTTCCACAGAATCACCCCTGCCGAAAGGGTGATCTCCGCATACGTCACATGCTGCACTTCCAGATTCTCCAACAATCGCCGCGTCGCCAGCGCATACGCTGCCGGCGAATCCAACTTCCGCGCCACCCATACATACGCCTTCAAAAAACCCGCAAAATCCGCATACTCCGTGTTCGCGCGAATCTGATCCAGCGAGAGCGTCCCATCCAATTCGCGTATCGTCTCCGCCTCCACCGACCCCTCCAAATGCAGATGCAACTCGGCCTTCTCTAAATCATGTATGTAGTCGGTCAGTGAGTTCATGCGTTTTGCCAATCGCTTGTTGTAATAATAAACGTGCCATGACTGTTCAAGAGATGGAAGCCATTACTGGTGGTTATCACGGTGATCCTTTTGCGTTGCTCGGCCCCCATATGGTCGAGCGCGACGGCAAGAAGGAATGGGAAGTACGCGCTTTTCTACCGCACGCAGCCGAGGTCTCTGTCCAACTGGGCAGCGCCACTCTTCCAATGGAACGCACCCATCCCGGGGGCCTGTTTACCGCCGATATGGAATCCGAGCCGGGCGCTTATAAACTACGCGTAACTGATCGCCAAGGCACGGTCAGCGAGATCGAGGACCCATACCGCTTCCCTCCCGTGCTGAGTGATTTTGACCTCCACCTGCATTCCGAGGGCACCAACTACGAAGGCTATAACTCCTTCGGCGCGCATCTGGTCACCGTGGACGGCGTCGCTGGCGCTCGTTTCGCCGTCTGGGCACCCAACGCACTTGTCGTCAGCTTGGTTGGCGACTTCAACGGTTGGGATACCCGTCTTCACTCGATGCGGCAGCGCACCGGCGGTGTCTGGGAAATCTTCATGCCCGGTGTTACTGCGGGTGCTACGTATAAATATGCTGTGAAGTCGCGCTTCCGAGGCTACAGCCAGATGAAGTCAGACCCATACGGCTTCCTCATGGAGACGCCGCCCAAGTCCGCCTCCATTGTCGTAGATATGACTTACGAGTGGCGCGACCAAGACTGGATGGAGCAGCGCGCCGGTGCCAAAATTCTCGAAAACCCTGTCTCTACTTACGAAGTGCACGCCGGCTCCTGGGTCCGCGTCGAACATAACCGCCCGCTCAGCTATCTCGAACTCGCCGACAAGCTCATTCCCTACGTGAAGAAGATGGGCTACACGCACATTGAACTCATGCCCATAGCCGAACACCCGTATACGCCGTCCTGGGGCTATCAGGTTACTGGCTATTTCGCGCCCACCTCCCGCTATGGCTCGCATCTCGATTTCATGCAGTTCGTCGACCGCTGCCACCAAGCGAACATCGGCGTCATTGTCGATTGGGTGCCCGCCCATTTTCCGAAAGACGCGCACGGCTTGGCCTTCTTCGATGGCACCGCGCTTTACGAACACGAAGATTCGCGCAAAGGTGAGCATCGCGATTGGGGCACACTGATCTTCAACTTCGGCCGCAACGAAGTGCGATCGTTTCTCATTTCGAACGCGCTTTTTTGGCTAAAGAAATATCACATCGATGGCCTGCGCGTCGACGCCGTGGCATCGATGTTATATCTCGACTACTCGCGCAAAGCCGGCGAATGGATACCAAACGCCTACGGCGGCAACGAGAACCTGGAAGCCATCAGCTTCTTGCGCAAGGTGAATGAACTCGCCCACCAGGTGCCTGGCGCCGTCACCATCGCCGAAGAGTCTACGTCCTTCACAGGTGTTTCGCGCCCCGTTTACCTCAATGGCCTCGGCTTCACCATGAAATGGAACATGGGCTGGATGCACGACATGCTCGCGTATTTCGGCCGCGATCCCATCTACCGCCGCTTTCACCAGAACGACATCACGTTCAGCATGATTTACGCCTTCACCGAAAACTTCGTGCTCCCGATCTCGCACGATGAAGTGGTTTACGGCAAGCGCGCCCTGCTCGACAAGATGCCGGGTGATGAGTGGCAGCGCTTCGCGAATGCCCGCGCGTTTCTCAGCTACATGTGGGGCCACCCCGGCAAGAAGCTTCTCTTCATGGGCTGCGAAATTGGTCAAACCGCCGAATGGAACTCAGAAGCCCAAGTGGAATGGTGGCTGCTTGATCACGAAATCCACCGTCGCTTCCAAAACTTCAACGCCGCACTCAACGGCATGTACCGCAGCGAGCCGGCGTTGTTTGAAGTCGATTTCAGCCCCGCTGGCTTCGAATGGATCGACTTCCACGATGCCGATCACTCTATGGTGTCCTTCGTCCGGCGCGCCAAGAACCCGAGCGATTATCTGGTCTTCGTGTGTAACTTCACGCCGACGCCGTACAAAGCCTACCGCATCGGCTTTCCCGAGGCTGGTCTGCACCGTGAGATTTTCAACTCGGACGCTGAAATGTTCGGCGGCAGCAACATGGGCAACGGCGGAATAGTGAACGTGGAACTCAACCCATCGCATGGCCGCCCCGCTTCGGCCGAGTTGATCGTTCCTCCACTCGGCGTGCTGGTTTTCAAACCGATGCGTATTTGAGGCCGGCAGTTCCTTTGTTTTGCGCTTCGAAGCGAAATAGTTGGGTTGAAAAAACGAGCCCAAGGGTGGAAGAGGGGAAGCGCGGTAAAAAGGGAAAAATTGGGGGAAGAGCGGGCGAAAGCCGGGGTGATTTTTGGACTCTATTAATAATAAAGCGAGCAGTGTGAAATATTCACGGTTTTTGGGGTGGGCTGTGGTGAATTTTTCCCTCTCCGCTGACATGAAAAAACGAACCCAACTTTAAGCCATTGGGTGAACTGAAAAAACGAACCCAATGACGGGAAAGAGATGCGAGTAGACACTTCTGGCTTTGCCGGAGACTTACGATTTTGAGTTGTCAAACAACTGTCGGCCAACGCTTCGAGCACCTCACGGCGAAGAGAGCTTGGCACGGAACGACCACGAGCTACTCTCAGGAATTAGCATGTGCGGGAAAAGAGCACCAGCAGGTTTAGTGGGGATCGAGTGATAAGTCCTTTGGAATGTGTAAGAAAAAATATTTTGTCGGCTTGTGATCAGATTTTGAGGTGGCGCTGAATTGCGTTCCATTGGACTGGTCGGCTGGTGAATAATTGTTCGAAGATCGCAATTTGGCGGCCATCCGACGAGTCGGTTCAGGTAAGGCGAACTTAAGCTAAAATCGAGCGACCGCCACCTACCCTTGGCGACAACACAGTGGGATATTGCTAAGAACCACTAGCCGTTGCACTCGTAGTGGCCCTGCTCCCAATTTCGGCGCTCGCGTCCTCCCCGCCCGCGATTAGCACCTTTCCCGTGTTCAAGAGTGCCGCAGTATGTAAGCTTCGCGGGACGGTTAAGTCTCCGGCAGCCCTCCATTGCAAGGTGTGCGCATCATAGATTTCAGTCGTCTTATAGGTGGGAAGCTGTGAAGTGGGGTCTAACCCTCCGGTGACAAGTACCTGCCTGGTCTCGGTCGGCACGCCTAAAACTGGAAGAGCTGTTGCGGTGTGGGATGTCCTGTGCGAATTCATCGCTCCCACTTTGATCCAGGAAGCACCGACTGCGCCGGCACCCGATGGTCCTAAATTTGGCTCCGTACCCAAAACAAGCGAGTTCGGTTGGTATTGTTCGGAGACCGTCGTATTCCCGGCGGTAACGCCGCCCGCCACCAGGACGACAAAGTTCCCTGTAAGGCTGAGTTTAAGCAGCGTGGCAGTGTGGCTACTCCTTGCGGCGTTCAGCGAGGCTGTTGGGCGCCACTCCCGAACCGCCGGATCGAACAATTCAGCAGTGCCAAGCAAGTTTCCGTTCGATCCGCCCGCGACCAGCACCGTCCCGTCTGGAAGCGCTGTCGCCGAATGATTCGCCCGCGCGACGCTCATCGACGGCACTATATTCCAATACCCATTCACCGGATCGGCCAGTGGGTTAAAAATTTCTGCTGATGCTAGCGCACCAAACCCGTCCCCGTCAACTCCTACACCGCCGGTAACAAGGACCGTACCGTTAGGCAGCAACGTCGCCGTATGCCAGCGTCGGGGAGCCGTTAGATTGTTAAAAACTTTCTGCCATGCGTTCGTTGCGGGGTCGTAAACCTCTGCTGTACTCCGAGTTTGGTTGTCGCCACCAATGACCGATACGTGACCTGACGGCAGCAACGTCGCGGTATGCCCGAAGCGATCGTTGGTCATCTGGCTTGCCGTCCAGGCTCCGGTGGCGCTGTCATATAAGTCTGCGCTAACAGGGCCATCCAACGTCCCCCCGGTTACCAAAATCTTTGTCCCTGCCTCCAGTGTTACAGCAACCGCCCCAGTCCTCTGGGCATGCATCGGTGCTGTTGAAATGAAACCAAATCCCGTAGCCATTTTCAGCGTTTTCTCCTTTTGCCGGTCGCCGGTTGCATACTGGCGACACACTCGCCTGTCTAGTGTCGGCCGCTATCAAACCGTTGCATTTGTGCCGTAGCTACAGGCTTTACTAATCCAACTCGGAGACGCACCAGAC
>PMQB01000684.1:0-31264 GCA_003169195.1 Bryobacterales bacterium
AACGTGCCATCGCCGTTATTGCGCAGCACCCACGGTTCGCCCTGCGGAGTACCGAGCACAATGTCCAGGTCCCCATCCAGATCGAAATCAAAAGCCCACGCGCCGGTGTAAGAGCCATTGAGAATCGCTGCGGGGAGTTTCGTTTCGCTGGTGAAATCCGTAAAATGTTGTGCATCCGTTTGCCGGTAAATCTTCAAACCACCAGTTGTCGCAATCACCAAATCAGTCTTAAAGTCATAGTTCAAATCAGCGCCGCAGACTGCATGGATACTCAAACTCGATGTCGCGCCCGGCAGCGGCAGTACCGCACCACCGGGTATGTGAATTCCACTCAAATCGGCCCAAACCACTGCTGGTGTGTGNNATCCGCCCAAACCACTGCTGGTGTGCCTTGGTCACTGAGAGCAATCGCACCCGCCCAAAGTACTGAATCGGGCGAAACTCCCGGCAGTTTTTGCCCTGTGAAGCCAAGCTTTGCATCAACCGGCGAAGGTTCGGAACTGGGAACCGGAAGCCGAAGAAATTTGCTCATCGGTTGCGCACCCAGATTCGCGGGAGTTCGCACGTCATCCAAGTTCTGGCGGTATGCCGGGACGCGAACTAGGACATTTTTCAAGAACTGCACCTGCACTGCCACGGCCTGCGGATTACCGCTCACCGCCGTCTTCTCCATCCCGGCTAGCTGCTGCTTGGCGGCATCTGGCCAATTGCTCGAAAGCGGTTCAATCGTTGTCAGCGTTTGTTTTAAGCGGGCAGCGTCGCCGCTCTTAGCCGCAAGCCGTATGACTTCAAGCAACACAGCGGCATTGTCCGGCTCCACATTCAGCAGCCGTTCTAACGTTTGCAAACCTTCGGCATCGCTCCCCGGCAATCCTTGCCGCGCCGTCTCATCGGCCAATGCGTATAGAGCCTTCAAATTCTTGCCATCCAACGAAACGGCTTTGCGCAAATGCGCCAGACTCTCCGTGACCTTTCCTCGCCTGCTCTCAATCAGACCAAGCAGCTCTTCAATTCGGCTGCTTTCGGGAGCTAGCGACTGCGCCCTTTGCACACTGTTGAATGCAGCATCGAACTGCTGTTGCCGCACTTGCAATATGCCAAGATCAGCCCAAGAGACTGGCTCAGCCGGCGCAATCTGTGTGGCCCTTGTGAGTTCGCTCTTGGCTCGCACATCCTCTCCAGATTGCAAACCGGCCAAGCCGATGTAAAAGGCAGAGCAGAAATCGCGATACTTTTTCGAGCCGGCTTGCGGGAGACCAGAATTACGCGTACAGCCGGTACCGAAAAACACACTAAGGGCCAGGATTGCGGTGAATTGTCTCAAGGTGGCTTGGTTGGTTCCCGATGGTAATTTTCCCACTAAACGTTGGGAGATTACAATCCTGGCCGGAAGGATGAGAGATTTCTACAACTAAAGTTTGATACGGCGCTGGGTGGACACTTGCTACATTGGCCGCAGCACCTCCTTCAGCCTGCTTCCATCCATCATGAAAAAGTCCCATCTCATTGCTCTCGCCCCTGCCCTGTTGTTCTGCGCTGCCGCTTCGCGGACCGGTTCCATTCTCTTTGTTGACATCACCCAGAAGGCGGGCATCTCTTTCGTTCATCACACTGGCGCACAGGGGAAAAAGCTGCTGCCTGAAACCATAGGCGCGGGTTGTGCGTTCGTAGATCTCGATGGCGATGGTTGGGCCGACATCCTGTTCGTGAATGGCAAAGACTGGTCGCCTTCGGGCCAACACTACTATCCGGCGCTTTACCGCAACAATCACAACGGCACGTTCACCGATGTTACCCATGGCAGCGGTTTGGAAGTGGAGATGTACGGTATGGGCGTGGCGGTGGCCGACTATGACAACGATGGCTTGCCCGACATCTACATAACCGCACTCGAAGGCGACCACCTGTTTCATAACGAGGGTCACGGGCACTTCCGCGATGTCACCGCCTCCAGCGGTATTCGTAACGCCAACTTCGGCACTAGCGCCGCTTGGTTCGATTACGATCGCGATGGTAAAGCAGACTTAGTCATCGCGAACTATGTCCAGTGGAGTATGGCAAAAGACATCTACTGCTCAACCGATGGCAAGACCAAAGCCTACTGCACGCCCGAATCCTACAAAGGACAGAGTCTGCGCCTCTATCACAACTTGGGAGGTGGCAAATTCGAGGATGTTACCAAGAAAGCCGGCCTCGAGAATCCCACCAGCAAGTCGTTAGGAATCACGGTTTTGGACTACAATGCCGACCACTGGCCTGATCTCTTCATCGCCAACGATACGCAGCCTAACAAACTTTACCGGAACAACAAGAACGGCACTTTCACCGAAGAGGGCATGCAAGCCGGCGTGGCTTATGGGGAGGATGGGGTTGCTCGTGGAGCTATGGGCACTGATGCCGCAGACTATGATCGTTCCGGACGGCCTCACTTACTTGTGGGCAATTACAGCAAACAGATGATGGCGCTCTATCACAATGAGGGAACGGGATTGTTTGCCGATATGGCCACACCTTCTGGAGTGGCCACTCCGAGTTTAATGAGTCTCACCTTCGGCGCATTTTTCTTTGACTACGATCTCGACGGCTATCCAGACATCTTCGCCGTGAACGGTCACATCGACCCAGATATCAATCGCACCCAATCGGACACACACTTCAAGCAGCCGCCCTTGCTTTTCAGGAATTCAGGCCATGGCTCGTTTGAGAATATGAGCAACGATGTCGGCCCGGATCTCAAGAAACCCTTTGTTGGAAGAGGTGCAGCGTATGCCGATTTCGATCACGACGGCGATCTTGACGTAGTGGCCACTTCGAACGGCGGCCCCGCCATTCTTTGGCGCAACGATGGCGGAAACAAGAACAACTGGCTCAACGTGCGATTGATTGGAACGAAATCGAATCGCACTGGCTTAGACGCCATTGTGCGAATTGACAGCGCCTCCGGTAAACAATGGCAGAGAGTGCACAGCGGATCTAGCTATTGCTCACAGAGCGACCTGACTCTCACTTTCGGCTTGAAGCAAGACCGAACGGTTTCCCGTATCAGTGTAGAATGGCCGAGCGGGAGTGTTCAGCAGTTCGACAATATCCCAGCAAATCAAGCAATCACGATTGAGGAAACGCGCGGAGTCGTACACTAACTGAGACTTGCCGGGATTCGTCGGTACCCTCCCGCAGCGACCGATGCGGCTCTGCTCCGATAGCTTTCCATATCCTAAGGCGCCAACGTACCCAGGCCGTCGCCCCTTTTTGAAGAGCCTTTACGATATCTTCGCTCAAAACCTGTTTGCCGTTCTTTTGCACCTTGCCTGAAATGGCAAGCAGTGCCTTAAGCTTGTCGGCGATCGGTGCCGTAACAGAATTTTTCTTCACAGCCAACAACGTTTGGTGTCGCCTCCGAGATGGTGCGCCTCGATTGCGCCGTGCGATGTCTGGGAGTAGAAACAATCATTCTGGTATGCGACATAAGTCGCAATCAACTCGCGGTAAGCCGGAGACAACGAGTTAAGCTGATGCAGGAGAACGTCCGACAGCTTGCATAGAGGTGTCGCCGTTTCAGGACGGAATGCGAAGAGACCCCGGATTCCAGGCAACCCGTCCGTTGATTTAATATGTGCCATTTTTGGTTTTCTGTCCAGATTCAAGCGTGGGTGCTGGCCCCGATGCCTTCTGTCAAGTTGACATATCCTTGGCTGGCAAGACGCGCTCCTTGCGCCCGATACATATCAGGATCAGTGGGTGTCCAGGTAGCGAGCCCATCCACGTAGCGGTTGTACATACAGAAGGCCGCGGCAATTAACACCGCGTCGGTGAATTTCTAAATCGGCGGCTCCAAACTGGCGCGCATCCTCAACGTCCTCCGGCAGCACCTCTTTCCCACCCTTTTGAACTTCGCCGGCGATATTGAGAATTCCCTCAGTCAAATGGATATGTTGCGTGGAGTCACCCTTACTTAATCGCTGAAGGGTAACGGTCTCAAGCCGCACCTGTCTTGAGTCATTCGATGGACAAAGCCGTCCATCTAATTATTGAGGTTCCTGTCATTGAATTCTGTTAGACTCCTGAAAGTGCAATGGCACAGTCCAAGGAATAAAGGAAACAGAGTAAATGGCGGAAACTGACGTTATAGCAAATCAGAAGACGATTATTGCCAATCAGAAAGCAATCTTAGCTAACCAGAAGACGATCTTGGTGAACCAGAAGGCGATCGTCAAAAACCAGGAAGTGATCAAGAAGAACCAGAATCGCCTGGATCTGATCTTGAAAAATCAGGTCAAGATTTTGGCACTTTTGAAGAAGTAAAGGCACATGGAACTCCACCGGCCACCAAAGAGCGGACGGTGGTCTCTTTCGAAAAGCCTGTGGCGAGATTCTTAGCTGTCACATGGGCCGCCACCGGCGCGGATGTCTGATCGACGACCGACCCTTCAATGGCAGCTATGGGATCTTGGGCTTAGGCGAATGTAGCGAGAGTCAGACACAGGCTAAACGACGCGATAACCGCATATATTTTCATATGAATTTTGGAATTCGTTCGAGAGATAACTACTTGGCGACCGCCGTTAACGTACTAGCCGCATACCCATTCGTGGCCACCAATGCTGCGCGCTGCCTGTAGAAATCTGGGTCATCAGGCGCCCACGTGGCTAATCCGTCCACATACCGGTTGCAGAGGCAGAAGACTGCCGCAATGAGCACCGTATCGTGAATCTCAAGATCGCTCGCGCCCGCTGCTCGAGCGCGCTCAACGTCGTCCGCTGTGACCGACTTGCCGCTTTGTTGCACCTTACCGGCGATGGCTAGGAGCGCCTTCAACTTTGCCGAGATCTCCGCCCCTTCAGGATTGAGCTTGACGGAACTCACTAGCTGCTCGTTTCCACCGAAGTGATGCGCCGCGATGGCACCGTGAATCGTCTGGCAATAACGACAGTCATTCTGTGCTGATACGTAGGTGGCTATCAACTCTCGCTCGCCCGGCGAAAGCGTGTGCGTACCGCGTAGCAATACGTCAACCAGCTCGTTCAACGGCTTAGCCGTTTCTGGTCGGAACATCATGAGACCGCGAATTCCAGGGAATTCGTTCTGAAGATTTATGTGTGCCATGTACCTCAAGCCTTACGCAAGCTTAGGTAACAGATACTAGTCTGCTGTTTCTGAAGTGTCTTTATATTTCCTGATCTTTTTGAGGATGACATTGGCCGATGCGACCCAAAGGAAGGGCCGGGGAGCTTTGTTGTTTTGGCGGATGTAGTTTTGAATGACTCTGACTAAGTCGCGGACTGACTGAAAGGAACCGCGACGGATCTGTTTTCTCGTGATCTCGGCGAACCATCGTTCGACTTGATTGAGCCAGGAACTACTGGTCGGAGTGAAGTGGACATGATAGCGGGGGCGCTCTTGGAACCACTGTTTCACGAGAGGGTGTTTGTGCGTGCCGTAGTTGTCCAAGATCAGATGGATGTCCAGGGCGGGATCTATCGAAGTGTCGATTTTGTTAAGGAATAGCAGGAACTCCTGATGCCGGTGCCGAGGTTGGCATTGGCCGATCACCGTGCCTTCCAGCACATTCAAAGCGGCAAACAGCGTGGTGGTCCCGTGCCGTTCGTAGTCGTGAGTACGGCGTTCCGGCAGACCGGGGCGAAGAGGGAGAATCGGCTGGGTGCGATCCAAGGCCTGGATCTGGCTCTTCTCATCGACGCTCAGCACCAGCGCCTTGTCGGGCGGGTTTAGATAAAGCCCAACGATATCGCGCAACTTCAGGACAAAGTTTGGATCAGTGCTGAATTTGAAGGATTCAACCCGATGTGGCTGGAGCTTGTGTTCTTGCCAAATCCGATATACGGTTGCGGCGCTTACTGACTGACTTTGTGCCATGGTGCGGACACTCCAATGAGTGGCATCCTTCGGCTTGGTCTTCATCGTCGCGTCAACAATCGCCGCAACGGTCTTATCCGAGATTTGTTTCGGTCGGCCGGAGCGTGGTTGATCCGCTAGAATTCCCTCCAGCCGCTTTGAATCGTACCGCCGACGCCACAACAAGACGGTCGGCAAACTCGTCGAAAGATGGCGAGCTATCGCCTTGTTCGCAACTCCTCTCGCCGCCTCCAACACTATGTTCGCTCGTAGAACTACGCTCTGCGGCATGCTGCGATGACTTCTCACCCGAAGCAACTCTTTGCGTTCGTGCTCGCTTATCTTCAGGTTCGCAGCCGGTGGTCGAGGCATCGCTCTTCCAGTATCAGGCTTATCTTACAAAAGGTAAAGCGATTTCTGAAACATTAGACTAGCTTTGTCCTCGGACATGTGATTGAGAGCACTCTCCAACTGAAGGTGGAGAGAAGCGACTCAACCTTTAGACTGAGCCAGGACTCAATCGTTTGCTTGATGACAGAGCGTTTAGACGCACGTTACACTCTTGCAAAGCTGCTTTTACCTGTTCTCCAAGACTTCTCGCTCTTAGCTTCACAAATGCCTATAAAAAAGACTTTCTTCCACCTACTGGCCTTCCTCTTATTGTCTGCCGCTCCGGCGCTTTCGCAAACGAGTGATGGCCCTCCACAGCAGCAGCCTCTTCAGGTCGGCACTGTAACGTTCAGCGGCAGCATTCGCGAACGCGTAGAATTTTGGGACTGGTTTGGCGGGAAAGGAGAAAATAATTATGCATTCTCTGGAACGCTGGCCCAGTTCGCTCTGAGCCAAACATCTTCCTCAATCGACTGGAAAGTGGATTTTGCCGCCCCCTTCTTGCTGGGTTTGCCGAACAAGGCAGTAGTTCCTGCGCCGCAAGGCCAACTCGGCCTTGGAGGCAGTTACTACGCGAGTAACTCATCCAACCGTTTCGCTGCCATGATCTTTCCAAAAGAAGCTTATGTCCGCTTCAAAAGCGAACACACTCGTACACAGATTGGGCGCTTTGAATTCGGTGAAGGAGCAGAGGGAAAAGCCTCCAACACAACACTCTCCGCTCTCAAACGAGACCGCATCGGGCAGCGGTTAATCGGCACATTTGGCTTTACCGACATTCAGCGCAGCTTCGATGGAGCCAATATGGCTTTCGCGGAAGGGCCATGGACCGTTACGGCCGTAGGCGCCGTTCCTACCCGCGGTGTCTATCAGGTTGATGGCTGGGGTTGGGTCAAGACACCGTTTGCTTACTTATCGGCCACTCGCGAGGTGACACATTCATCGAGCAATTCCGCTGAATGGCGTTTGTTCGGCATTTACTATCAAGACTTCAGAAACGTTCTGAAGACAGATAATCGATCGGCGGCGGCGCGAGCTGCTGACACTGGGGAAATTCGCATTGGCACTTATGGAGGCCACTATATCCAGGCTATTGAGACTCGCTCGGGCACTGTTGATTTACTAGCGTGGGGAGCGCTGCAGAGCGGCGCGTGGGGCAGTCTCGCTCAGCGGTCGGGAGCGGCGGCATTAGAAGGCGGACTCCAACCTCACTTCGCAAATAAGGTGCGTCCATGGTTTCGCGGAGGATATTATTACGGCAGCGGCGATGGTAATTCTAAAGATGGCACACATGGAACGTTCTTTGCGATTCTGCCCACGCCGCGAGTTTACGCACGGTATCCCTTTTTCAACGAAATGGATAATTGCGACGCTTTCGGCGAGATGATCTTACGGCCATCCAAGTCCACGACAGTTCGAATCGACGGACATCACCTTTCGCTGGCGAGTGCGAAGGACCTCTGGTATACCGGCGGAGGAGCATTTCAACCTTGGACTTTTGGATATCAAGGACGGCCAAGCAATGGAAAGAGCGATCTGGCAAATCTATACGATGCGAGTTTAGATTATGCTCTTAACCGGGTCAGTTCGATCGGTTTCTACTTTGGCTACGCGCAGGGTGGAGACGTTATCAAAGCCATCTATCAGCATGCCGACAGCCCCTTCGGGTTCATTGAGCTGAACTACCGGTTTTGAGGGCCTCCAGAGACTCGCCCACAGTGGGAGTTAGGCCTGCCGCGATTTCGCGCCTCCGCAATGCGTGAAACTTCGAAAGCACAGCATTTGCTTTCGCCAGTTCCTCTATCCGCTGCGTATACGCCTCGAGTTTCGCACCGGGAATTGTAAAAATGGCCATGCCATCGGTGAGAGTATCCAGATATGCTCTGGCTCCGCAGCAACCAAGACTCAGTGCCGCCCGCCCCGTATTCATTACTTGAGGAACCACCGCGCAGGCCGGTCTACCCATAGCTGGTGCATTTGCATTTTCCACTTGCTGGGTGGCTTCAGATAGGATGAGCGTCTGATTGGCGTCTACAAACAAGATGACGATATCCGGTGTCAATGGAGTTTCAGCCAGCGGCGAATAAACAACGTGCCGATACTGAGACTGAAGGACCGGGATTGTGGCGATATCTGCTTCTCTCACGTAGCCAAGCTGTTGGAACACTTTCAGCGCGTCTGCTAAGTCAACTTCGTAACCCGGAGTTGGCAGCAAATTGTGTGTATATATACCGACGGCGCACAGACTGTGGTCAACAGCGGAAGTCCCAAACGCCCCATTGGCGGCATCCTCCCAGAATCGGCATCCGGCAGGTGCTCTGCCGGCAAAATTGGTCACGCCCTTAGGCATTGCATCGGCAAAGGAGATGGCGATGGGCGGCCGCCGAAGCGCCAAACTCTCAGTCAGAGACCCGGATAAAGTTGAATAGACAGTGGCGCTTGACAGATTACTCATGATGTTTTGGTTCTTCCTCCGCGGTAAAGCCTAACTCAGAAATGAAGTTCTTGAGCGATTTGTCATCGATGAGGCGTGGATTGAAATCAATCACAGTGGTGCCTCCTGGATAGGTGGATTTCGATTGAATCACGCCTGTTTGCCGTCGAAGCAGAGTGTCTAGGCCTACCGCACAAGTTGGGCAGGTAAAACCTTTGACATGGTAAGTGACTGTCTGGCTTGGGCTCGCTTCCACCATGCCAACGCCGGCACTGGCCAGAGTGATTTGTCGAATAAAATTGCGTCGAACCATCTTAGGGATCTCCTTCTAATTGGCAGTGGCCATGCCGGCCTCGTACTTCCAAGCAGTCTCCGTCTTCGCGCCATCGGAAAAACGCGTATCGGTATACTCTTCGAAACTGATCTTCTTGTTCAAGACTCCGGTCTCGATCATGAGATCGCGTACCATGTCGAAATCGGGTTTGCGCGGCGCAAGCGGCGCATACATCACGCGATCCAACGGTTTGGTTAATGCCCAGCGCAACAGAGCAGGCTTCTGGTTGTAATAGAAACGGCCCACAAAGTCGGCCGCATCTTCGCGCTCAGGCTTGCCTTTATCTAACCAGAGACCCGATCGGGCAATGCCGTCCACTAATCTCTGCACTATGTCGGGCCGCTTGTCGATGAGATTCTGCTGCACGACCAGAATGCAAGACATGTAATCGGGCCAATATTCGCGGGCTTGAAACAGAATCCTCCCATAACCTCCGAGTTCTGCTTGGGATGGAAAGGGCTCGCCCATCACAAAGGCGTCAATGGCGCCTACGGCCATAGCTCCCGAAACATCCGGCGGCGCCATCTCCACCATCTTCACTTCGCTTGGCTTGATACCCCAGACTTTCATGGCTCGAAACACGAGCAGCCGTTCGTCGGAAAAACGGCTCGGAATGGCAATGGTATGGCCGCGCAAGTCGGCAAACGTTTTGATAGGGCCATTCTTACGAACGACAACGGCGCTGCCATATCGGTGCCCCAGATAGACAACCTTGATAGGTACGCCCTGCGCCCTCAATGCGATCGCCAGCGGCGCAACAATGAATGCCGCCTGCATTCTGTTCGAGATAAGGGCCTCCTTGATTTCGGGGAATCCCTGAAACAATCGCGGCAGAAAGATTTCACCATTCTGAGACAGCTTCGATATGTAGTCAGTCACAGGGCACGTGAGTTGGCAGGTGACTGGAATGTAGGCAACACTGATTTTGCGTTCAGACGGGGGACGATAATCGTTGAGCAATGATCCCCAGTTCACGTTTAGGTATCCATGTAGTGCCGAAATCAGAACGAGCCATCCCGACACCAACATTACAATCTTGAGCTTAAGACTCATTGCGGAACCCCCATCGCACAGACTTGATGTTCCTTAGATTCCGAAAGCACACATCCAAGAGCAGGCCGATCACGCCAATAAGCAACATCGCCGCCACTACAAGGTCATAGCGCTTACCTGAATTTCGTGCATCAATAACAAGATAGCCAAGGCCGGAATCCACGGCAATCATCTCTGCCGCTACCACCACCACCCACGCAATACCAAGAGCAATACGCAAGCCGATTATGATTTGCGGCAGCGCAGCTGGGAAGATCACTTTTGTCAACAACTGGAAGGGTGCCAGTCCAAAGTTCCTACCTGCGCGCCGGAAGATGCTTGGAACGCTGGATACACCACTAATGCAGGCGACAACGATGGGGAACAGGGCAGCTAGAAATATCAAGAAGACCGCCGTCGTTTCGCCCACGCCAAAAAGAACAATCGCAACCGGAATCCAGGCAATCGGGCTAATGGGCCGCAGCATTTGCAACACCGGATTCACGACTTGGTTGATAGATGGATACCAGCCGAGAGTCAATCCGAGCGGGATGCCCACCGCAGTCGCAAAGCCGAAGCCCAGTCCCACACGGCGCAACGAATCTCCAATGTACCTCCAGAGCAAGCCTTTTTTGGAGAGTTCAGCTATTCCCTTGAGCACGGCCAGGGGCGAGGGAAAGACTTTCGTCGCTGTCCAAACGATCGAGTAGTGCCACAGCGCCAGAAACAAAGCCAGCGCCAGCAGCGGCCAAAAGAACTTCTCCCACTTTTTGGGCTCAGCGAGTGAGTTCATATTTTATGCGCCAAACCAAGCTGTTCAAAGATGCCATTGCGTAGTTCCAGATAACGCACCGAACTAAGATCGCGCGGGTGCGGGATATCTATAGTGACAATCTGCTGAATTGTGGCGGGACGGTCACTCATCACTGCCACACGGTCCGCAAGTTGAACCGCCTCTTCGATATCGTGCGTAACAAAAACGACTGTGTTGCCCTCCGCCTCCCATATACGCAGCAATTCACTGCGCATGGTGAGGCGTGTAATAGAGTCCAGGGCTCCGAACGGTTCATCCAGCAGCAGCATGTCCGGGTTTACCGCCAAGGCGCGTGCCACTTCGAGGCGCTGCTTCATTCCTCCAGAGAGTTCGGCCGGATAAGCCTTCTCAAAACCTGTAAGTCCCACCATCTTGACGTAGTGAGCAATCCGTTGCTCGCGTTCATGGCGCGGGACGTTGAAGAGACCAAATTCGATGTTCCCTTCTACTGTGAGCCAGGGAAAGACACCGCGCTCCTGAAAAACAAAGATACGGCGAGGGTCAGGGCCAGTTACCGCCTGACCATCAATCCGTATCTCGCCACTCGTCGGAGACAAAAAGCCAGCCATGGCACTGAGTAGCGTTGACTTGCCACAGCCAGAGGGACCCACAATACACAGAAACTCTCCCTGGGCGACCTCTAAGTTAATGTCGCTCAAAACAGGCGTGGTCTTACCGTCACGCGTAAATGCCATACTGATGTGCTGCGCAGCTAGTTTTATCGGTTTTGGTGGCACTAATCCTCCGAAGTTCCCCAGCGAAGCGATTTAACTCCCGCCAGTGAACGCATCCCTAAATCGAGGAGCAGGCCAATCACTCCTATGACAACCATGCCCGCAACCACAAGATCGTAGCGATTGCCTGCGTTGCGCGCATCAATGATGAGAAACCCGAGGCCGGAGTTCACCGCAATCATCTCCGCCGCCACTACTACCAGCCAAGCCAACCCCAAAGTAATACGCAGGCCGGTAATCAATTGGGGCATAACGGCCGGATATAAAACACGATAAATGAGGGTCGCTTGACTCAGACCAAAATTCCGCCCGGCGTTTATGTAGACAGCAGGGACGTTTTGAACACTATTCATGGCTGTTAAAAGCAGCGGGAAAAAGCAACTGATAAAAATCAGAAATACGGCTGCTCCATCTCCGACGCCAAACCAAAGGATTGCGATGGGAATCCAGGCGAGCGGAGAAATAGGGCGCAAGATCTGAATTAATGGGTTAAACGCTAGTTCGGCGCGCCGGTACCAACCGATAATCAGGCCTAGTGGGATTGCCAATACCGCAGCCGCAGTGAAGCCCCATGTCACTCGGAAGAGTGAGGCAACGGCATATTTCAGCAAGAGTCCGTGCTGCGCCAAGTCGATAAGGCCGTCGAACGTCTCAAAAGTACTTGGCAAAACGTGAACCGATTGCCGGCTTGCGGCTATTTGCCAAAGGATAAGGAGAACTGCAATTAGTACGAGTGGCCGTAGCCTTATTAAGAGCACCCGAGATCCCGAGGGCCGGCTGCCACTTTGGCGAGAAGCTTCACATGAACCCGCTTCCATTGGCGAAAGTGCATTTGAACCGCCAGTAACATTTCGAAATGGTAGCAGTTCGCAGCGCGGCTGTCCTCAAACATTGGATGGAGTTAATTCTCCATCGTATGTTTGGCTACTGGCCCGTTTAAGACTATTCAGTCAAGTTCAGCGCCCTTCCCCTACGTTTAAGGACAGGCTCTCCTCCAACAACGCACGCGCATCTCGAACGGCCTCCAGGAGGCGCTTGGAACGGACGGTGAACACGCGAAAGTCACCAATGGACATAGATTCAGCGTCGGCGATTTCTCCTCCGACGCCGATCGCACAAGCACCGGCGCGGATATACTCGGCGCAATTGTCGAGACCCACTCCACCGGATGCGATGAAGTTGGTGGCCGAGTATTGACCTCGGAGCGATCGCAAGTAACGAGTTCCACCCGCGGCGAAACACGGGAACAATTTCACAGCATCGGCGCCACTAGCCGAGGCGATTTGCACTTCGGTTGGAGTCAGGGCTCCCGCAAAGATTGCAAGCCCGAATTCTTGTGCTTTAGCGACGCATTCGAGGCTAAATCCAGGAGTGACAATAAATTGCGCCCCCGCCAGGGCGGCCTGCCTTACACCTTCCGCATCAACGACTGTGCCCGCACCAATCAACATCGACCTGCCGTGTTCGGTGGCCACGGCATCCAAAACATCGAGGGCGCCTCTTGGGGCGAGAGAGACTTCGATAATGGCTACTCCACCCTGGAGGATGGCTTCTGCGGTTCGCACCGCCACATGGCTATTGGCGGTGCGAATCGCTGGAATGACACCCGTGTCGGAAACGCGCCTGAACGTATCTAGCTTGGCCATAAGCTCGCTGAGCTACTCTTCATAAAATTCTGCCTCTGCCTTGGGCAGTTTATCGCTTTCTCGTGCAAACCAAACATAGAGCGTAGGTAGGAGAAAAATGCTCAGCATTAACTCGCCGATCAGACCTCCCACAATGACAAGTGCAAAAGGCCGCTGCGAGTCGGAACCGATGCCGTGCGAAGTAGCAGCAGGAAGAAGCCCTAAAGTAGCAACCAGCATCGTCATCATAATAGGCCGCAAACGGAGGACGGCACCTTCGATGGCAGCATCTTCTGGAGTATGGCCTCTGGCACGTAGCTGGTTAATGTACTCCACCATGATGACGCCGGTTTGCACGGAGACGCCGAAAAGCGCCAGGAATCCTACTCCCGAAGAAACGCTAAAGTTTGTATGGGAAAGGTGAAGCGCAATGATTCCACCTATGGGAGCCACCATCACGTTCGTGAAGATGAGCATGGCCCATTTCAGAGAGGTGAACATGGTGTAGAGAATGACGAAGATCAGCATGATTGTTAGGGGAACGATAATCGCCAAGCGAGCTTGCGCGCGCTTCTGGCTTTCGTATTCGCCCTCCCAATCCAAGTGATAACCGCGCGGCAACTTAACTTGGGAGTTCACGTTCTTGATGGCTTCTTCCACCGCACCGCCGAGATCGCGTCCGCGCACACTATACTTAATGGCGATGTAGCGCGAGTTTCCTTCTCTATAGATTTCAGATGCACCGTCGGCCACGTTAATTTTGCATAGCTGGGCTAGAGAAACTCTTTCGCCAGAGGCGGAGAGCAAGCGGATGTCCTCAATTTCTTCTTTAGTGCTGCGATAGCTCGGCAGGTAACGTAAGACAAGGTCGTAGCGAGCCTCGTTCTTGAGAACTTGGGTCAGGGCGTTTCCACCTACGGCGGTCTGAATGGCATCCTGTACGTCTGCGACATTCACCTGATAACGAGCCGCTGCCTGACGGTCCACGACCACATTCAGATTTGGCTGACCTAACACTCTAAAGACGCCAAGGTCTGTGATGCCGGGGATTTTGCGCATGACCGCAACAATTTCGTCGCTCTTTTCTTCTAGAACTTTGAGATTTTCTCCGAAGATCTTGGTGGCCAATTCGCCCTTCACGCCGCTGACTGCTTCTTCCATGTTGTCCGAGATGGGTTGGGAGAAGTTCCAAAGTACGCCGGGGATCTTTTCTACTTCTTTATCCATGGCGGCAATGAGCGCTTCTTTATCCTCATGAAAAGCAGGACGCCATTGCTCTTTTTGTTTTAGATCTACGAAATATTCGGTGTTAAAGAAGCCGGTGGTATCTGTGCCATCATCTGGACGACCAACTTGACTTGTGGTTTGGATTACTTCCGGGAAGCGTGCAAGAAGAATTCTTACTTGATCGGATACGCGGATCCCTTCAGTGGGCCCGGTGCTGGGCGCCAGGGTGCCGCGAACCCACAAGGCGCCTTCGTCTAAGTGGGGCAGGAACTCAGATCCAATGGTGCCGGCCAGCCAGAAGGCCCCGATCATGAGTGACCCTACAAACCCTACAGTGACATAGCGGGTTTCAATGGCCAGGCGCACTAGCTTGCGGTAACGATTTGTCAGCCAGGTCATCACCGGGTTGTGCCATTCACGAGTGCCCTTGGGAAAAAAGAGGCTCGCTAGTACCGGGGCAATGATCATTGAAAAGATCAAGGCTCCTAAGAGAGCAAAGGCTACGGTCCAGGCCATTGGTTTGAACAAACGACCTTCAACACGTTGTAGCGTGAAGATCGGAATGTAAGCGGTGATGATAATTCCGATTGCGTAGAAAACCGGCCGCTGTACTTCGTGTGCGGCATCTGCGATCTTTTGTTTCGGTGTACGGTTACGGGGATCAGGATGAGTGAGGTGGCGAATGATGTTCTCCACCATGACGACTGCGCCGTCGACCACCATGCCGAAATCTAACGCGCCGAGCGATAAAAGGTTTGCGGGAATTCCTTTGAGTTGCAGGCATGTGGAGGCGAATAGCAGAGCAAACGGAATAGTCAGGGCCACAATAATGGCACCACGGACATTGCCCAAAAACAGGAACAAGATAACGACAACAAGGATGATGCCCTCAGTGAGGTTATGCAATACGGTGTGAGTCGTGAAATGAACCAGGTCGCTTCGATCAATAAAGGGAACGATCTTCACACCAGGAGGCAGAATGAGATCGTTCATCTCTTTGACTTTCTC
This sequence comes from Bryobacterales bacterium, assembly GCA_003169195.1. Taxonomy (GTDB): domain Bacteria; phylum Acidobacteriota; class Terriglobia; order Bryobacterales; family Bryobacteraceae; genus Bog-105. Next base: position 15,452 of record PMQB01000684.1, read on the forward strand.
GTGAATCCCTTTGAGCGCGGTGTCGGCGTCTGCTCCCTTGCGCAGCAGCACGATTCCAGCCACCACGTCGTCATTATCAATGATCTTGCCGTCTTCCTTGTGGATCGCGTGGGCAAACTGACCCAGTCGAATTTTCGGCCCTTGTGAAACAACCGCGATATCTTTCACGCGCAGCGGTGTGCCGCTTTTAGACATGATGACGGTTTGCTCGATATCATGAACACGCCCCACCAAGCCCACTTCGCTAACGTTAATTTGTTGCAATCCGGCTTCAATGAAGCTGCCGCCGGCGTTTGTGTTGTTTGCAGTAAGCTGCTGTTCAACCTGACCAATGCTCAGGCCATAAGCGACTAACTTGTTTGGGTCGATACGGACTTGATATTCACGAGTGGGTCCTCCAAAACTGGCAACGTCGACAACGTTGGGCACGGCTTTGAAATTCTTTTCAACAACCCAGTCTTCGAGTGACTTCAATTCCATCGGGTCGTATTGCGGGTTAGTGCTATGCAGCGTGAAGAAATAAATCTGACCTACCGGGCTCCAATCTGTACCCATTTGGGGCTGCACACCAGTAGGCATAGTGACTTGGGAGAGACGCTCCAGCGCGCGCTCACGGTTCCAATTGTTGTCTGATTCATCGTCGAAAATCAGTTTTACATCGGAAAGTCCGAAGAGAGAGAACGAACGCAAGTGAACCAAGTGCGGTATACCATTCATGCCGTTTTCCAGCGGAACGGTCACCTGCTGTTCAATCTGTTCGGCCGAAATGCCTGGCCATTGGGTGATGACTTCTACGTAGTTGTCGGCAACATCCGGATAAGCTTCCACCGGGAGTTGGTGAAATGATACGGCGCCCCAGATGAACAGCACCAACGCTATCGCTACGATAACTAGTCTATTATTTAAGGCGAAGTCGACAGCGCCACGCAGCATCTACTGTTCCACCGTGTTCTGCAATACGAGAGCGTTGGTGACGACCTTTGTTCCTGGATCGATGCCGGATGTAATCTCTTGAAGATTGCCAGGCAGCATGTTGCCAGCCGCTACTTCGATCCGTTTGAATACACCCGACTTAGAGGACGGAGTGTAGATCCAATCGCGATCGTGCAGATGAAGAACGGCCGTAGCTGGAACCGAGGCGTGCGCCACTTTTTGCTGTCCGTGGAAGGCAGCGGTTACGAACATGCCTAGCCGCATGATGGCTGGGTTTTCCACTTCCAGCCTTACTTTGGCCGTGTGGATATTGGGATCCATGATTTGCCCTATGTTGCCGATTCGCGCTTTCAGGACTCGGTCAGGATAGGCGTTCAAATGGATGTCGGCAAACTCTCCGAGGTGCACCTGAGACAGGTCGTTCTCGTATACGTCACAAATGATCCAGACGTGAGACATATCGGAGATGGTGAAGGGATTCGGCGCGGACAGGGCTTGCACTCCGGCAGCGGCAGTAATTTGTTGATCGGTGATGGTTCCCGAGACCGGGGCATACACTTCAACAATTCCGGATGGATGAGCTGGGTCAGAGCCGAGAATGTGAAGATGCTCAGTGGTTGTTTCCACATCGACCACGGCGTTGTCCTCCGCGTTTTGCGCGGTTTCTAAGCTGCTCTTTGGGATAGCCCCGTCGTTGTAGAGTAGCTTGGCGCGATCAAGCTGAATCTTTGCGAGTTCTTCGTTCTTGATCGCTTTTCGGTAGTCGGAGTAGGCGCCGGCAATGTCGGTGCTTCTCACTTTGAAGAGCAGCTGGCCCTTCTTGACTTGGTCGCCAAGACGGGCGTCGATTTCCACAACCCGACCGGTTGCCACAGATGGCACTGGAATCTGGCGTGACACGTCGGGACTCACTACACCGGTAGCATTCAACTCCGATGAAGCAAGATAAGAGCCAGCCTCGCTCACGGGGAATTGATCTGGATGATCGACTTTGAAGTTGTTGGCATCCATATCGGGCTCGACGACGGCATCATGCGGCCCGGTGTCGGAGGCGTGTACATCTGATTGTTTGCCACAACCGGTTGTTGTCAAAGTGGCAAGCGCCAGTGACAGAAGAATTAATCCAGCAGCAGTTCCTCTGTTTGAGAGCGAGCTGAAGGGAAATGTGCGACTCATTGTAGAACCTCCCGACCGACGGCCATATTCATTTGAGCAGCCGCTGTCAAATACGAGCCAATTAAATTCAGGTACGCCAAGCGGGTATCCCGGTACGCTTTCTCGGAGTCGAGTAAATCCAATAAAGACGAGCCGCCGTTTTCGTACGCAATCCTGATCCTGTTTCTGTTGTCTTCGGCCAGCGGCAGATACTTCGCTTTGTAAGGTTTGAGCAGATTTAGATTTTGAACGATNNCCCTGGTTTCGATCGAAGATGCGCAACGGAATACTGACGCTGCCGCCGATTGTTTCGTTTGCGTAGGGGTTACTGAAGGAAGGATTGTGGGAGTACCAAACGCTAAACGTTGGATCGGAAGATCCATTTGCGACAGCCAGGTTGTACGTAATCTTCGCCAACTCGACATTCTGGAGAGAAGCCTTCAAGTCGGGTCTCGCTTCGAGCGCAGCACTGCGGAATTCCTCAAGCGGTTTCATCGATTCACTGAAATCGAACGTTCCGCTCACGTCAACTTTCTCAATGGGCGTTCTCTCGTTCAGAAGCATCAAAAGCTGGATCTTAGCTGTTCGGAGATTCACGCTGGCTGTTTCGTAGTCGGACTCAAACTGGACGCGCTGCAACTCTAGACGGTTCAAATCTACCTGCGCCATGTCTCCGGCTTTCAAGCGCTTTCGATTGATTTCTAGTTCGTGATCCCAGTATTCGAGATTTCCAATCGCGTTCTGCAGGACAGCCTTCGCTTGCAGAGTTTGGACGAAAGCGTTACGCAAATTGAACAACAGGTTCCGCTGCTGATCCTGATAGGTCGATTCTGCAATGGCGGTGTTTTCTTTCGCTTGGTCGCGCCGCAATTCACGTTTATGTTGGCGTTCGTGTAAGTAACTGATGCCAGGAGTTTCTACTACACCGCTGAACGGAGTCCAAACTCCCTGGTTGCGATTGATCTGAACACCGTCGGCCGTTAATGAGAGATCCGGATTGGGTCGGAGGTAAGCAGTAATTTCGGCAGCCCTGGATTCTTCGATGCTGAGTTCATCGGCTTTGAGAGTGGGATTAACCTCGCTAAAGCGATCGCGAATCTCTTCCCATGTGTATACTTTCTGCGCCTCGAGAGAGTTAGCGCAAGCACAAACGAGTACGAACCAAAAGAACAGGTGCAGTTTTGAATGTCGTTCGTTGTAATAAATTGTCGTTTCGTTATTCATCTTGAAGTTTCGAAGGGCACCTGTAAATGACACTCAAGTCCGGATCTTGGTTAAGGACGCAGTTCGCTTAGAATTTGGACTAGTAGATCTGCGGTGAGTTTTACGGATCGCTCTACTCTTCACCGCCGATCGTTTCGCCTCCCTTACTAAAACTCTGCTGGCAACAGACCAGCCCGCAACCATCAGGACAAAAGCAAATAGCGCAAATGCAAACAAACCAACAACAAAACTGATAAGGTCATCCATCGTGAGTTGAGATTGCTGGAGTCATCGGGGAATGTCGCACGCAACAGATCCAGCCAAAGAATATGCGGCGCAAAACGGGGCGACACGTGTACTTCTTGAGTGTAGGGAGGATATCAGGACATTTCAATTGCTCCTCCTCCAATTTGAAGAATCTTTCGGCTATATCTTTCGGCTAGTAGATCGTTGGTCTGATCTCCTCGTGCATAATGCACAGCGAATCGGTTCCTCCTTTTTAGAGTTAAGTATCGCTTTGTAAGACATAAGGAAGCAATGTGACAAATGGCAAAAAAGGGAGCGGATCTTTACGGGAGGTCACCTATGTTGACAGTTAGGTACTGTTTTCGTAAGAACACTCTCGGTATTTCGTAAGGATTATGTAAAGAACGGAACTGAGATCCCTACAATTCGAGTTTTCCTTGGAGGAGCATTTCCGGCGGATAGAAATATTGCGCCAGGTAGAGCCGCCCAACAAGTGCCACAAATTCGAGCCGTTTGTCGTCTGCCGTGAGGCGCGCGGTGCGTGGAAAGAAGAAAATGATTGTGGCAACGGAGCTGCCGTTTTGGCGGACCACTACCCGCGACGGTTGAAGATCTTTCTTTCCCTCTTCTTTTAGTTCAGCGTTGCGCTTCAAGGTATTAGCTAAAACTTTAAGGTCCACGTTGTACATCGCGCCCTTCAGCGGCACGTTATAGACGGCAATGGCGTAGTCTTCTCCATCAAGATCCGGAGCGTCTTCGTCTTTGGCTTTGATCTGTGCGGTGCGCACGGGCAGCGCGCTTTCCCAGCGGACAACAATTTTGCGCGGGATGCCGTTAGCATCAAGATCGGTTCTGTCAGCTGCGCGATCTTTCGGATGTATCCCGGTTAGATCGTTTAGATCCAGGCCCGAACTCTTGCCGCCCCCTTCGGCGGTCATGTTTCCTCCATCTCTTCGTTGCCACTCACTCAAGCCTGGGAGTAACGTTGGCTTTATGTATTTAACCCATGGAGATGAGGCTAAAAACTCTTTAGCGTCAGCCTCCGTCCATGCGGGCAAGGCCTTGGAGGTCCAAGCGGGATCTGAGGCCGTCAATAACAATGCGACCGGAAAAACGAGCATGGTTTTTGTGATCAGGTTGACTTTCATATTGTGATCCGAAACTCAAAAGGGCGCGACGCGCTTTTGCCGGCGCGCCGCGCTAGTCACACACTTCAAACTTAACTACAAACGCACCAACAAGGCAAAGATCCAGCGTCGTTCCTGCTTGCGCAGGTCGGGAGACCAGCCCGGCGTAATCGACCCGGGATTGCCATTGTTACCGCCGGGAGGAGTAATGCCGCCCGGTCCGGTAAAGTAAGGAACGTCGGCGCCACGTTGGGTAAATTCCAAACGCCAGGTAACGAATTGCGTGGGCATCCAATCAAAGGTAGTTTGGAAATCGTATGCCTTGAACTGCTGGCCTGGATTTTCCGTGAAGTAGGGAGTACCGGTGCTGGCAGTAGCACCGTCAATCGGCGGCAATAACACTAGATAGCGACCTGGGTTGTTCATCCAACCGCCGCCCACTGTTGCGCCGAATTTGTCTCTGTCGAACCACCAGCGATGATAGAGCATTCCACCCACGAAATTCTGTGCGGGTGTCGCAGCCTTGCCATGGGTACAAACAACTTTCTGTCCAGGCGTTGTGCCGATCACAACAGTCTGACCGCCGCCCGTTTCGCAGCCTATGTCGAAGGTAAATGAAAACGCCATACGGTGCATGAACTTCTTGGGATTGTCGTAATACTTGTATTCCATGCTGTCGTCTTCGTGAGAACGGGTTCTATGCGTGAAAAGCGTGTCTTCGCCCGCGGTATATGTGTTGAACACAAAATCCCACTTTTCCGATGGACGCCACAGAATCTGCCCACCTACGCCTTGACGGCCGTTGAATTTGCCGTAGGACTGCCAGCCATTGATGAGCCATGGCTCAAATTTGAGTTTGTTGGTAGGAAAATACTGCACTCGAAAGCCATTGAAGAACCAAGGCGTGTTTGATGATACGTACGAAGGCTGGTAGGACCAATTGTCGAAGCTGTAGTAGCTGAACAATCCGATGTACGACATGAAGATGCCGGCCTGAATATTGACGCCGTGTTTGTAATTGATGTGGTAGCCGCCGTAGCCTTCGGTTAGGTATCGGTACGCGTCGGCGATATCCCACTGACCCACTGTGGGACTGGCGTCATTGCGCGGAGTTGCGGTAGCCACCGCCCCCAATTGTGATAAAAAACGAGCTTGTACACCTTCCCAGTGGAAGTCACCGCCCAAGTTCAGCTGCTGAAGAACAAACTCTCCCGTTCGCGTTCCTTCAGTGGTGCCTCCCAAACTGTGATCAATCGGATGATTGTAATCGTAGATGTAGTTACTATCCCAGCGGAATTCGCCCGTGAAGTACTTTCCGTCGAAGACCGAGTCATGATTTCGTGGAACTGCGTTCATCCACGTAAAATCACCGAAGGCAAATGGTGTTTCGAGATCGACCGGTGGTGTAGTTGGAGGGGCCGGCGCTGCGCCTGCTGCCGATGGAGCCGGAGCGCCAGGAGCAGCGGGCGCTGCAGGATTACCAGCAGCCTGTGCCGCAGGTTCTGGAGGTTTTGGTTTATTCAATTGTTGTTCTAGTTGATCGATTCGTTGCTTCAGATCGTCAATCTGTTTCTTCACGTCCGCTGGAGGCGGCGAATCCGCGGCTTGGGCAAACGCCGACTGGCTAGCCCAATTCAGTCCGAGCATTGAGACAAATACAACGCTCAGGATCTTCCTTCGGAAAGTCTTTCTCATGGTTTACTTCTCTCCCTATGGATCAAGTTTTGTGGTGCGTTACTTGGGGGCTTTCTGTGCTGCGCAAGGAGCACTCTTTCACCGACAGTTGCGGTGCCTCTACCAAACTCGGGTGAGGATTGACGAGATCAGGGATCGACCTCTCGGTCCTGGTTAACCCCTGCTTCAAATACTTGTTGGTCAGTATGAACTGAGCAATGATGAGAAAGCAATACAAGTCATCAAGATCAACTAATAATGTTTTGAATCGAGATTAGTGGCAAAAATCTATAACTCCTCACACTCACGCAAGCACACGCTCACGTTTTCTTTACAAAGTCTTTATGTCCCCCTAGATGTGTTTTTGGAGAGTGCTGTCTTCATTGGGAAAGTGAACTCCTATAGCTCCCATCCACGTTGCTGTGAGATAAAGGCCGCATAAAGTTGGCTGCGATTTAGAGAGTCGAGTGTGAGAGCGTAAAGACCGGCTTCGCGATTCCTTTATGCCTTCTTTATGACTCGCATCCTATGCTCTAGTTGCTTGACAGACTCAGCCGGACACATTTTGGTCGTTGACGATGAAGCATCCATTCGACAGGTCTTAAAAACAACCCTGGCCGCATTTGGATTTAGCACAGATGAAGTTGCCGACGGAGAAGAAGCGTTACGACTCGTGAGGCGAAAGCGATTCGAGGTCGTGTTGCTTGATCTGAACATGTTGGGAATGGGTGGGATCGAAACATGCACGGAGATGCGGAGGATTGCGCCAGGCCTCTCCATTCTAGTTCTGACGGTTCGTGACTCGCAAGACGACAAGGTGCTTGCGCTAGACGCGGGGGCGGACGATTACATAACGAAGCCGTTCCATATTTCTGAATTAATTGCGAGATTGCGAGCCGCAGTCAGACGGACTCGCTTGTATGGCAATAACACTCCCGGCGGGATCTCTATCGGAGAAATCGAGCTTGATCCGGCGCGTCGCATTGTGCGGAAGTCAGACCAAGTAGTTCACTTGACCCCGAAGGAGTTTGACTTGCTCCACTATCTAATGGCTCATGCGGGCCTGCCGGTAACTCATCAGAGGCTCCTCCAAGGAGTATGGGGGGCAGAACATGGGAATGAATTGGAATATCTGCGGACGTTCGTCCGTCAACTCCGTCTCAAACTGGAAGACAATCCGGCAAAGCCCGTCTATCTCATCACTGAAGCATACATAGGCTACAGATTCAGAGGCCCTCAAGACGAGTCTTTTAGCGCTCACCTCCCGTCCTAGGCGTAAACCACGGTGCAGGCATGGAGTTCCTCATCCTCACACCTTCGAATTGTTCAAAACATAAGGAATCAATAAGAATAGCGTTGCCGCTATTCCTAACAAACCAAAGAATCTGTTACAAGATCAATTGCTCTTCATAATGTGATCCTGATGCAGTTCTTCAGAAGCGCCTCGATTGGTTTTGTCTATCGAGAGCCGTGAACAGTCGTCTGCAAGCCACTAACAATTTAGGATCGTTGACTTTTGTGGGGCTAGGTATTGAATCTCAGACGCCCCAATGGGTCGAGCGAAATCAGTGAAATATTTTTAACCGTTTGCTTATGCGTTCCTTATTGCGGGGTCACTACACTCTCCTATTAGAGATTAGTTCGGGCTTCAAGCCGAGACACCACGCCGAGTCTCAAAATCCATCAAAGCTTCGTTTGCTTATCGTTTTGTGAATTTGAGACGAAATTATCTATGATTTCCAGGCACTGGCATCTCACCCTCCTCGCTCTGCCGCTATGGCTGATTGGAGGTCTGGCGCTCGAAGGCGAGACGTCCTCGGCTAGCATACACGGGGTGACAAAAGCATCAGATGGCCGAGCGCTACCAGGGGTGAACGTTGTGGTTAAGCCTGGCGATAAGAGCAGCGAGTTAGCTGCTGTCAGCGACGCTGACGGGTCTTTCAATGTCGCGGGCTTAAAACCCGGCACTTATCTCGTTTTGGCAAGGAAGGAGGGATTCGAGGTGGCATCGGCCATTGCTGTCAACCTGCTGGAAGGGCAGAATGCGTCCATCGAGATGCCCCTCATGAAAAACATTGCGCCGGCCTCCAGGCAAGCCAAGGCAGCCCCCTCTGGATTTCTTCGGCGCTTCGCGCAAGCCTACGTAGACGACTGGCACCCATCCGCAGCCGCATTGAATGCCCCCCCACCGGCTTATCGGGGGTATCCTCCGGTGACTGATAACCCTCCTTATCCGTTCACCGTCTGGCCAATGGGAGGAACAGTGAACATTGGCCAACCCAACGCCAGTCCATACCCTTTGACAACCGCTCTGTTGGGAGGGCCCAATGGCGATTTCTTTAAGAAAAGCGGCATTCAGCTATACGGTTGGATCAACGTGGGGATGAATATTAGCACCTCCAAGAATGGGCCTTATGCGAACGCCCCCGCCTCCTACAATCAGATTTCTAATTCCGTTCAATTAGATCAGGCGACGTTTTATATTGAGCGAGATCCGGATACAGTGCAACACGATCACTTTGATTGGGGATTCCGTTTTACGAACCTCTATGGAATGGATTACCGTTTTACAACATCGAACGGGATCCTCAGTAATCAGTTGCTACAAAGCAAGAGCAACGGAACGATCGGCAACAAATATGGCTACGATCCGGTAATGGCATATGTGGATTTATTTTTCCCGCATGTGGCAGAAGGATTGGACGTGAGAGTGGGGAGGTACGTGTCACTGCCTGATATTGAAGCCCAGCTTGCGCCGAACAATTACACGTACACTCACTCGCTTACTTACACCTACGACTGCTATACGCAGGACGGCATCAACGGGACTTTCAAGCTGAGTGACCATTGGACGATTCAAGCTGGGTTATCGTCATCTTGCGATACTGCGCCCTGGACCAAAGAAGCAAAGGCCACCGTGAACCTCTGCGCTGCCTACAACTGGCAGAACGGTGCAGACAATATCTATGTTTGCGCAAACTCAATTAACGATTCCAACTATTCGTACAACAATCTTGCTGCTTACTATTTCACCTATTATCACAAGTTCAAGAATACTCAGTGGCACACTGCTACGGAATCTTGGTATCAGTACGAAAAACACACGCCCAATATATTCAACCCTGCGGCGCAGTCGCTGTTGATTATCAACGCAAATGGCGCATACTGTGACCGTCCCACAGAGCTGACTTGCTTCGCACCTGAGTGGGCGGTTCTCAACTACACAAACCGTCAACTGGGGAAGAAAGACTTCATCAGTTTCCGCAATGAATATTTTGCCGACCTGAAGGGACAACGCACGGGGTTTAAAACACCTTACGTGGAGGACGGCATCTCTTGGAACCACTGGATTGGGAGCACGGTGGTGTTCCGTCCGGAAATTCGGTACGAGCATTCCTTTGATATGCCGGCGTACAGCACAGGCACCAAAAAGACACAAGTGATGTTTGCCGGAGACATTATTTACTTTTTCTAAGGTCGGCCGACCCACGATGACGCTAACCGAACTTCAACAACAATATCCAGGATTGTTTCAGCCGCTGGGATGCCAGAGTTTGCATGAAGCCGAGCGGTGCGTGGAAGGGGCTGCGGCGAAAGCCGGCCTGAGCCTGCGCGCAGCATCGTGGAGGGGTAGCGACGGCAACACGCATCTTGAATACCGGAATCGTATTGGCACTCTCTCGCTACGAGTGGGGATTTCGCCGGACGATTCAAACCGCAGTAGGAAGCCTTCCTGGTTATTTAGTTTTTCTGCGGAACGGGTGGATGCCAATCTGACTGCGGAAAGCCCACATGCCGTTAGGGTGAAACCGAGCTCTTTTGAGAGAGAAGTGCATGAAGTAGTGGCGCGACTGCGGTCACTACAAGTCAAAAGAGGGCGGGTTGTTGGCCGCCTCATCAAGTGGAATGCTGAAAAGGGCATTGGCCTGGTAGAGTGCTTTCCTGGCGCTGTCGTTAGCGTGGAGACAGGCGATTTGGCGGTCGGGTCAAAAGTCGGCTGTAACGAAATGCTCTCGTTCGCTGTGCAAAGAACAGGCTCACGGCAGAAAGCAATCAAGGTGAGGAGATGCGCCGCCCATTGACCACGTTTGCACCAACGGTGATCGGCATACTGACGGTGGGTCTGGCGACGTTCCTCGCCTACTCGTTCCGTCTGAATCTCGCATCCACAGTGCTGCTGCAGCTTTTGGTGGTAGTGGTGGCGGCACTGCGGATCGGATTTTGGCAAGCGACGTTTGTTTCGATCTTTGCGAACGTCTGCCTGGCCTATTTCATTGTTCCCCCGGTGTTCTCGTTCGTAATCTCGGATGCCCAGAACTGGGTAGCGTTGATCGTCTTCGAGTTTACCGCGTTGGTGGTAAGCCGGTTATCGACAAAGGCTCAGTTGGAAGCGGCGAGCGCGGCGAGCCGGCAGCGGGAGATTGAGCGGCTCTATCAGTTCTCACGCGAGTTACTTTCGATGGATAGGAGGAAAGCGCCGGGCCAGCAAATCGTAACACTCATACAAACTTTGTTCGAGGCCAGCGGGGTCGTATTCTATGATTGCTCCACCGAAAAAATCGAGTTTGCGGGGGAGTGCGACGCGGAGCTGCAAGAATTAGCGCGCGGCTCTCATCGCAATGGGAAGACAGCGCCATTGGTCCACACTCTTCTCAGCAATGGACAGCCGCTGGCCACTCTCGCGCTTCGGGGATCACTGGTTCCGCAGATTACGTTTGACGCGATTTCGTCTTTGACATTGTCCACACTAGAGCGCTGGCGTTCCTTCGAAAACGAGAGTCGCGCTGAAGGTGAAAGACAGACGGAACAGCTTCGGGCGGCGGTTTTGGACGCCTTGGCGCACGATTTCAAGAGCCCATTGACTACCATTCGGACGGCAAGCACGGCGATTCTGACGATGCGGCAGGTGGGCGACTTAGAAGAGAAACTGGTGTCGCTCATTGACACGGAGAGTCAGAAACTAGACCGCTTAACAACTCAACTGCTGCGGACATCGCGCTTGGATAGCACCGAGGTTCGTTTGCACTTGGAGCTAACCGGCGCGGGAGACATTGTTCGGGATACGGTATCGATGTTGACCGATCAACTTCGCGGACATCCGGTGCGTACCTATGGCCTCGACAACGAGGTTGAGGTGATGGTTGATCGTGATCTGATGGTGACGGCCTTGTCACAGATTTTGGATAACGCAGCCAAGTACGCGAATCCGGACAGTGTCATCAGCATCAACCTTGAGGTTCTTGCGGACAGAGCCCGCATTGCTGTTCACAACTTTGGTCCTTCGATTCCTGCCGACCAACTGGAACGAATCTTTGAACGATTTTATCGCAGTCCCCGACTTGAAAATTACTCAGTCGGAACAGGCCTAGGCCTTTCGGTAACAAAGAAGATTGTCGAAGCGCATGGCGGAACAGTGGAAGTACAAAGCGGCCTAGGCGGTACCACGTTTTACCTCTCGCTGCGAAAAGAAGAGCAACAACCTGAAAGTAAGCCCCGCGCGGATGGAAAAGCGCTGGCGAGTTTCGCTTAAACCGTTGGCTCGCAAAAACGGTAGCCGACGTACGGTTCAGTGAGCAGATACGAAGGGCGTGCCGGATCAAGTTCAATTTTTAAGCGAAGTTGCCGGACAAAAACTCGAAGATACTCTAACTCGTCGCCATATTCCGGACCCCAAATGGCACGGAGAAGTTTGGCGTGTGTGACGGGCGCTCCGGCATTTTCCATCAGGTGGTGTAGCAGATCAAATTCTTTCGGTGTCAAGTGTACGGATTGACCATTCCGCTTGACCGTTCGACGAGCGGGGTCTAATTCGATTTCACCTAACGCCAACACAGATGAAAGCGGTTCAATGGAACGATTCCTGGTCACGGCGCGGCGGAGTCTTGCGGTTAGCTCGCGGATTTCAAATGGCTTCTTGACATAGTCGTCCGCGCCGGCATTAAATGCCTCAACAATATCGTTCTGACTGTCCAAGACAGTCAACATCAGAATCGGAATGCTACGAGACAAGTTGCGAATTTGGCGGCAGGCTTCAACGCCGCCGATCCCTGGCATGGAAATATCGAGAAGGACCGCATCAAACTGAAGCTTGCGAACCTTGGCTACAGCTTCCTCACCGCAACAGGCCTCGGCTACAGTGAACTCGAGCGCGGTCAGGGTTGTTACCAGGGCATAGCGAATGGCGGAATCGTCATCCACCACCAAGAGCGTCCCCGCCAATTCACTCATGAAGGCTCCTCTCGTATTTTGGTAAGGCCAATGAGAAGGTGGTTCCACCTTCTTTCACGCTCGTAACCCAAACTCTTCCCTGATGAGCGTCGGCAATCTTGCGGCTAATGGACAGACCGACACCACTACCACCGGGCTTATGGGTGGAAGCGGCTCCGCGGTAGAAGCGTTGAAAGATTCTTCCTCTCTCTTCCTGCGGAATAAAGGTACCTAAATTATTGACGCTGAGGCAGACTTCGGCATCGGCGGCTGAAATCGAGACGGTGATGGGAGTAGAAGAATCGGAATACTTCAAAGCGTTATCGATGAATTGCGACAACGCCATACCGACCAATTCTTGATCTACTTTGATGAGCGCGCCATCGTTTAAATGCTCAATGCAAACGTTATGCCCCGCGAGCACATGTTTCATGTTCGTTAGAACCGAGCAAACCAGATCGTTAGGATCAACGAGTTCAGGACGAAGCTTTACGTCGTTTCCGTCAAGCCGAGACATCCGCAGCAGCCTGGTGGTGAGCCAGTTTAATCGAGCGACTTCGGAATCTATCAAAGAAGTGAGCTTCAATTGAACCGTACTTAAATTTCCGATTTCGATTAATCCGCTGGTGGCCGCGCGCAACGCAGTGAGAGGTGTTTTGTATTCGTGCGCGAGCGCGTCTAATACCGCAGTGCGGAGTTGCTCAGTTTTTCGTTCAGCTTCGGCTTGCGTCTCCCGTTCCATGGATCGCTCGCGTTCCAAGGCAATGGTGATGACGGAAGCAAGCGCATCAACGGTCATGGCATTGATGGAGGTGCCGCGCAAGCCGAGGGCGGCGATTGGCTGGCCAGCTGCACAAAGAACGCGTATCCACTTACCGGTTTCTGAACGCGGCGTAGCGTTTTGGCCCAGGTAGGCTGCACGCATTTCAGACTCCAAGTCAGGCGAAATCCGACGGCCGGATTGATAGATCCGCTCATCAAAACCATCCAAAAGAACCGCATCTACCTCGAAGATGCGCTCAACGAGCGTTACGATGTCGCGGCTAAACCGACCATCGCGCGCTAACAATAAGAGTTCAACCGAGAAATTGTAGAGCTGTTTAATCTCCCGCTCTCTGGTGATGGCACGCGTGGCTTCCTGGCGCGCTTGCGTGGACAGCCGGCTCACAATGAGCGCTGAGATTTCGAAGACTCCTACTGCAATCCAATTTTGTGGATCTGCGATGTACAGCGAAAATAGCGGGGGGACAAAGAAGTAGTTGAGACAGAGGTTCGCGAAAATTGAGGCCACGGCCGCCGGCCAGAATCCGACTCGCAGAGCGATGGCAAGAACAGCGAGCAATTGCAGGAGGCTGGTGGCGGTTAAGTTTAAGTGTGATTGGAAAGCGAGCCAGGTTACCGCGGGCACCACAGCAAAGGAGACGACGGAGCGCACAAACAGACGACAGCTATCAAGCCAATGAAACGGCTTGACGGCGAAGGCGCGAGATAAAGAGAAAACGGCTGACGACACCCGTATACGACCTTACTCTCAACTGTACGGGAGTTCGCATAAAGATGTCATAAGGGCGACGCGATTTTCGGAGATATTTTTATACGATTCTTATCTTTCCGATCAAATTTCTTTATGAGCGGCTAATGCCGAAAGCGAACGGAATAGCCGACGCCCCACAGATGATCCACTGCCGCGGAGGAAAGGCCGAAGCCGGCGTGGAAATCAAGCTGTTGGTCTACCGTGAGTTTGTAAGAAGTACCTACGTGCAAGATGTGCTGCGGACCAATGCCATCTTCAAAGGTGCCGGCGTATTCCAGGAACGCATCGCATTGTTTGGTGAGTTGGCGATCAAATAGGAAAGTTGTCTGGCCTGTGGGCACGCGTTTCGGACCTTGCGTCGGCCAGATGAATGAGAACATGCCGGCAGCGGTCCAGTTAGTGGAGAGCGAGCGAGACCATGGAAGTTGAAACTGCGGATCGTATCCGTGACTCGATATACGCTTGGCTCCCGTGGGAAGGCTGAGTGAGGCGACGAGTGAAATGTCAAAGCCGTGAATGGGTCCTAGTTGTTGTTTGACGCCTACTATTGAATCGCCCCAACCGGATGCGAAGCCGGGTCCCGCATTGAAGTTTTGATAGATGTCGGGAAGAGTGAAGCGGAGTTCAGTCTTGTTGGAGACGCCGAAGCGTAGCAGGGTTTCAGGAAAGTCGAAGCCGCGCTGGCCGGGCGTGCCTGTTTCGAGAAAGCCGTTTTCAAAGAGTAATGATCCGGCGGGTACAACGGTGCTGGCGTCTGTAAACGCGGGACGGTCTGTAGCGATGGGTGGGATGGAACTCTGTGCCTGTAAGAAAAGAGCGCCTGCAAAGAAGAATACGGGGAGCGGGCTAGTGGAGAGCAAAAGGAAACCGGTGGCTAGTTCGTGGAAAGGTCAATGGGAAACCCCTTTTCCACCCAGTCGGTGTTGAGATCGGTGTTCAATTTGACAACTTGGATGTGAGTGTATCCCATGTCTTTCAGCAAGCGGTAAGCAGGTCGAATATTTGGGCAACGGACGAAGGGGCAGCAGCCACAGTAGAGGATGAGGTCCGCGTCATGCGGGAGGTTCTTCACAGCTTCTGAAAGTAATGCGAGGCCCTTGGGTTTCGAGTCGGGTCCCGCCAGGATAGCGTTCGGGACGTGAGCTCGACGGTACGCTGCGGCAGGAGCAACGCAAATGATATGACGTCCAGGCACCATTGCTCTTAATTGAGTGGCCAATGCGGTGGGAGGAAGAAGCTCCGAGCTGTCCCATGGATCGTCTAGGTTGTTATTTGACAGCGCTCCTCCCATTGCAAGGCACAAAAAAAGGGCGCAAAGAGCAAATTTATGTTTCATTTGGGAGCGGATACCAACGCGGAGCCTGGAGTAGCAGGAGAGTCTTCCTTCGTACTCTTGGCAGACACAAGGTTAGCCGATATTGTTTCGGGCTTGATGCCCATACCTAGCAAGATCTCATCGTAACGAGCTGCGAGTTTGGAGTCTTCTTCGGCTTTAGCAGAGTATTCCTTATATAAACGAGATTCTACCTCCGTTCGTGAAATGGTTTTGGTGGCCATTGGATAGCATGCGCCAACACTCGCATACTCGTCGACCATCTTCTGAGCTTTTGTGCGGAAGACCAGTTCCTGGTAGTGAAAATAAGTAGCGAGCCTTTGAAAGTCGGCCGCAGTGGAGGCATAGTCCATAAGTCTGTGCAGTTGTTTGGAGCTATAGCGCGCGGGTTCTTGTGCTAG
>PMQB01000684.1:31336-31996 GCA_003169195.1 Bryobacterales bacterium
GAGGAGATGCAGTTATCCTGTGCAAGGGATGATCACGGACCCATGCGCATTTGGAGTTGGAGCCGGCGGAGATTTTTATGGGATGATTTCCTCCGAAGAGCAGGGTGCCGGCGCGGATTGGTGCTGTTGTGAAGGTTCAGAGTTAGATTGAGAGGGGTTTTGCGGTGTTTTTGGGGGCGAAGAAACAGCGTTTTTTGCGAAGCGGATTTCGCTATCTGCCTTGTTTGCAACGTTGTTTTCACGGATCTGTGATTTAGCCGCGAGCCTGGCTTCGCGGGCTTGAGAGAGCTCGAAACGTTCGCGCTGGATCTCGAATTTTTGCTTACGGAGTTCGTGGAGTTGTTGCCACTGGCGGGAGCGGACGTTCTCTTTATTCAACGCGAGCAAGTTATGGAGGGCGCGTTGGAGAGAACGCTCCGCTTGGGTTTTGTAGCGATCAAATTTGTTGAGACGATCCATATCTTGATTGCTCCAATCGAGGACGTCGGGCTTGGCGGAGTAATGATTAAATTCGTTTTCGTTGTGGACACGTTGCACGCGCGCGAGGTGCCAGTGAGCGGTGGTGGCGTCTTCAACGAGCCGCGCTTGTTGTTCGGTGACGGGTTTATAGTAACGGAAGTTTTCCTGAAGCATGGACAGGAAGGCTTCAGGATCTTCGCC
>PMQB01000325.1 GCA_003169195.1 Bryobacterales bacterium
AATCTTCAGACTTTGCTCGGTGCGGATTTCCTGAACAATCTGTTCGATGGCGGCTGGGTCGACTTTGTCAGGCTGCTCCCCACTTAGGCCGAGCAGAATCGCGCGGTCGGTCGCGTGCCCGATTCCAGTCAAGGCAAGCGATCCAAACAGTTCTGTTTGAATGCGTTGCGTTTTCACAAGCAGCTGATCGCGATCCAGGTTGCCCACAAATTCGCGAGCCGCGCGCATCGGCCCCACGGTATGCGAACTCGAAGGGCCAATGCCGATCTTGAATAAATCGAAGACGCTGGTCTTCATGGCCGCCAGCTCAAAATCACTTTGCCGGAATTGCCAGAGCGCATCACTTCAAAGCCTTTTTCGAAATCGGTGTAAGCGAAACGATGCGTGATCACCGGCGAGATATCCAGGCCGGATTCGAGCATCACTGTCATCTTGTACCAGGTCTCATACATTTCACGCCCGTAGATCCCTTTGATGGTTAGCATGTTGAAAATGACCTGCCGCCAATCGATGGCCATTTCTTTAGCCGGAATGCCGAGCATGGCAATCTTGGCCCCGTGGCTCATGTTGCTCAGCATTTCGCGAAACGCCACCGGACTGCCGGACATTTCAAGACCAATGTCGAAGCCTTCCTGCATGCCCAGTTGCTTTTGCGCGTCGGCCACCGGCGTTTGCCTGGGATCAACCGCCAAAGTCGCACCCATTTTGCGCGCCAGTTCCAAACGGTATGGATTTAGATCTGTCACCAGCACAAAGCGCGCGCCGGCATGCTTCACCACGGGAATCGCCATTAAACCAATCGGACCCGCCCCCGTAATCAACACATCCTCGCCTAAGCTTGGGAACGAAAGTGCTGTGTGGACAGCATTACCGAACGGATCGAAAATGGCAGCGATCTCGCGATTCACCGTCGGTTCGTGCCGCCAGATATTGCTCATGGGCAAAGCAATATACTCGGCAAAGGCACCGGGTCGGTTCACGCCCACGCCTTGGGTATGTGCACATAAATGCCGCCGACCCGCTAGACAATTCCGGCAGCGGCCGCACACGACATGGCCTTCGCCGCTGACCACTTCGCCCGGATGAAAATCGTTGACATTCGCGCCCACTTCCACAATTTCACCCACGAATTCATGCCCTACAGCCATTGGCACCGGGATCGTGGCGCGCGCCCAGTCATCCCATTCATAAATGTGCAGATCGGTACCGCAGATACCCGTGTGGCTGACACGGATCAAAACGTCGTTAATGCCAATGTTCGGTTCAGGAATATCCAGCAGACTGAGCCCGGGTGCGGCTTGCGCTTTGACAAGAGCTTTCACATTCGTATGGTAGAACGCTTCAGACAAAAGAAAGGGGCTCGGATTGCTCCGGGCCCCTTTTTGTTGAACGTACTAGCGATGCAGAGCGAATTACCAGATGTAGGTCTGTTTGTTCACCTTGCAGATAACCGTGTTGTGGTTGCACTTGTTGGCTTGGCAAATCGGATCACTGCATCCGACTTTCGTGCAATTACCGTGGTTACCGGCGGTGCACTGTGCGCAGGTGCAGGTGCAAACCGGCTTCACGCATTTCACAGGCGCGCTGCAACCGCCGTGGTTACCGGCTTGGCAACTGGCACAGGTACAGCCGCAATTTACTTCCTTCTGGCAAATCGTGTGGCCGGAAGGATTATTGCAGGTCGGTTGCGAGCAGCCGACGTTCAAGGTCACACAGGTGTAAGCCTTCGCATGAACCACTGAAGTGCAGCCACAAACCGTGGCGCAAAGGTAAGCCGTACCGGTCACCTTGCTGTTCACGATTTTCGGAGAGTAGCTGGCGCCCTTCGCGTAACCACATTTGCCGCTGAAACCAACCTTGGTGGAGCTCAGGTTGTTCGTGACGCTAACTGCGTTGGAACTGAAGCCGAACATGCCGTAGATGCCTTCGTTGACGATCAGCTTGTAGCCTGAGGTCGCCAGCCAAGTGGCATCACCGATGGGCGAATTCACGATCGGGGCCGTCGTTGCCGTGAAGAGGTCCAGATTGTCAACCAACGTCGAAGTCACGTAGCTGATGTAATTGGGGTTACCACTGTGAACCGCCGTCACACTGGACGAATAACCCGAGGGGTGGCTGGGGGTTGCGCCAGGCGCGGTAACGCCAGTAAAAGACAGATTGTTCGCGTCGAAGTTGGCCACCTGCTGGCCGATCGAATTATAAAGCGACCAGGTGATAGAGTTCGCTTCTTCCTGCGCAAATGTATGTCCGCCGTTGCCCGCCCAACCCGCTGAAGCGCCCTTTCCATAGGTGTTGTCGGAAACGTCCGAATCAATCAAGTAGGTGAAGAACAACTGGGTCGGGGTGGTAGAAGTTGCCGGAATCGTCGCGGGGATCAAAGTGTCAAACGCAGAGGCCGTGCCCACTTGATAGAACAGCGAGATCGGCAGGTAGACCGTGCTGGTCACAACTGCTTTCGCGCCGGCTGCCAAGGTACCGCTTGGGTTGGAAGTGGTGGTGATGGCCGCGCTGACGTTGATCGTTACATCGTCTTCGCTGTAGTTCGGTGTGCCGTTGTCGTCAACAATTACGATGTTCTGTAAGTTCGTCGAGCCCGTATTAGTCACAGTATAGGTGTATGTCACAGCTTCGAAAGCATTGGCAGTTGCCACGCTGGCAGTCTTCGTAAAGCTAACACTACCGGTCGCCGTGGTGCATACCACTTTGACTGGAACTACGAAACCTTGGTAAACAGCAGGCTTCATTGTCACTGGGTCGATGTAATTCGCAGGTGTCGTGGGCACCATCAGAACGGCAACATTCTGGCCGGCTGCGGGAATGAAACTCGTGTTCGCTAGGGCATCGATGTAAAGCTTACCGGCGCCTGCATCTACGAACCCACCCAGAGAACTTAGGTCCTTCACATAATTGAGACCGCTGTCCGGGTGCAAGATCTGCCAGATCGCAGCTTGCGTGTCGCTCGGGTTGTTTGAATCGGTCGTAGCATAATTCAAAATCCAGTTCACCGCGTTCCACTCTTGCACAAGCGTAAGAGGGGTGGTAAACGTGGGGCTGGCAGAGTTAATATTGGCAACGGTTGCGTCAAGATGATTGCCGGCTACGCCGAAGCTGCCGCCCGCCGTGCTGGTAGTGTACGAAGAATAGTTGTAAGGTGTGTAAGCCGCGATGCCGTTGTTCGGACCGGGAGGCGGAACAATCACGGGCGGGGTCCCAGATGCGGTGCCTCCTGCAGGCACAACACCCGCTGGCAATGTACACCAAACACCATAAGACGCTCCAAGTGTCCACACCGTGCCACTACCACCGATGGCGCCCGCCGAATTCGGGATCGAAAACGTATACGAACCGTCGGCATTCTGGGTTTGAAACCCAATCACATAAGAACCAATACTCGGTGCAGGAGGCGTTGAGCCACTGCCACCGCCTGTACAGGTAGTCTGGCCGCCTTGCAGAATCATTGCAGGCACCATGAGTACGCTCAACAAGAAGTTATATCTCTTCACTAAAGAATTCCTCCTAACAGAACAGAATTAAATTTCAGAACAATTTTTTATCGCTCTTCAACCAAAGTTTTTGACTTGAGGTTACTTTCAAAGATAATCTGCCGCGTTGCAAATTGGAACATGGTTCGGTACTGTTCACATAATCGATAGTTAGTACCATTACCTGAAATGAGCCTGTCCTTGCCTGGGGCACTGGCAATGCATGGCCGGGCTGTTTAGCTTGGGTTGCTTTTGGGGAGTTGTTTTTCCAATTACGATCCTGCGACGCCGCGCCACGGGTCCGAAACTAGGCTTTGGGACTGGTAAGTTTTCGACCATAAACGCAGCCCTGCCCGGCTGAGGGTTTCCGCTCAAAACCGCTGGCTACACCAGCATCCTCTAATTCAAAGGCGCAGCCGCAAGTTTTATCTTTACTATCAACTACTTAAGGGTCACAGCCGCAGACTCCCTTTCAGCTTGCGCTTGTTTTCTACCCGTACATATTAAATGAGGTTGGGCGAATCTGGAAGTTTAGCCCTCGAATGGCCATCGTGTTCCTGGGGTACGTACAGTACCGAGATTGTTTTAAGGCGGTTGACTCGGCCTCTAGTTGCCGTTATTCTGGAAGGGCGTTACAAGTTTCCGGATCGATACTTTTTTTGGGCAATATCGGAGGATATTAGCATTGACTATAAATAAGATAAACTTTCGCAGCACTTTAGCAGCTCTGGCACTTGGGGCGCTGGTGACTGTTATTCCCGCTGCGGCCGACACAGTCTCTTTCGGCACCACGTCTAACCCCGCAGGTTTCGCGGTAGCAGGCGAGGTATTCTCGTTCACCCCTGGCACGGTTACCAACTTGTCGGTTGGCACACCTCCCACTGTCCTCGATGGCCAGTCGACCACTCAAAGTTTCGGTGGTTTCTCGGTTACAGGTGGCAACGGTTCTTGCGCAGTTCTTTGTTCCACGGCTGTGCAAATCGATGTTACTCCGACGAACGTCAACGGATCGCCTGTAGCTGCGGCACCTCTCGTGTTTGACGGATCTCTCTCGTTCACGGGCGGTGCGAACGGCACTTACTCCTTGAACTTTGCTGCTGGTGACGGTGGCGTCGCTGGTACCGGCGCTTACACGGGCGATATCGTCCATACCGTCGGCAACATCACGTACGCTGTACCGGATCAGATTGCGCTCGGCGCCAAGCCCAGCTCTTTCTTCGTCACCGGTATTGTTGGCTCGTCGGCTCCGGAGCCCGGAACTCTGTCANNGACTCTGGCAACCACGGGTTTGGCCGCGGCTTTCCTCGGCATGTTCCTTCGCCGTAAAGCAAAGCAAATCAGCTAACTGACTTTGTCAACGGTTCGGTTCTAAACGGGCGGTGCGAGTAAATCTCGCACCGCCCGTTTACCATTTAGGGAGAGACTCCATCTCGTGCAAGCCATCACCATCATTCCCGGCCAAGC
>PMQB01000052.1 GCA_003169195.1 Bryobacterales bacterium
TGAGATCGGTATCGAGCTTGGCTTTGATCTTGTGTTTGCGGGCATCGAAGATGTGATCGAACTTCGCCATGTCGACATGCAGCGCGACTTCGCCGAACATTTGAATGAAGCGGCGGTAGCAATCGTAGGCGAAGCGCGGGTTGCCGGTTTTGGCGACCAGGCCTTCGGTGCTGGCATCGTTCAAGCCGAGGTTGAGAATGGTGTTCATCATGCCGGGCATGGAGAACTTGGCGCCGGAACGAACGCTCACCAGGAGCGGATCGGATGTGCCGCCGAGCTTTTTGCCCATGAGCTTTTCGAGCTTGGCCACGGCTTCGTGAATCTGGTCATCGACTTCTTTGGGCACTTTGTTGCCATTTTCAAAGAAGAGGTTACAAACCTCAGTCGAGATGGTGAAGCCCGGGGGCACAGGCACGCCGGCCTTGCTCATCTCGGCGAGGCCTGCGCCTTTGCCGCCCAAAACCTCTTTCATGGTTCCGTCGCCGTCGGCCGTGCCTCCGCCAAACGAGTAAACGTATTTCTTCATTTAAGTCTTCTGTCTCCTGGTGGCGGACTTCCGCCGGGTAAAAAAATTTCGGGTTAAAAGTTCAACCCTTGCCAAATTGGTTTGAGGTCTAAAACAAAACCGTCTACGGGCGCATCCGCGACGAGCGTTTGGGGCTGCACAAGGATCTCGACGGCCTTGCCTTGCCGATAGATTGCAACGGTTTGCTTGTCCGGATGGATGAGCCAGCCGAGAGTCACCCCGTTTTCTAAATATTCTTCCATCTTTGATTGCAACCTTGAGTAGCGATCGGAGGGGGATTTAATTTCGACTATAAACTCCGGGACCAAGTTGGGGAATTTGCGAAGCTGTTGATGCGTTAAGGTTTTCAATTTGCCGTAGCTTACCCAAGAAGCATCGGGACTGCGCTTCGAACTGTTGGGAAGAATAAAAGTGGCATGGGAATCGAAAGCACGGCCGCGGCCATCTTTCTTTGCCCAAGATCGGAGTTGTTCATTCAACTCGCTGTTCTGGTCTGAGGATTCTGTGCCTGTAGGAGCCATAACAAGTACGTTTCCTTGTGCGTCTTGCTCTATTTTTTTGTTGTCGAATTGAGAGCATACCTGCTGGAATAGATCTTCTGCATCTCCATCTTCGGCGAGCGGGAAGATCAAATCCCCATCGGTGTAAAGCATCGGCGCCAATGGCGTCTCAAGGGTCGTTATCATTTTGCTTCACCTTGCGTTACGATTTCGGAAAAGTCGGCAATGGTGGAGAACTCCGTTAACAGGCTGTGCAGCAAGGCCAGGCGGTTCTCACGAATTGCCGGATCTGGATCGTTCACTAGGATTTTATCGAAGAAGAGATCCACTTGCGGCCGGAGAGAGGCGATTTGGGCAAGTTTTTCTTTGTAAACAGCTGTCGCTTGTGTGGCGGCGCGCACTTTGAGGAAGGCTTGATATAGCTCCTGCTCAGGGCCGGGCACTAGCAATTCAGACTTGGGCGGGTTGGCTTGGGTGAGTTGGGCTTGCTTGAGAATGTTCTTGATGCGTTTGAAACTGGCGGCCAAAGGTTCGAAGTTGTCGGTGGGGCGCACGGCGTGGATGGCTTCGGCGCGGTCGGCTAAATCTTCTAATGTTGTATAGCCGGGAGCGACGACGGCGTTGATTTCGTCATAGGCGTAACCGCGCGCGTCTTTGAGATAGAACTCGATGCGCTGGTCCATGAACGGCAATAGGCCGGGGACGTCGGCGATGTGCTTTTTGAGATCGAGCGGAAGTTTGGCTTCGAAGAGAATCTTGACGATGCCTTGAGCGGCGCGGCGCAAGGCGAAGGGGTCTTTCGCGCCGGTAGGAATCATTTCGATGCGGAAAAATTCTCGCAGCGTGTCAAGCTTGTCGGCGATCCCAACGACTTGGCCTTCGAGTGTGCGTGGAATGGGCGCATCCATGCTGATGGGTTGGTAATGATCGTAGATGGCTGTTGCAACAGCGTCGCCTTCGCCTTGCGCTTTGGCGTAGAGGCCACCGACGATACCTTGCAGTTCCGTGAACTCTTTCACCATGTCGGTGGTGAGGTCGGCTTTGGCGAGTAAGGCGGCGAGGTCGACCACGTTTTGATCTGCATTGAGAGACTTGGCGATTTCGTTGGCGAGCACGCGGACGCGTTCGGTCTTATCTTTGTAGCTGCCGAGCTTGGCTTGGAAGGTGACCTTCTCGAGATCGGCCACTCGGGCGGAGAGCTTCTTTTGCTGATCGACTCGCCAGAAGAAGCGGGCGTCGTTGAAGCGGGCACGCAATACTTTTTCGTTGCCTTGGCGAATGAGGCCGTCGGGGTCGCCATCGGTGTTGGTGACGGCGACGAATTCTGGGGCGAGGGAGCCATCGGCATTGAGCACCGAGAAGTAGCGCTGGTGATGGCGCATGACGGTGGACAGAATTTCTTTCGGGAGTTCGAGGTAAGACTTGTCGAAGCTGCCACGGATGGGGGTAGGGAACTCGGTGAGATAGACGAGGGTCTTGAGGAGCGCTTCGTCTTTTTGAACGTCGGGGCCGAGAGCCTTTTCGATGCGGGCTTTGCGCTCGTCGGCCGAGACGATGACGAAATTGGCGCGCAGGGCTTGCGCATATGTGTTGATGCCAACGAGCAGAGGCGCCTTTGAGCCGAGGATACGATGGCCGCGCGTGATGTTGCCGGATTTGACACCGGCGATTTCGAAGGGGATGATTTGATCGTCAAGCAGAGCTACGATCCAGCGAATGGGGCGGATGAATTTGACGCCGCCTTTGCCGGTCCAATACATGGTTTTCGGAAAGGGGATGCTGGTGATGACGCCTGGCAGCTTTTCGGCCAGTGCGTGGACGGCGACTTGGCCTTTGACGAGTTGGTTCGAGATGTAGCGCTCGCCTTTGGCGTCGGTCATTTTGGAGAGCTTGTCGATGGTGGTGTTCTGCTTTTTGGCAAAACCTTCGGCGGCTTTCTCGCCAGCGGAGAGATACGGACCTTGGACGAGAGTTTCGACATCGGGCGCTTGGCCGATGAGATCTTTGGCTTGCAGGACGAGACGGCGCGGGGTGGCGTCGGTCGTGATGGACGAGCCGCCGAAGGCTGCGAACGCGTCGGCAAAGCGCTTGTGCAGTTCGGCGAGCGCGGGCTCAATCATCCAATCGGGGATTTCTTCGACGCCGATTTCGAGCAGGAAGTTTGCCATTACGCCACCACCTTTGTTTCGGCTGCGGGCGCTTGTTGTTTGGCCCAGGCGTCGGCGACACCGACGGCTAGTTTACGAACGCGGCCGATGACGCCGACGCGTTCGGTGACGCTGATGGCGCCGCGGGCATCGAGGAGGTTGAAGAGGTTGGAACATTTCAACGCTTGATCATAGGCGGGGAGAACGGGGAAGCGTTCGAATCCGGTTTTTTTGGCGCGGAAGAGATCAAGCAAGCGCTGGCATTCCTTCTCATGCAGTTCGAATTCTTTCCAGAGCATGTCGACGTCGGCCATTTCGAAGTTGTAGACGGAGAACTGTTGCTCGTCGGCGAGGCGCACGTCGGAGTACTTGAAGCCGGGCGCCCATTCGATGTCGTAGACGCTGTTGACGTTTTGCAGGAAGGCGACGATGCGTTCGAGGCCGTAAGTGATTTCGGCGGGGACTAAGTCGAGATCGATGCCGCCGCATTGTTGGAAGTAAGTGAACTGGGTGATCTCCAGACCGTCGAGCATGACTTGCCAGCCGATGCCCCAAGCGCCGAGGGTGGGGGCTTCCCAGTTATCTTCTTCGAACTTGATGTCGTGCTTTTTGAGATCGATGCCGATGGCTTCGAGGCTGCCGAGATATTGTTCGAGCACGTCGTCGGGCGTGGGCTTCAAGATGACTTGGAGCTGCTGATGCTTGTAGAGGCGGTTGGGATTTTCGCCGTAGCGGCCGTCGGCGGGGCGGCGACTGGGTTGCACGTAGGCGACCTTATAAGGTTTGGGACCGAGGACGCGCAGGAAGGTTTCGGGCGCCATGGTGCCGGCGCCGACTTCGAGATCGTGCGGTTCTTGGATGATGGCGCCACGGTCGGCCCAGTAGTGCTTCAGCTTGAAGATTGTGTCTTGAAAGGAGTCCATCGGGTGTTTAGTTCAGAG
>PMQB01000059.1 GCA_003169195.1 Bryobacterales bacterium
TTGAGGAGGGCGAAGAACTGGATGTTGCGGGCTTGGGACTTGTCGGCGTCGGCGGCTTCGCAGAGCGGTTCGAGGATGCCGAGTTGGGCGTGCTCATCTAACTCCAGAAAGTGACTGCCTCCGAGAGTCTTGGCTTGGGCATCGAGCCAGCGGAGGCCATCGGCCACTACCGCTTGGTGTTGTGACTCGCGGGAGATGACTAAGTCAATGTACTCGGGCACTCCGGCTTGGATGGCTCCCGGTGTGTCGGTGGGAGGGATGATGAGATCGGCGATGCGGGAAACGGTCTTGTAATCGGCTTCGTTTAAAAAGCGATTGGGAGTTTGCGCAGGGCCGTGCTCATGCGCCGTTTGGCCATAGAGATCATCTCCAGCGAATGGATAGGTGCAGGTGGCGCTGATGGCGCCGAAGAGCTTCAGGACTTGGCGACGATCGGACGAATAGCTAGCCATTAGACTTCCCTCTTTTGTAGACGGTCTGCAATTAAATCGGCGGTGCGCGAAGCAAGCGCCATGATGGTGAGAGTGGGGTTCTTTTCGGAGGACGACGGGAACGCACTGGCGTCGACCACATAGAGATTCGGCACGTCGTGGGCGCGGCAGGTGGCATCGAGGATGGACCTACGAGGATCAGTACCCATGCGACAGCCACCGATTTCGTGGTTGGTGGTGGGGTCGACACTCATGGAGAGAATCTGCGCACGGCTGGCTTCGAGTATTTCTCGGCAGCGCTTTTTCATATCGTTGTGAAGGCGCATGTCCATCTCAGACAGCTTCCAATGACGACGGGCACGGGGGAGGCCGTATTCGTCGACATGATCGGGATCGAGATCGATGTAGCTCTCGGCATTGGGCAACATTTCCTGATAGGGGCTAAAGGTTTGATAAGCGGGATAACGCGCTTTGACTGACTCTTTGTAGGACTTACCCATGCCTTTGATGGAGCGCGCCCAACCAGCGGCGCGACGGTTGTGATAACCGAATTGGACACCGAAGCTGCGGGCGTAATCGCGTTTTTTGTCGTGCATGAACGACGGGACGTACGCGTGATCGAGAAAGCCTTCATCGTTTTCGGAGGGCTTACCGATCATGTCTTCGAGAAAGAGTTCGAAGCCGGCGGTGATGTGTGGGATGAAGTTGCGGCCGAGTTCGCCGCTGGAGTTTGCCAGGCCGTTTGGAAAGCGGCTGGATTTGGACATCAAGAGCAGAGCCACGCTTTGGGCGCAGGCACAGGCGACTACCACTACACGGCCACGAGCGACGCCTTCGGAGCGAGTTTCACGATCAAAGTAGCGAACCTCTTTGACGCGGGCTTCGTCGTTGACGGCCAGGTCATAGACAATGCTGTTGCCGCGGAGAGTAAGGTTGCCGGTTTTGAGCGCAGGCACCATTTGCACGTCATAGGAGTTGTATTTAGCGACCACGTCACAACCCGACATACAGTTGCCGCAGAAGTGACAGGCGGGGCGAGTGGGTTGCGCGCGAGTGATGGTGGCCTTGCGAACGTGGATGACTTTGACACCCAACTTGGCTGCGCCCTTTTGAATGGCAATGTCGGAGCACTTCATGGGCACGGGTGGGAGGAAGATGCCGTCTGGGAGATCTTCGAGATGATCGAGATTGCCACAGACTCCGACCTCGCGTTCGACACGGTCATAGTAGGGCTTCATTTCGGCGTAGTCGACAGGCCAGTCTTCACCGACGCCATCGTGCTGGCGGCCTTTAAAATCGCGCTGACTAAAGCGCAGGGCAACAGCATTCCAAAGCATGGTTTTGCCGCCGAGGCCGCGGCTACGTTCACCGTCAAAACCTGGCTTGCCGGGGCGCATGGTGGGGATGTGACGAGTGGGAAATTCAAAGGGGAGGGCGTGGGTGTTGAAGTCGGTGTGCGTGTTGACTTGCGGGCCGCCTTCGAGCACGAGGACATCGGCACCGAGGTTGGCGAGGCGCGAGGAGAGAGTGCCACCGCCGGCACCTGAACCAACTACTACGACGTCATAGATTTTCTGTTGCATTGTGAGTCACTTGGTCTTGTTTTCGAACAGGAATAAACCGCTCTTGCCACCGACGACGAAATCGAGATCGCCATCGCGATCGATGTCAGCTACTGGGATTTGGATGCCGCCGCCGGTGCGGCCGCCGTAGTCAATTATGTGTTTGACCCACTCGATGTTCTTAGTAGCTGGATCAAGCAGGCGTTCGTACCAATAGACGCCGAGGGGTTCGCGAGAGCCAGGATCGTGGCCGTTGTGAGCGAAATAGCGTTTGCCGGTGAGAATGCCGAGATTGCGGGTGCCGCGGAAATCAACCAGTGTGGTGGCGTGCGGCTGGGACCAGCTTTCGTCAATCATGTGTTTTTCCCAGGTGCCGTCGGCTTTGTTTTCGAGCCAAAAGATACCGTAATTGTGACCCATGGAGGTGACGATATCGGGGCGGCCATCACCGTTGACATCGAAGACATGGATGAAGCCGAGATCGCCGAGCTTCCAATCGGGGTGGAATTTCCAATCAGGTGAGCGAGGATCGGCGGGCGCTTCAAGCCAACCATTGGGAGTGAGGATGTCTGTGCGGCCATCGCCATTCACGTCGCCAGCGCCGATGCCGTGGCCATAGCTGTGAGGACTGACGATGTGTTTGACGATGCCCCCTTTTTTGTCGCGCTCATACCAGGCGAGCGGGGCGTTTTCGTTGCCGAATTGTGGGAGAATTTCGTCGGCTTTGCCGTCGTTATCGAGATCGGCAAGGATAGTGAACTCGATGTTATAGCCGGTCTCGATGACGTGCTCCTGCCACATTTCACCGGTCTTGCCGGGATTGCGCCACCAAGCGAGTTTCTTGCTGAACCAACCGGAGGTGACGAGATCGATGTGGCCATCGCCATCGACATCGAGTGGGAGGGTGCTGAGGTCGTCGATATAGAAGTTGGTGTAAAGGATGTTGCGGAAGTGATGCTTGGTCCAGTGCGGCGCTTCGTACCAATATTCGCCAGAGACGATGTCGGGGCGGCCATCGCCGTTGATGTCGGCGATGACGGCGGTTTCACTGGCGCCGAGATCGATGGTGTGTTTTTCGAACGGAATTTCGGCGGGGCGCGTGAGTTGGAAGGCGAGGAGCAGCGCGCCGCCGAGCGCAAGTGTGGTGAGTGCGAGTTTGGAGAGCATGGGAGAACGGAGACAGCTTATCAAAGAAGAGTAAACAGAAAACCGAAAACAGAAAACCGAAGAAAACATGCCTTCGGCTGTGGTGGTTTTACTGGATGATTTCCTCCGGAGTCTGGGTTGTAGGAGCTGTTTGCGGTTGTGGTGCGGGTTTTGAGTCAGCGCTTGGAGGTTCCGGCGTGCTCTTCTGGGGCGAAGAAAAAGCGTTTTTTGCGAAACGGATTCCGCTATCTGCTTTGTTTGCAACGCCGGTTTCAGCTTTTTGTGATTTCGCCGCAAGGCGGGCTTCGCGGGCTTTGGCGAGTTCGAAACGTTCGCGTTGGATTTCGAATTTTTGTTGGCGGAGTTCGTGGAGTTGTTGCCACTGACGGGTGCGGATGTTTTCCTTGTGAAACGCGAGTACGTTGTGGAGCGCGCGCTGGAGGGAGCGCTCGGCTTGGGTTTTGTAGCGATCGAATTTGTTAAGACGGTCCATGTCTTGGTTGTTCCAATCGACGACGTCGGGTTTGGCGGTATAGTGATCGAATTCGTTTTCGTTATGGACCCGTTGCACGAGGGCGAGGTGCCAGTGAGCGATGGTGGCGTCTTCGACGAGTGCCGCCTGTTG
>PMQB01000437.1 GCA_003169195.1 Bryobacterales bacterium
CGGCACAATTTCGTCTCGCCCCAAGTCATGGTGGAAGAACGCACCCTGTTCGATATCGCACAAGGTCGCTGGACCGTTGACAAATATTTAGACGATCTCGAAACCCGCTACGGCGGAATCGACAGCGTCTTGTTATGGCCCGTCTACCCGAACATCGGTATCGACAACCGCAACCAGTGGGATCTCGCCCGCGACCTCCCCGGCGGCATTCCCGCCCTCCGCAAAATGGTCGAAGACTTTCATCGCCGCAACGTGCGAGTCTTGTTTCCCACCATGGCTTGGGATAACGGCACTCACGATCCGGCAGTACCCCATTGGGAGGCCACCGCAAAGCTCATGGCTGAGATCGGCGTCGACGGCGTAAACGGCGACACCTTCAGCGGATTGCCTCGTGCCTACCGAACCGCCTCCGACCAAAGTGGCCATCCCGTCGTCTTCGAACCAGAGTCGCCTCCCACCGGGGACGAGGGCTTGATGTGGAACAACCAAAGCTGGGCTTATTGGACTTACAAATTCGTGCCCACCGCCAGCAGACAAAAGTGGCTGGAGCCGCGCCACATGGCTCACATCTGCAATCGTTGGGCACGCGACAAAACAGACGATCTCCAACACGCGTTCTTCAATGGCATGGGCTACGTGAGTTGGGAAAACATCTGGGGGATTTGGAACCAGATAACAGATCGCGATGCCGAGGCCCTTCGCCGTATCTCCCATCTCGACAGGCAATTCGCCGATCTACTGTCCAGTGAAGACTGGGAACCGTTCGTCCCCACAATCCCTTACGGCGTCTACGCCTCCAAATTCCCGGGCAAAGGCATGACTCTCTACACCTTCGTCAACCGCAACGAATATCGCGTTGAAGGCGCACAAATAAGTCTTCCCGCCTTCGCAGGCCGCCGCTATTTCGACGTTTGGAATGGCGTCGAACTGAAAGACAAAGCCACTCTACACTTTGCCATGGAACCCCATGGCTATGACGCCATTCTGGCAGTGGATGAGGGTACCATGCCCTCCAACCTCGAAAGCTATCTCCAAAAGCGGCGGACACTGACCGAGAAACCTCTCAGCGCTTACTCACACGAGTGGCACTTCCTCCCGCAACAGATGGTCGAAATACCGCCGACAACCAAAGAACACCGCACTCTCGATGGAATGATTCACATCCCCGCCGGCGACTTCGATTTCACCGTTCGCGGCATCGAAATCGAAGGCTCGAATTGGGCTGGCCTCGACGTTCAATATGCCTGGGAAGATTCCCCCCGCCGCAGCCACAGCCATCGCCTGCAAGTTCCCGCCTTCGACATAGATCGCTTCCCCGTCACCAACGCCGATTTCAAGAAGTTTCTCAAGGCAACCAACTATCATCCCGCCGACGATCACAACTTCCTGCGCGACTGGAAGAACGGCGAACCGCCCATTGGTTGGGATAACAAACCAGTCACCTGGGTCTCTCTCGAAGACGCCCGCGCCTATGCAAAATGGGCCGGCAAGCGCCTGCCGCACGAGTGGGAGTGGCAGTACGCCGCGCAAGGATCCGATGGCCGCACCTATCCATGGGGCAATACCTGGAATGAAAGCGCCGTACCCAAGCCAGACAAAGGCCGCGACCTCACCGGCCCTGACGACGTCAACGCTCATCCATCCGGCGCCAGCGCTTCCAGCGTCATGGACTTAGTCGGCAACGTCTGGCAATGGACCGACGAGTATATAGATCCTCACACCCGCGCCGCCATCTTGCGCGGTGGCAGCTACTATCAGCCGCAAGGCTCCATGTGGTACTTTCCCAAAACCTATAAACTCACCGAGCACGGCAAGTATCTCCTCATGGCTCCATCGAAAGACCGCGCCGGCACCCTCGGTTTTCGCTGCGTGAGAGACTCCGAGTAGGTGACTGATCCGCTACTCGCNNATCCAAGGCTTGTTACCGCAAAATGCGCAGGTCACCGGATCAATTCGTCTCTGCGGTGAGGAAGTCGTCAACGCGCCAGAGAAAACGCTCGCGCGCCTTCGTGGACATCTCGTCTCCATGGTCCCCCAAGACCCCGTGGCCGCCCTCAGTCCCGTTCTCACCATCGGCCGTCAAATGCAGGAGGCCGCCAAAGGCCAGCCTCGCCAAGCCATCGTTGACATGCTCTCGCGTCTAGGCCTGCCGCCGGAGTTTTGCCATCGCTACCCTCATCAAGTCAGCGGCGGCCAACTCCAAAGAATCGTTCTCGGCCAAGCGCTCTTGTGCAAACCGCAAATCCTACTTGCCGACGAACCAGCCGCCGCGCTCGATTCCACTACGCGTACGGCAATCATACAATTCATCAAAGATCTGCAATGCGAACTCGGCTTCGCACTCCTGCTCGTCACCCATGACACGCAAATCCTAGAAGGTTGGGCCGCCAAAATCGTCGAAATCGGCGAAGCCGTCTCACTCCCCAAGGTTCAAAGCACCAATCAAAGCTTTCCTGTCGAAACACTCCGCGTTAGCCATCTTTCTAAAACGTATCCTCGCGTCAAAGCCCTCGAGTCCATCAATCTCCAACTAAAAACCGGCGCACGCCTTGTCATTTCTGGCGAATCAGGCTCCGGCAAATCCACTCTCGCCAAATGTCTCGCCGGTTGGGAGACCGCCGATTCCGGCACAGTCGAATTCTCCTCTCGCAAACCCCAACTCATCCCCCAAAACCCTGGCGAAAGTCTCAATCCCTTCTGGGAAACATGGGAGGTCGTTGCCGAAAGTCTTCGCATTCAAGGCAACTCTAAGCCTGACCGCAAAAAACAAGCGCTCCTCTGGATGGATCGAGTTGGCTTGCCCAATCACCTCACAAGCCGCAAGTGCGGCACATGCAGCGGCGGCGAACGGGCACGTTTAGCCATAGCCCGCGCACTACTCGCTTGCCAATGCGATCAACAAACTCCAGCCACCCTAATCTTTGACGAATCCTTTTCCAGCCTCGACCTGAATCTTCGCGCCCAAATCCTCAACCTGCTCGCACAACTACAACAGCACTGGCCCCTCGCCTATATCGTCATGGCTCACGACGAACAACTCTCCCAGAATTTCGCCAGCCAACGTCTCACCATGCAGCAAGGCAGACTCTCCGCATGATCGTCCGTCGCCTGCTGCGCCGCCTACTACACACCATTCTATTGCTCATCGTCGTCTCCGCGGTCTGGTTCGCGCTCTTAGCCGCCTCACCCGGCGACTACTTTGACTTACAAAGACTCGACCCGCGCGTCTCTCCCGAAACCATCCAAAAACTCCGCGTCGACTATGGACTAAACAAAACTTGGCCCATCCGCTATCTGGACTGGCTGCGCTCCGTCACTCACGGCGATATGCGCGTGTCTATCGTCTACAACCAACCAGTCACTCAACTTCTCCTCCCTCGAGTCGCCAACACCCTCTTACTCACCGTCGCCGGAACCCTCCTTGCTTGGGCCTTTGCCATCCCCGCCGGTCTGTGGGCTGGAGTCAAGCAAAACACCAGTATCGATCGGCTCTTCACCCTCGTCGCAGCAGTTCTCATTGCCATTCCCGAGTTACTCCTCGGAATCCTTCTCGTTTACTGGGTTGCCACCAACACTCACTGGCCCGTTGGAGGCATGCACTCCACCAGAACAAATTCGTTCACCGACGTCCTCCAACATCTCCTCCTACCCGCAATCGTCCTAGCCGCAGGCCTTTTCCCAGTGCTCTTCCAACATCTCCGAACCTCTGTAGCCGAAGCCAGCTCCGCCCCCTTCGTCAGGTCAGCCAAGTCTCTAGGAATCCCTCCCCATCGCATTTGGCTCCGTTATGTTTTACCAGTCGCCGCCAACCCCATGATCTCCCTCCTCGGCCTCTCAATCGGAGGCTTGTGGAGCAGTTCCCTTCTTATCGAAGTCATCTTCGGCTGGCCCGGTCTCGGCCCGCTCTTTGTCGAAGCCGTCATGGCCAAAGACACTTACTTAGTTCTCACACCGGTCATCTGCTCCGCCGTCGTTCTCGCCATCGGAAACTTGCTAGCCGACTTATTCCTGCTGTGGAACGATCCTCGCATCCGGACAACAGCCGCATGATTCGCCCCTTAATGCTCTGCGCCGCCGTCATTTTGCTCTGCGCTCCATTCTTCGCCCCTTACAGCGAGGACGAACAAAACCGCTCACGAGCGCAAGAAAATCCCACCCACATCCACATACGCGGTGCGCGGCCCGTCATCATCGAAGGCGGTCAAACCTACCCAATCCGCTTCTTCACGAACGGTCACTTCTTCGGCATCTCTACCCCCGCACGCATCTTCCTCTTCGGTAGCGATGAATACGGTCGAGACGTCTTCAGCCGTTTTCTCTTCGGCGGCCGCGTATCCGTTGCCGGCGGCATCGTCGCTACACTGCTCGCACTCACCCTAGGCTTATCAATCGGCGCCGCCGCCGGCCTCGGCTTCCGCTGGCTCGATGAACTCTTAATGCGCACCACCGAACTCTTCCTCTCCTTGCCTTGGCTTTACCTCCTCCTCGCCTTGCGCGCCATCTTGCCTCTCCAACTCTCAACCACCGCCGCCTTCTGGCTCGTCACGGCTGTCATCGCACTCTCAGGTTGGCCCCGCCCCGCCCGCCTCATCCGCGGCATGGTCCTCAGCGCTAAAGAAAGGCCCTACGTCCAGGTCGCACGGTCCCTCGGCGCAAGCCCCTCATACCTTTTCCGTCACCACATTCTGCCGCAACTCCGCGGCCTGCTTTGGGCACAAGCGCTTCTCATTTTGCCCCAATTCGTTCTTGCCGACATGGCTCTCTCTTTTCTTGGCCTCGGCGCAGGCGAACCGTCTGCCAGTTGGGGCGGCATGCTCGCCGCTCTGCGCCATTTCTCCGTCCTCGAATCGCACATCGGCCACTGGGCGCCCGCACTTCTCATGGTCTGTTTCTTTCTCGGCATGCAACTTCTTAACCGCCGCCAACCCTCGCCCACATCCGTAAAAATCTCAGGAACAATACAATAGGAAGCGTCGTGACTCGGCGCTTCGTTTCAGTTTCGCTTTGGTTCAGTGTTCTCCTGCCTTGTATGCAGGCCGCCCCCGCTATGCGCACGCCCATCCGCGGTGGCCGCCTGGTCATCGCGCAAAAGGCTGAGCCCAAAACACTAAATCCTCTACTCTCCAGGGACATCCCCTCGCGCGAGGTCCTCGGCTGCCTATCCGCCGACCTCATCAGCATCGACCGCCAAACACAAACCGCCGAACCTGTTTTAGCCGAGTCCTGGCGCGTTTCCCCCGACGGCCTGCACTACACCATCAAACTCCGCCCAGGCCTGCACTTCTCCGATGGCCAACCCTTCGATGCCGACGATGTCGTCTTCAGTTTTACAGTTTTCTTAGACGATAAAGTTCACGCAGTACAACGCGATCCCCTCATCATCAATGGCAAGCTAATAACCGTAGTAAAGCTCGATGCCCGCACCGTACGCGTCGACCTTCCCGCCCTCTATGCGCCCGCCGAACGAATCTTCGATAGCGTCCCCATGCTGCCCCGCCACTTGCTCGAACGGCCCTATCGCGATGGCAAACTCAGCCAAGTTTGGAATCTCAATACTAAGCCCGAATCCATGGCTGGCATGGGCCCGTTCCGCGTCAAAGAATACAAAGCCGGGGAACACATTCTGCTCGAACGCAATCCCTATTACTGGAAACCCCACCAACCCTACCTCGACGAACTCGAATTTCTCTTCGTCGGCGATGAAGACGCGCAAATCGCCCGCTTCGTCAGCGGCGAAACCGATATTCTCAATCGCGTCAGCGCTCGCAACGTGGGCCTGCTGCGCGCTCGCGGCATGACCGTTCAAGATTTGGGCCCGAGCCTCGAATACAACGTCCTAGTCTTCAACCTCACCCCGCAAGCCAGCCCAGCCGCCAAAGAATGGTTTCAGCAAAAAGCTTTCCGCCAGGCCGTCTCTGCCGCCATTGACCGCGATAGCATCGTCCAACTCGTCTACGGCGGCCTCGCCTCCCCCCTTAGTGGCCACGTCAGTCCGGGCAACCGTGCCTGGGTGAATGCAAACTTGCCGGCCGCCAAACAATCCCTCGATCGCGCCAAACAGCTTCTCAAAAATTCCGGTTTTACCTGGAATGATCAAGGCGAGTTGCACGACCGCACCGGCCGCCGCGTCGAATTCACCATCGCCACCGCCGCCAGCAGCCAAGAGCGCAGCGCCATGGCCCCACTTGTTCAGGACGACCTCAAAAAACTCGGCATGAAAGTTGAAATTGCCAGCCTCGAATTTCGCTCTATGGTAGATCGCGTCTTGAACACCCATCAATATGACACCGCAATCATGGGCTTAGGCGGGGGCGATCCCGATCCCGAGTTTGAATCCAATGTTTGGCGATCCGACGGCGGCATGCACATCTGGAATCCTGGCGAAACCTCTCCTGGCTCTGCCTGGGAAGCGGAGATTGATAAACTCATGACCGAGCAAGCCGTCGAGCGCAGCTACCCAAAGCGCCGCAAGCTGTACGACCAAGTTCAGCAAATCATCGCTGATGAAGTGCCCATCATCTGCCTGGCCAGCCCCCACGTCCTGGTGGCGGCCCGTCCCCATGTTCAGAATTTTCGGCCGGTCATCTTCGACCACTACACGCTTTGGAACGTGGACGAACTTTTTATCCAACAGCCCAAAGCAAAGGAACAACCCACCGCACGATGAGGGCAAAGCACGAAACGCCCGCCAGCAAATTGCCAATCCATCGCATCCCCGATGAGGAATTGGTAGCGCGCTGCCTCGATGGTGATCAACACGCTTGGGCTCTCCTCGTCGAAAAATATAAGGAACTCGTCTGGAGCGTTCCCCTCCGCTATCGCCTTTCTCCCGAAGACTGTGCCGATATTTTCCAAGCCGTCTGGCTTGACTTATTTGCCGAACTCAAAAATCTCCGCCAAGTCAAAGCTCTGCGTGCGTGGCTCATCACCACTACCGCGCACAGATGCTATCACTGGAAGCGTCGCCTGCAAGCCAAGCACTCCGCCACCCTCAACGAACCCGAATGGGATCCCGAAGACACCAATCCCTCGTTCCTTCAATTGAAGCTGCAGTTTGAACGCCAGCAAATGCTCAGAGACGCCATGGCCGAATTGCCCGAACGCTGTCGCGAAATGATCACCATGCTCTTCTTCGAAGAACCCGCTCGCCCTTACGAAGAAGTGGCGCGCACCTTGGGCCTGGCCACCGGCTCTATCGGCTTCATCCGCGGCCGCTGTCTCAAAAAATTGCGCGACGTGCTGGAAGGCATGAACTTCTAATGCCCGAAGCCGCCCACACTCGCGCCGAATGGGTCAAGCAACTCTGCAGCGAAGCGCCCACCTCCTCCCGCCGCGACCTGTTTGAGCAGCGCTCCGAATGGCATGATGCCGATACCCTGCGCGTCATCCATGCCGAACTCATCCGCTGTCTCTACGCCGATCAGCCCCGCGCCCGCCGCCTCGGCGAGATCGCCCGTTGGGCCGCCGATGCCGCGGGCGACAATTTCAGTCTCGCCACCTGCCTGCGCTGCGAGGGCCACGTACACTACGCCGAAGCTCGCTACGAAGCTTCTATCGAATCCTATCGAAAAGCCTTGCGCTTGCTCGATGCTAACGAAGCCGAAGCCGGCCGCATCTACTTCGGCGGCCTGCAGCCTCTCATCTATCTCGGCCGCTATGAAGAAGCCCACCACTGGGCCGAACGCGCCCAGGCCATCTTCGAAAGCCATCACGACACCGCTCGCCTCGCTCGTCTCGACCTCAACGTCGGCAACATTTTCTTCCGCCAAGACCGCTATGAAGACGCCCTCGTTCGCTATCGCCAGGCCCTCCCCGTTTTAGAAAAAAGCACCGAGCCGCAAGACTACGCCGCCGTTGTCAGCAACATCGCCGTCTGCTGCATCTACCTTGGCCAGTTCCGTCAGGCGCTCGAATATTATCAATCCGTCCGCGATTGGTGCGCCCAGCACAAACTCCAAACTCTGGTAGCCGGCGCCGATTACAACATCGCTTACCTGCATTACCTCCGTGGCGATTACCGCAAGGCCATGGAACTCTACGGCCTTAGTCGTCAGCAGTGCGAAGACACCGGCGATGCTTATCACTGCGCCCTCTGCGATCTAGACGAGTCCGAAATGCTGCTCGAACTCAACATGGTCACCGAAGCGGGCCAACTCGCCGATCGGGCCGCTGGCGCATTTGATCATCTCGGCATGAANNAAAGCCGGCAAACTCTTTCACGAAGCCCGCAAGCTCTTCGCCCGTGAAGATAACCGCTACTGGCGCGCCATTCTCGATCTATATCAAGCCCTCGTCTGCGAACACGATGGCCTGCTCGACGAAGCCCGCCGCTTCAGCGAACGTGCCCTTGGCGTACTCGCCCATTCGCCCCTCGCCGGCAAGCTC
>PMQB01000594.1 GCA_003169195.1 Bryobacterales bacterium
AGGAGGCCCATTTTAAAGGAGTTTCGATCGAGGCGCGGGGTTTCTTCAGCCGTTTTTGTATCGAGGGTGGTGTCCTTGTTGGCGGACGCGAAATCGACGGCGATCGGCTCGGTGGTGACGGTAATGGTCGTCTGCAGCGAGCCTGGCTTCAAGGCGGCGTTCACAGTGACGTCGCCGTTAGCCTGGAGGAGGATGTTTTCCTGAATAAATTTGCTGAAGCCTGCCATCTCCACGGCGACCGAGTACGTGCCGGGGTCCATATTGTCAAATACGTAAAGGCCCGTGCCAGACGTTTGACGGACTGTTCTGACGTTAGTGGCTACATTGATCAACGTTACCGTAGCGTTTGGAACGATGCCGCTGCTTTGGTCAGTAACGACGCCCTGAATTCTACCGCGGAAATTCTGAGCTTTGCCTGGGGGCGCCGATAGGGCCAGCAGGGCTAAAGCGA
Organism: Bryobacterales bacterium; assembly: GCA_003169195.1. Taxonomy (GTDB): domain Bacteria; phylum Acidobacteriota; class Terriglobia; order Bryobacterales; family Bryobacteraceae; genus Bog-105. The sequence continues at coordinate 452 of PMQB01000594.1, forward strand.
ACACGATTAGAAAAATGATTCGGTGTTTCTGCATAACCTCTTCTTTGATTTGCCTTCCTTAAAGCCAGGAACGAATGTTCCTGCTTCGCAATGACAGCTCCCTTTCACGACCGGACGTGACGAGCCACCTTAGACAAGTGGCTACGACAGGGCCGGGCGAAACCACTTCAGTGTGCAGCAGTCATCAGAAGTTTTTCAGTGCCTTACTGAAAATTATGAGGTTAAAACGCAAAGTGTATGAAAACATCCATATTTTCTGTGGTTTGACGCTAATGTTACTTGCCAAAGCCGCTGGCGTTAAGAGGTTACATGGGACGTTACTAACGCTCGATGTACGTTGGACCGGTGATTAGAGAGGGTATTCTTCTCGCACGATTCAGTTGTGATATAGTTCAAACGCTTCGGGGTATCTATTTATGTCACAAAGCGTGCGAGATCATCCGCATACATACGAACTGGTGCCAAAGTGGCAGCGTGACGTTATACTTCACGAGTTAGAACTGGTTCTTGAGAACCCCCTGTTTCGCAGCAGCAAGCGTTGCCAGCAATTCCTGCGCTACTCGGTGCAGCATGTTCTGGACGGTGAGTTGGATCATTTAAAGGAGCGCTCGATTGGCATTGCGGTGTTCGAGCGGCCCAGTTCTTACGACACGGGTGAAGATTCCATTGTGCGTGTGACGGCCAAGGAAGTCCGCAGCCGTTTGATTCAATACTACGCAAGCCTGGCGACAGAGCCGCCGGTCAGACTGGAGATTGCGCCGGGTTCTTACAAAACGGAATTCCGCTGGCCAGGCCCGCTGGAACATGTGGCCGCATTGCCTAAGACCACGGAGACCAGTAACAAGTCGCGGCGAGGTTTTCCCTGGCGACTGGTGGCGCTCGGCTTGGTTTTGTTGACGCTCGTGTCTAGCGCTATTGCGTATCGCGTTTTGTTCCCGGCTAAACCAGAGTTGTTGAGGCGCTTTTGGGGTCCGGTGCTCGAGAGTTCCAAGCCAATACTGATTTGCCTGGCAAATCCGGGCGTCTATCGTTTAGACGATAAGGTGTTTCAGCGGTTCGGCATCCAAGACCCGGGCCATGCGACCGTGGTGGCCGCTGAGCTTCCGGATCAAGGAATCGTTTACGGCCGCGAGATCATCCCCGATCCCAATGGATACGCGGGAATGGGCGATACGATAGCGGCGACTGATCTGGCTGTGGTTTTCACTAAGTTCGGCAAGAGCGTGCAGATGCGCAAGAGCACCGACCTTTCGTTCTCGGATCTGCGCTCTGCGCCCGCCGTGCTCATCGGCGCGTTTACCAACTCGTGGACCCTGGAGATGATGAAGGAATGGCGGTTTGGATTTGAAGTGAACGACACGTTGGGATGGGTGATTCGCGACCGCAACGATTCGGCGCGTGTGTGGGCCAATCCGGCGCTCAAGCAGGAATTGCGGAATCGTAAGCTGACAGAAGATTATGCGTTGATATCGCGTGTTTTCGAGCAACGGTCGGGCCAACCGGTGGTTTCGGTGGCGGGTATTACGGACTTCGGTACCGAGGCGGCGGCTGAGTTTATCTCAGACGAGGACTTGCTGGCGCAGGCGTTCGTGGATGCGCCGAAGCAGTGGGATCACAAGAATCTGCAGTTGATCATCAGAACGACGGTAGTGGGGCACACTACAGGGAAGCCGGTGTTCGTCGCGCGCCAGATCTGGTGAGTTGTTCGGCCAGCGAAGCGAACGGTTGAAGTTCAGCGGCTCACGGCGACGGGTTCAGTTACGGGGTCGTAGTTTAGGTTGGGGCCTAACCAGCGCTCGACCTCTTCGGTGGTCATGTTCTTGCGTTTTTGGTAGTCGGCGACTTGGTCGTGATCGATCTTGCCAAGGCTGAAGTAGCGGGCGTCGGGGTGAGCGAAGTAGAGGCCGCTGACGCTGGAGCCGGGCCACATGGCGAAGGACTCGGTGATTTGCATGCCGGTGTTGGCCTTGACGTCCAGCAGTTGCCAGAGTGCGCCCTTCTCAGTGTGGTCGGGGCAGGCGGGATAGCCGGCAGCGGGACGGATGCCGCGGTACTTTTCGTGGATGTAGTCGTTGGTGGTTAGCTTTTCGGAGAGGCCGTAACCCCACTCGTCGCGCACCTTTTTGTGCAGGCATTCGGCGAAGGCTTCGGCGAGGCGGTCAGCCAAGGCTTCGGCCATGATGGC
>PMQB01000363.1 GCA_003169195.1 Bryobacterales bacterium
CGAATACCTTTGGCCGCTTTGAGTTTGCGAACGGCTGTGGCGTCGAAATCGAAGACTTGGTTGGCAAACGGTTTGGCGCCCCAGGTCGTGGGGTAATCGGCCACGATGAGCAGATCTTTGACGGCGAACGGAATCCCCTGCAGCGGGCCGCGCATGCGATCGTGCTTCAAATCCCAATCGACATCTTTGGCCGCCTTCTTCGCGTCTTTGAGCAACGACAACGCAAGCGCGTTGTATTCAGGGCCTTGCGTTTCCAATCGCTCGCCGAAGAACTTGGTGAGTTCGACGCAGGAGATTTGCCGCTGGCGCAAAGCGTTGCCAAGTTCGCTGATGGTGGCGAAAGGCAGCGTGCTTTCGTCGACGGTGATTTTCTGTTTCCGCATGCTAAGCCACAAATTTGAACGACGGCTCAATGGCCATAGGAACCGTAATGGCCGCCAGTTTGTCACTCACTTCGCGGACATCGGCTTTGGCTTTATCGAGACGCTGTTCCGGGGTACTGACCACGGGCGGAGTCTGCGCGGTGCTCTGCGCAAGAAGCGGGGCGGTAGCGCCCATCAAAAACACCCAGCGGCGGCGGCTTACGCGAAGGGACATGCTGGCATTATAGAGCGTCCTTTCCGCACCGCTAGACTTAAGGCTTCCATTTACCGTGCACGCAAAGGATTTGGCCATTGAGACTCAATACTCACTCCCGCCTCAGCTTTGGAGAATTGAAAAACTATCCGCCTCGGCCGGATGCGCCTTCCGTGAAAGTCATAAGGGAGATCGAACACTTCCCCGAAATCGACAACGCCTGCTCGGCATTCAAAACAACCTACCTCGAGAATGGCGTCGAGCGGGCGGTCAAGGACTACAAGTTCTGTCGAGGCAAGGGGGCGAATGACCTCTATTTTGACGAAGGAGGCGGAGTCCACCTCGCGGCCCAGTGGCTCGGCGACGTGCTCGTGACACCCTTCAAATACGACGATTTGCTGCTCGTTTCGGTTCTGCGTCTGCAGGGTGAGGTGCTCGAAGAGGAGATCTACACGATTCCAGATTCCGACTCGCACAAGGGCGTCGCCCCGCTCGCCGCCAAGAACCTTCAGCGTCTGGAGTTGCGTCGAAGACCGGCGAAGCCATAGGCGTCCACAGGCCGAAAAATCGGCGAAAAATCGGAAAAATCGGGACAGGACACTCGATCACCATTTCCCGACAGCTGCGACGCGAGACCACCCCCCAAACGGAGCCAGAAGCGTTGAGCGACTTAAAAATGATGCGTTCGGTGACACACGCTTCCGTCTGTCAAGAACGACTTCAGTCCCGCCGCCGAAGCCCGCTTCGTCCAATAAGCGGAACAACACGGCGTTCCCGTGAGCCGTTACATCGAAACACTCCCGAAGAATCCCGTTCCCATAGCCAGCCCAGGCCAAACAGACTCCTACCTCTTACCCGTCCACCGAATACTGAAACAGTTCGCCGAACTGCCTCGCCTGGCATCNNTAGCCTTCCTGCGAAATGATCTCTATCAGTGAGTCAATCGAAACCGACAGAACCCGCGGAACTTCCGAGACTATCGCGTGAAGCGTGCCGGTCTTCAGACCAACGCCAGTCTTGGCTGTGGCTGCCGGGAATCGAATACTTCATTCTTGCCAACCTCCTCCTAACGCTTTGTACAACTGCACAACGCTCAACAACTCGTCACGTTGCGCTTGTGAAAGAGCGCTCTGCGCGCTGAAGTATTGACTCTCGGCATTTAAGGTTTCCAGAAATGTCGTCACGCCGCCCTGGTAGCGAACCAGTGACAGGTCGCTTTCATCGCGCAGAGTCTCCGTCAGCGCCTGCTGTTGAAGGCGCGCCTCTTTTTGTTTCTGGACGGAGATCAGAGCATCGGCCACTTCGCGAAACGCTTCCACCAAGGTCTTTCGGTATTGCAATACCGCTTGCTCTTGTTGGAGGCGGCTCAATTTGTAATTGGCGCGCAGCCGGCCCCCTTCAAAGACGGGCTGCAGCGCGCTGCCGGCAAAAGACCAAAGCTGAGTGCCGGGGTTGAAGAGTGTGTCGAGCGCTTTGCTCAGGGCGCCACCGAACGACGTGAGATTGATAGCGGGGAAAAACAACGCGCGTGCCGCTGATACTTCTGCTCGCGCGGCCAACAGTTCCCGCTCGGCCATGCGGATATCCGGACGACGATCTAGCAGACTAGAGGGAAGACCTTCCGGGACAGAAACCACAAAAGACTCATCAGTGATCTTTTTTCCACGCGGCACCGGCCCTGGATCTCGTCCGAGTAAAACGTTGATGTAATCTTCCTGCTCGCGAATTTGCTGTTCGTACAGGGGAATGGCGTGGGCCGCGGTTTCAGCTAACGATTCGGCCTGACGCACATCTACCATGGTGGCCACACCCCCTTCCATTCGGAGGCGCGTCAGATCGACGGATTGCTGGTCATTGGCAAGCGTTTGCTTGGCGATGGCCAACTCATTGTCGAGTTCGCGAAGATTCAGGTAGGCTGCCACCACGTTATAAACCAGAGACGCCACCACCTGATTGCGATTCTCCTGGGTGGCCAAAAACGTTTCGCGTGCGGCGCGCGTTTGGCCGCGCAGTCTTCCCCAGAGATCCACTTCCCAGGATGCCGTCCCAGTGAACTCATAGAGTGTTGTGGTGGCACCGCCTCCCAATTTGGCAGGAAGAACGGTGGTTGGTTCCGTTAATCCCCGAGACACGGTAAGCCCCGCGTTCACTTGCGGAAAGAGCTGGCTACTCGTGATTCTGATTTGCTGTTGGGCTTGCAATACGTTGTTCACTGCAATGAGAACGTCGAAGTTCTGATCGAGCGCCGTGTGAACGAGTTTGACCAATTCGTCGTCTTGAAATACCTCGAACCAGTGAAGGTCTCCGAAACTTTTAGCGCGAGCGGGAGGCGTACTGGAATCGGGATTTAAGGCGGGAGGAAGCGGCACTTCGGGGCGCGTTTGCTTTTGCCCAAACACACAGCATGCCACTAATAGCGAAATCGTCAAGAGTTTCAAGCGATGTCTCCTTGAGGCACTGAATTTTCGAGCAGCGCGGAGGTTTTCCTGCGCCCCATGCTAGCGACTGCAAGTTCCACCGTGGCGTAAAGGACGGGAATAATAAAAACGCCCAGCAGAGTGGCGGCCAGCATGCCGCCGAATACAGCGGTCCCCATGGTGCGGCGTGCGGCGGCACCGGCGCCGCTAGCGGTTACCAACGGGAGCACGCCCAAAATGAATGCCGCGGAAGTCATGAGAATAGGACGGAAGCGGAGGCGTGCGCCGGCGAGCGCCGCTTCGCGAATCGGTACGCCTTGGCCCTCCTGTTTCATGCGTGCAAACTCTACGATGAGAATGGCGTTCTTGGCGGCGAGCCCGATCAGCATGACGATGCCGATCTGAGCGTAGACATCGTTGACGGTGGGAATGTGCTGGACTAAGAGCCGAAACCCGAGCGCCAGAAACGCGCCGAAGATGCCAAGTGGCAGACCAAGTAGAACGCTGAACGGAATCGTCCAGCTCTCGTATTGGGCGGCGAGGAGCAAGAAGACAAAGCCAATACCCATAAGCAAGATAAGCATTTGGGAACTGCCCGCAATCTTTTCCTGGTAAGCAGTGCCCGTCCATTCGAAACCGTAGCCGGCGGGTAACGTTTCGCGGGCGACGCTGTCCAGGGCCTGGATCGTTTGGCCTGTGCTGTAGTTCATAGCATTTGAGCCGCCAATCTCAGCCGTGCGAAACATGTTGTAGCGCTGGATCACGTCGGGCCCGGTCTTTTTGCCGATCTTGGCCACGGCGCTGAGTGGAACCATAGTGCCGTTGGCTGTGCGCGCATAGAGATTTAGAATCTGCTCAGGACTGGCGCGATACTGCCGGTCCGCCTGGATCATGACTTTATATGTTTTGCCGAAGAGGTTGAAATCGTTCACCTGATATCCGCCGAGATAGATCTGGAGCGCCTGGAAAATATCGCTGATCCGCAGGCCGAGAAGCTTTGCCTTGTCTCGATCTACGTCCAACCTCACTTGCGGGACGTTGGTGCGGAAGTTGCTGAAGGTACCCACAACTTCGGGCCGGTGAGCTATCTGATCAAGAAACGTTTGCGAAACGTCATAGAGTTCACGAGGCGTGTGGCCGCCGCGATCCTGCACTTCGAATTGAAATCCGCCGGAAGCACCCAGACCTGGAATGGGAGGCGGAACGGCCACAATGGAAAGAGCCTCTGGATAACTATTGAAGAGCTGGCGGAAGCGTGGGACGAGACTGCGTAACAAGGTCTCTTGCGTTTTGCGTTCGGACCATGGCTTCAGGACTACGATGAACGTAGCGTTGTTTGAACTATAAGTGCCGGTGATCAGGTTGAGTCCGCCGAAGGTGAGTACGTTTTGGACACCGGGCAGCTTATGGATATCGGCTTCGGCGCGGCGCGCGAGCGCGTCGGTCCGTTCGAGCGAAGCGCCATCGGGCAGAGTGATGACGCAAAAAATACCGCCTTGGTCTTCAAACGGTACGAAGCCGGTGGGGAGAATCTTCGCCATTCCAGCAGCGCCGGCCGAGAGCGCCAGGAGCACGGCCAGGCCGATGGCGAGACGGTGAAGCAAAGTGGAAACGATTTTGCTGTACCCATTCGTGAGAGAATCGACCCCTTGCCGGAACTTACGGAGCGCTGCGCCGACCGCTCCACTCATTTCTTGCTGCGGCTTGAGGATCAGAATGCAAAGCGCAGGAGTCAGAGATAGAGCAACTAAAGCGGAAAGGAGAACGGCAACTGACAAGGTGAGCGCGAACTGGCGGTAGAGTTGGCCAGTGATGCCACCCATGAACGCGACGGGAACGAAAACGGCGCACAACACCAAAGCGATCGCCACTACCGGGCCGGACACTTCCTGCATCGCAAGAATGGTGGCTTCGCGTGGCGCAAGATTGCGCTCTATATGGTGCTGCACGGCCTCGACCACAACAATGGCGTCGTCTACTACAATGCCGACCGCCAACACGATGGCGAACAGCGTCAAGGTATTGATGGAAAAGCCAAGCGCCACAAAAGCGGCAAAGGTCCCGACCAACGAAACAGGCACGGCGAGCATGGGGATGAGAGTTGCGCGTAAGCTGCCAAGAAAGAGGAAGACGACCAGGAGGACCAATAGAATGGCATCGCGCAATGCTTCCAGCACACCGTCAATCGCAGCACTTACAAACTTAGTAGTGTCGTAGGTGACTTCGTAGTTCACGCCCGGCGGCATCTTTGCACCCAGTTCCGCCATGAGCTTGCGCAGCCGTGTGGCCGTGTCAATCGAATTCGCTCCTGGGCGTTGATAGACAATGATTAGACAAGAAGGTACGCCGTCGCGCCGCCCGAAGCTCGTGTAACTATTGGCAGCCAACTCTGTGCGGGCGATATCGCGGACTCGAACGATAGAGCCATCCGGCAGCGTTTTCACAATCAGCTTCTCGAATTCAGGCGTTTTCGAAAGTCGTCCTTTTACATTCAACGTGTATTGAAAAGGAAGTTTGCCATGCTCCGGTGGAGCGCCCACCGCGCCCACGGGCGCCAGCGCGTTCTGATCAGCCACCACTTTCGACACATCACCGGCGGTGATTCCAAGGTGGGTCATCGAATCCGGATTCACCCATAAGCGCATCGCATAATCACGCTGGCCTCCGATTGTCGTGCTTCCCACGCCCGGCGTGCGAGTAATCGCGTCTACCAGGTTTATGGTTGCGTAATTACTTAGAAAAATGTCGTCGTAAGTACGGTCGGGCGAATACACGCTGATGATCAGCAGCATGTCCGGCGACTGCTTCTTTACCGTGATGCCGGCGTTGACTGCTTCCGTCGGCAGCTTTGCCTGCGCTTTCTTCACGCGGTTGTTTATGTCGACGCTGGCGAGGTCGATATTGGTGCCGACTGCAAACGTCACTTGCAGCGTATAGCGTCCATCGCTAGAGCTTTTTGAGCTCATGTAGATCATGTTCTCGGCCCCGTTCACTTCCTGTTCGATCGCGGTAGCAATAGATTGCTCCACCGTTTCTGCGCTCGCTCCCGGGTAGAGCACCTGCACTTGCACCATCGGAGGTGCGATGGGAGGATACTGTGCCACCGGCAAAGAGAAAATCGAGATCGCCCCTCCAATTAAGATCACTAACGAAAGAACAATGGCGAACACCGGGCGATCTATAAAGAACTTCGCCACGCTTATGCGCCTCCTTCAACAGGCATGGCAAGAGCAACGGAAACTCTACGCGAGCGGCGCTCTATCAGCACTTCAATGAACGTGTAGAGCACCGGAATCATGAACACGCCCAGGCACGTGGCGACGCTCATTCCACCAAAAACCGCCGTCCCCATGGTGCGGCGGGAGGCAGAGCCGGCTCCCTCCGCTACCACCAACGGGACCACGCCCAGAATAAAGGCGAACGCCGTCATGAGAATGGGCCGGAATCGTAACTGCGCGCCCGCCAGAGCTGCTTCTCTAATCGGCATGCCTTCTTGATCGTGCTTATTGCGTGCGAATTCCACAATGAGAATCGCATTCTTGGCAGCTAACCCCATCAACATGACAATGCCGATCTGCGCATAGACATCATTCACAATTCCACGCAGCCAGATCGCGCACAACGCGCCAAAGATTCCTAACGGAAGCCCCAGCATCACCCCGAACGGAACAGCCCAACTTTCGTATTGCGCTGCCAGGAAAAGAAAGACGAAGCCGAGACCCATCAGAAGGATGAGCGCTTGTGAACTGCCCGCCGCCTTCTCTTGAAAGGCTGTGCCCGTCCAATCGTAACCGTAGCCCGCCGGTAGGCTTTCCTGGGCAAGGCTATCTAAGGAATCTATGCTTTGGCCGGTGCTATATCCGCGCCCGTTAGAGCTATTGATCTCCGCACTGCGAAACATGTTGTAGCGCTGAATGACATCTGGTCCGATTTTGCGGTTGATGGTTGACAGCGTGCTGAGCGGCACCATATTGCCGCTTCCGGTTCGTACGAAGATGTTGCGGATTTGATCCGGCGACGCGCGGAATTCTGGCTCCGCTTGCACCATGACTTTGTAGGTCCGCCCGAACAGGTTGAAGTCGTTCACTTCCAGGCCGCCGAGAAAGATCTGCAGAGATTGAAAGACATCGCTCACCTGAATGCCGAGCTCTTTCGTCTTATCCCGGTCGATCTCCAAGTCAAGTTGAGGCACATTCGCGTGGAAGCTGTTATACGGTGAGGAGACCTGCGGTAGGTTAGCCGCTTGAGACAAAAAATGCTGCGATACTTCCTGAAGTTCCGCGGGCGTGTGGCCGCCAGTGCGATCTTCTATTTCGAGTTGGAGTCCGCCGGCGCTCCCGAGGCCCGGGATGGGCAGCGGCACCGCGACGATGGAGAGCGCCTCTGGATAGGAGGCAAATTCGCTACGCAATTTNNACGACTTGCGTTGATCCCAAGGCTTTAAGACGACAATAAAACTAACGTTATTGGAAGAATAAGTGCCCGTCAGCTGATTGTAGCCGCCTTGCGTAAGTACGTTCTGCACGCCGTCCACCTTCTTGATTTCTGCCTCGGCTCGTTTCGCTAACTCGGTGCTTCGTTCCAAAGATGCGCCATCGGGCAGCGAAAAAATGGCGTAGAAATAGCCGAGGTCTTCATCCGGCACAAACCCGGTTGGAAGAAATTTGGCGAAACCGCCCGCGCCAATGGTAAGCACCAGCAAGATGCCAAGGCCGATGGCTAAGCGGCGCACAAGTACGGTGACAACAGACAAATATCCATGCGTCACGCGATCAAAGGCTCTGTTGAACCCTTGCAAGAATTTGCCAACCGGTCCTTTCATCGGTTTCTGCGGCTTGAGAATCATGCGGCA
>PMQB01000067.1 GCA_003169195.1 Bryobacterales bacterium
AATTTCAAATGTGGATAGTTCATCTAGCGCTTAGGCGACCGTACACCTTCGTAGTTTTTTCGGTACTGGTCATGATTCTTGGAACGGTGGCCGCCATCGTGACGCCCAAGGATATTTTTCCGTACATCAATATTCCAGTTGTGAGCGTGGTTTGGATCTACGACGGCTTGACGCCGGAAGAGATGGCNNCCACGGTCAACGACATTGAGCATTTGGAATCGCAGAGCTATCAGGGCGTGTCGGTGATTCGTGTGTACTTTCAGCCGAACGTGAAGGTTGAACTGGCCGTGGCGCAGATCACCAGCATTACGCAGACGATGTTGCGTGTGATGCCGCCGGGCACGCTGCCACCGAGCGTTATCAAATACGACGTGGCGAGCGTTCCGGTGCTGACGCTGGGGTTGTCGGGCGAAGGGTTGAACGAGCAGGACATTTCGGACTTGGGGCGCAACTTTATTCGGACGCGGCTGGCGACGGTGCAAGGCGCATCGCTGCCGTTGCCATGGGGCGGGAAGGCGCGGCAGATCATGGTGGACCTTGATCCGAACGCGCTGTATGCTAAACATCTTTCGGCCGCGGATGTGTCGGGCGCCTTGGGAGTGCAGAACGTCATTCTGCCGGCGGGCACGGCGCGTGTAGGAAACCTGGAATATGTGGTGAGGACGAATGCGAGTCCTTCTACGTTGGACGCGTTGAACAACCTTCCCATTCGCGCTTCGAACGGTGCGCTGGTTTACATCAAGGATGTGGCGCAAGTGCGCAACGGCTACGCGGTGCAAACGAATGTGGTGCGGCAGAATGGGCGGCGTTCTGCCTTCATGAGCGTGTTGAAGAACGGGCAAGCTTCGACGCTGGATATTGTGAAGGCGGTTAAGAAAGCGCTGCCGAGGGCCATTGCCGATTTGCCGCCGGCGCTGCGTGTGACGCCGTTGTTTGACCAAAGCGTGTTTGTGAGTTCGGCCATCAGCGAAGTGCTGCGAGAAGCTTGCGTGGCGGCCTTCCTGACCGCGATGATGATTCTGCTGTTTCTGGGAAGCTGGCGCAGCACACTGATTGTTTGTATTTCGATTCCGCTTTCGATTCTGACGTCGCTGTGTATTTTGTCGTTTATGGGCGAGACCATCAACGTGATGACGCTGGGTGGTTTGGCGTTGGCGGTGGGCATTTTGGTGGACGATGCGACGGTAGAAATTGAGAATACGCATCGCAACTTGACGCACAAGAACACGTCGTTGGTGCACGCGATTCTGGATAGCGCGAGCCAAGTGGCGATGCCGGCGTTGGTTTCGACGCTGGCGATTTGCGTTGTCTTCGCTCCGGTGCTCTTGCTGACAGGAGCGGCCAAGTTTCTCTTCACACCTTTGGCCGAAGCGGTGGTTTTCGCCATGCTGGCATCGTACTTTCTTTCGCGCACACTGGTGCCGACGATGATGCACTTCCTGTTGCCTATAGAGGTTGTGCTTTACCAGCGGGAAGCAAGCGATGCCGAGCCGGATGCTGCGAAGAGTTTGATTTGGCACATACACGAACGTTTTGACAGACGATTTGAGTGGATGCGCGAACACTATAAAACGTGGCTGGCATGGAGCTTGCACAACCGTGGGATTGTGCTGGGTTTGTTTACGGTGTATGTGGTGGGATCGTGCTTTTTGACAGGCATCATTGGCCGCGATTTCTTTCCGTATGTAGATTCCGGGCAGATGAAATTGCACGTGGAACCGCCGGCCGGTACGCGAATTGAACAATCGGAAATCATTTTTGGTGAGATTGAGGATCAGATTCGAAAGCTGCTGCCGCAAGATGGCATTGAGATGATTCTGGATAACATTGGGCTGCCCAACGGCGGCTTCAATCTGGCGTTCTCCAATAGCGCGACGATCAGTAATTCCGACGGCGACATTCAGATTTCTTTGAAGCCGGGACAGCGAAAGACGCTGGAATACACACGTCTGTTGCGGCAGAAACTGAGCGAGAAGTTCCCGGACGAGACGCTGTTTTTTACCCCGGCCAACATGACGAACCAGATTCTGGATTTCGGTTTGCCCGCGCCGATTGATATACAAATCTCCGGACGCACGCCAGCGGCGAATTACCGCATTGCGCAGGGTTTGTTGAAACAAGTGCGAGAGATTCCGGGCATTGTGGATGCGCATATTCACCAACAAGTGGGCTATCCGACGGTGGAAGTGGATGTGGACCGGTCGCGCGCGGAGCAGTTGGGCTTGACGGCGAACGACGTTACCCGCAATATGCTGATTTCGCTGGCGGGCACGGCGCAGACGAATCCAAACCAGTGGTTGAATCCGTTGAATGGTGTGACTTACCAGGTTGTGGTGCAGAGCCCGCAGTACAAGGTGGACAGCTTTGAGGCGCTGCAACATACGCCCATTACGGGGCCGAGCGGGAACAACAGCCAGTTGTTGGCGAACTTGGCAACGATCAAACGAGACACGTCGAACATTGTGGTGAACCACTACAACATTCAACCGGTTTATGACATCTTTGCCGATGTAGACCGGCGTGATTTGGGCAGCGTGGCCGACGAACTGCACAAAATTATCAACAACACGAAGGGTATGCCATCGGGCACTTTCATTGATCTGCGTGGCGAAGTCACGACGATGGAACAATCGTTTTCGCGTTTGCTGATTGGCATTGGCTTTGCGGTGATTATTGTTTACCTGTTGATGGTGGTGAATTTCCAGAGTTGGCTTGATCCATTCATTATTTTGATGGCGCTGCCGGGCGCGTTTTCGGGCATTCTGTGGATGCTGTACATGACGCACACCACATTCAGCGTGCCGTCTTTGATGGGTTCGATCATGACGATTGGTGTGGCCACGGCGAACTCGATTTTGCTGGTGGTTTTCGCCAATGACCAACGCGCGCATGGCAAGGATGAATTGGAAGCGGCGCTGGAAGCGGGCTACGTACGGCTGCGGCCGGTTTGCATGACGGCGCTGGCGATGATTTTGGGAATGCTGCCGATGGCTTTGTCTTTGGGTGAAGGCGGTGAACAGAACGCGCCGCTGGGCC
>PMQB01000210.1 GCA_003169195.1 Bryobacterales bacterium
TGTTGCCCCACTGATCGTAGTTAAACGTGCGAGCCCAGTTGGTCGGGCTGCCCGATGGAGGTTTGTCATTGGCCCCGGTCAAGCGGTTCAAATTGTCGTAGCCAAACGTCTGCACAAAGGAGAGGAACTGCGGATAACCCGCTCCGCCATTGTTGTATTGAATCCAGTTCACGGTGTTGTTCGCGTTCCAGTTCAGGCATTCGGTCCACAGTTGCCATCCGACGGTGTTGTTCGTTTCGATCTCGCAACCTAACTGTTGCCGGTTGGTGATTGAGGTGGTTAACGCCACATTATTGCCGCGCGTCAACGATGACAGCGTGCCGTTAGGCCAATATTGCGACTGAGTCACGTAATTGGTGGTGGCGGTGCCGAGCACTCCGCTCAGGGTAGAGACACGGTTTGCCGCGTCGTAACTCGNNGTAGGTCTGGCCGCCGGTTCGCCTAATCTCTTTGCAGGCGATGGTTTGTGTTTGTAGTATCGTCCTGAGTCAGAGATGAATCAATGCGTAGTGTTGCGTGTTTTTTTCGGGGAAAATGGCATGTTTTGGCCATTGGGCAACTGAGTTTTCAATGTGGCACGCGCATAGGACGGGATGCCGGACGCGACGGACGTGCGGTGGGGCGCTGCGGTTGGGGACACAGGACCACATCACCGCTTCGGCACGTCCGGTTCGACGAGGGGAGGCCCAGTTTGGTCCCTCCTCGTCTACCGGTTCGGATAATTCTTGTGGTTTGGGTGGAGAGTGCGGGGGTCGACGGGGCACATTTCATACAGAAGCCACGAATGATGTTGCGATTAAGTGCTGTGAGTCGAATCGTTGCTCTTCTGCCAGTTTTAACTTTGCCTGTTTCGTTCGCCGATCAACGAACAGCTAACTGGGAGGGAGATTTCTCACCGTGTAATGAGCGGTACGAATTGTTGAAGCATGAGCCGATGGAATTGGGTGTGAAGATCTCCACGTCGAATCCGGTGCTGGCGCATGAATTCCGGCAGGCGTTGGATTTCTGGACGCATGTGGTGGACATGCACTGGCATGAAGACGAATCGAATTCGTGTGCGATGCAGTTGGTGGATGGGACGCCGGCGATTCTGAAGACGAGCATTGTGGCGCGGTCGCAATTTACGGAGTGGGACAACTTTCAAGGCTGGATTGCGTTTAATCCGAAAGCGCCGTTGACGAATACGGAATTGTATTTGACGGCGGTGCATGAGATTGGGCACATGCTGGGGTTGAAGCATAATCCGAGCGTTCATTCAGTGATGTACTACTTGGATCTGGAAGGCAGCGAAGTGTTGGATCAAACGGATTTGGCGACGCTGGCGATGCGGCATAAGCTGAAGGTGGCATCGTTGCGAGATCCGATTACGGTTGAGCCGTGAGGACCGCTTGTTGCCAGTCGCGGCTCGGAAGATGCCGCGCATAGGGCCGCCCCATTTAGCGCGATTCGTTTAAGATTTTGTAAATCTGTGATCCGTACTTTTCGACCATCTTGATGCCGACACCTGAGATGGCCAGCAACTGGGCTTCGGTCTTTGGCTCTTCCTGGGCGATGGCCAACAGGACTCGGTCTGACATAACACGGAACGCTGGTATGCCGTGCTTGGCCGCTACACCTTTGCGCCATGTCTTCAGTGCGGCAGTTGAGCGTGAGTCAGGACGGGGCTTCGACGCCTCGCGAGATTTCTTCTTTGTGCTGACCTTTGCTGAGGGCGAGGGAACAGCCGTTTCGCGAATCATCAGTACGGCAGGCTTTGTTTCGTCGGCGATACTCGCTAGGCGGAATGGAATCTGTTTGCCGTCCTTCTCGAAAACCGAATCCACCAAGTGGATGAGCCCCGAGCGCGCCATGGCTCCTACGAGTTCCTCGAAGCTATCTCGGTCTAACCCGTTAGTGGCACACACTTCTGCGTGGAGTTTGCCTACAGATTTGCGAGTTAGCCGTAGGGCGTCGATGATTTTGCGCGCCAGATCTTGCTCTTGCTGGTTGGCTTTACGGAACTGCTGGGCCACACAACTTTGCGGGGCACAGAAATCGCAGAGGCCGCAGGGCTTCTGACTATCTGCGGTATCGCCAAAGTGCCGCACCAGACTGGCCATGCGGCACTGGCTGCTTTGTGCGTAGCGGATCATGGCTTCAATCTGCAATTTCTTCTGGTCGCCCTGGGCGGTGTAGGAGTGGCGCCAATTTTCGGTGCCGCGACTTAGGTTGTCGCCCGCACCGACAATGACGCCGCCATGCGCCCAAAGCTTCTCTAGGGCTTTGGCAAAAACGTCGGGGGCGAGGCGGCTTTGTTTCTCCGCGAGGTCTTGTGGTTGCGGCTCTGCGCGCAGGTGTTCAAAAATTTGCGCCAGGGCGTTTGCTTCGGGATAGTCGCGTTCGAAGAAGAAATCGTGGGTGTAGCGGTCGGCGTAGGAGTGCATAAGGATGGCGCGGCTGGGCTCGCCATCGCGTCCGGCGCGGCCAATCTCCTGGTAGTAGGCTTCCACGCTGCCTGGCAAAGCGGTATGGATCACAGAACGAATGTTGGCTTTATCGATGCCCATGCCAAAGGCGATGGTGGCGACGATTACGTCGAGCTTGCCATTGAGGAATCCATCCTGGACACGAGAGCGCCGGGCGGCATCAAGACCGGCGTGATAAGAGGCGACACTAAACTTGGGGGCCAAGACGGCGGCGAGGCTGTCGGCCAGTTTGCGGCTGGGCGTGTAGATGATGGCGGGAAGATGATGGGAGTTGGATAACAACTCCAGCGTCAGAACGGCGCGGTGAGCAGGGCTGGTTTCCACCACTTCGATGGCAATGTTGGAGCGGCGGAAGCCATGAATGAAGCTGGCCTGTTGATCGAGGCCGAGTTGATGGCAGATGTCACGCTGTACGACGGCCGTGGCGGTGGCCGTGAGAGCAATGACGGGAGCCGGACGCAGCGTTGGGAGATAGCCGCCCAACAGACGGTAGTCAGGGCGGAAATCATGACCCCATTGCGAAATACAGTGCGCTTCATCGATGGCAATCAATGTGGGTTTGCGTTTGGCTAGCATTTCTGGGAAACCTGTCACGCGCAGGCGTTCGGGTGCAATGAAGAGAAACTGCAGGCGGCCATTGAGGTAATCGAGACAGACTTGGCGGGAGGCGGCGCGGTCGCGTCCGGAGTGAATACATTCCACGGCGAAGCCACGATCGCGCAGCTTGCGTGACTGGTCTTCCATGAGCGCGATGAGTGGGCTGATGACAAGAGTAGTGCCACCGCGCGCGAGACCCGGCAATTGGTAACACAGAGACTTGCCGGCACCGGTGGGCATGACCAACAGCGCATCGCGTCCTTCCATGACAGTGCGGCAGACTTCTTCCTGGTTGGCACGAAATGCGGTGAAGCCGAAAGCTCTATGGAGCAATGCGCCTAATGACTCATGAGGCTCAGCGATGATGGTGGGTAAAGCTTGCGCGGGAGGCTGCGGGTTGACTGCGTTTGCCTTGGCGCGCGAGGCGGCGGGCAGCTGTCCCACCTTGCCGATGACGTTGCGCACATACTCTTCAATGCCATGGAGGAATGGTTCTAATTGCGCTTCGCCACGCTGGATGCGCTTTAGATACGCTTCCCATTGCCCGGTCATGGCGGGGCTTTTCACCTCTGGATGCACGACCTCAATCAGTTGAATGCCTTTGTCGGTGGCCTCCAGATTTTTTGCGTTGCGCACAATGTAATCGCGTTTGAGCAGCACCTCAATAATGGAGGCGCGCGTGGCGGGCGTGCCCAGGCCGGATTCCTTCATGGCGTCGGAGAGTTCTTTTTCGTCGAGCGTTTTTCCGGCGGTTTCCATGGCGGTTAATAGAGTGGCTTCGGTGAACCGTTTGGGGGCGCGCGTCTTCTTGGCGATTGCCTCGGCATCGAGAACATCTTGCGCTTGCCCGTTTGCGAGGCCGGAGGGTAGAGCCTGTTGCTCGTCTTCTGCCGTTTGTTCGCCGGCTTTGGGCTTGCGGTTACTGGCTTTCTTCTTCTCCGTCTGGAGGTCGAGCACTTTCCAACCAACTTGCTGAACGGCTTTACCGGAGGAGTGATAGCGATCTGTGAGCGCGGCGTTCGTGATGGTGGTGACGACNNTCGGCGGAGAGATCGGCATTACTGGCCGACGTGGCGGTGGGAATGACGGCATGGTGATCGCTGACCTTTGTGTCATCCACATATCTGCGTCCGAGAGGCTTTTCGCCGGTGCCGGGAGCGAGGTGTTGGCGATAGGGCTCTGCTATTGTTTGCACGATGCGTGGCAATGTTCGTGCGACATCCTGCGAAAGATGACGGCTGTCGGTGCGGGGATAGCTGATGAGTTTGTGTCGCTCGTAGAGAGCTTGGGCGGTATCGAGAGTGTGCTGCGCGCTAAAGCCGAAGAGGCGGTTGGCGTGCCGCTGTAACTCGGTGAGGTCATACAAAAGCGGCGGGCCCATGCGCTGCGTTTCGGCACGCACAGATTCAATGGCAGCGACGCCTGTTTTTGCGCGCGCGACGATCTGGGCAGCCTCCTTGCCGTCGGGTGGGAGCCGGGAGGATTTCTGGATCTCGGCTGTGTCTCGCACCCAGGTGCCTTTGTACGACTCAGACTCGGGACGCGCGGTGGGCCGAAAGGTGGCGATGACTTCCACATAATCTTCGGGCACAAAGCGCCGCACCGCCAGTTCACGCTCGACCACCATGGCGAGTGTGGGCGTTTGCACCCGGCCCACGCTGAGTTCGCCGCCGTAGGTGAGGGTGTAGGCGCGGGAAAGGTTCATTCCCACGAGCCAGTCGGCTCGGCTGCGCCCGCGGGCTGCATCGGCTAGGGGTTCATAATCTTCGCCTGGTTTAATCGCGTCGAAGCCTTTCCGGATGGCTTCTGGGGTGAGAGAGGAGATCCACAACCGGCTGATGGGCTTAGAGCATTGGGTGGCTTCGTAGATGTAGCGGAAAATAAGTTCGCCTTCGCGGCCGGCATCGGTAGCGCAGATGACGCGCGCGACGCGGGCCGACGACAAGATTTTGCGCACTACCTCAAACTGATCTTTGGTTTTTTCATAGATGACGAGGGGCCAGGTTTGGGGCAGCATGGGGAGGGTTTCGCGACGCCAAGCTTTCCATTCGGGTTGAATCTCATGGGGCTGCGCGAGCGAGGCAAGGTGACCGATAGCCCAGGTGACCACGTAGCCATTGCCATGCAAGTAGCCGTCGCCACGGGTAGTGGCACCGAGCACCTTTGCGATGTCGCGGGCGACCGATGGCTTCTCGGCGAGGACGGCCACTACTTCGGACTGAACTGCCGCGTTGCTCAAATTACTAGTTTAGTTTGAAGACGGTAGAACAAGGAGTGCAGCGACGAGCCCACGCTTGATGGAATGGGCGTAATGCCTTAAGCCGCCGCTCCCGTTGCTGCCTGAGCCAAAAAACCTCGGACCAATGCGGCAATCTCATCCGCCGCGGTGTCCAGTGCGAAATGACCTGCGTCCAGAACGTGGACCTCGGCGTTTGGCACATCCCGGCGATAGGCTTCCGGCTCAGAAAGGTCGAACGATAAGTCATACTTACCCCAGATCACCAGCAGACGCGGCTGTTTCTCGCGCATCCATGCCTGCCATTTCGGATAGGCCTCCACATTAGTTCGGTAGTCGTAGAACAAGTCGCTCTGAATCTCAGCCTGGCCTGGCTGACTCAGGAAAGCAAACTCGTCCGTCCAAAGATCAGGGTCGTAGCGATCGACGTCAGGATCGCTGCCGACGTGGCGTGTCCGCGTGGTTGGCAAGGACAGAAGATTGATGCGAAGTGTGCTTTCGTTAGGAGTTCGATCGGCCCAAAAAGCCCGGCGCGCCTTCCAATTCACGCCCAGACCTTCGTTGTGCGCCACAGCGTCCTGGACGACGAGGGCCTCGACACGCTCGGGATGGGCCAGGGCCATGCGAAAACCGACGGGGCCGCCATAATCCTGCATGTAAAGCGTATAGCGCGAGAGCTTGAGCGCTTCGGTGAAGTGAATCACGATCTCGGCGTAGTGATCGAACGTATACGCGAATGATTTAGGCTCCGGCCAGTCGCTATGTCCGAAGCCGGGATAATCGGGGGCCACGAGGTGAAAGCGATCGGAAAGTCGAGCGAAGAGCGGCTCGAACATTCGCGACGAAGAGGGCAGTCCGTGGAGCAACAGAATTGTTGGAGCATCCGTTGGTCCTGCTTCCCGATAAAATATGGAGAGTCCGTCGATCTTCACCGTGCGATAAAAAACTTGCTGTGACATGCGTGTATTCTTCCCTTCAGCGCGGAGTTTCTTAACCAAACGTAAAAACAAAAGCCTGGGCCCCAGGATCGAGGAATTCAATCTCAAACGTCCGATCTTCCACGTGACTCTTTTGCCGTATGAGCTGGTAGAGACGGGGCTCGCGAATTGCACCCATGCCGTCGGAATCGGAATCGGCTCCGCAATCTTCGCCGGGCGAAGCGCCATCCAATTTCACCTGGAAGCGGGCGGGCGCACCATTCTTCGCTGCACTTAGGACCATGTGAAGATCGCGGCTATGGAAGCGAAGCACAATCGCGCCGGACGCTCGCTGAACCACGGCGCTCTCGGCGCCCACATTCCACGATCCGCTCAATCCCCATCGATTCAAGGAAAGTCTCGCGGGTGGTTCGTATGTCTTGGGTGAGTCATGAGCCAATCGTCCCGGCGACGCGAAGCGTTCGGCTCGACGATAGCCAACGTAGGTTTCGGGAGATCCCGCATCCCGGCTGGGTGCGGCTTCGACTCCATCGGCGGCTACGTTCACTGTGCTCCCATCCAGACGGCTGGTTCCGTTTTCTTTCAAGAGTTGCTGGATAACACGCTCGGACTGGTCGTATTCACCCTCGCCAAAGTGGTGATAGCGAATTCGTCCCTTAGCATCGATGATGTATTCGGCAGGCCAGTATTGGTTGTTGAACGACTGCCAAATTCTGTAATTGCTGTCGATCGCGACCGGGTAGGTCACTTTCAAATCGCGCAAAGCGTTTTCCACATTGGTAGGCTCTTTCTCGAACGAGAACTCGGGGGTGTGCGCACCGATCACGACCAGGCCCGCATCTTTATATTTTGCCGCCCAACTCTTTACGTAGGGGAGGGGCCGGAGAGAGTTGATGCAGGTGTAGGTCCAGAAGTCGACNNCGGAGTGACCTTGCATTCAAGGGAGCAGAATTGAGCCAGCCGATGGCGCCGCCTAAATCAGGCATAGGTCCCTCATCGGTAAGAGCCACACGAGAGGTGCTGGTGGATGGAATGGCTGCCGCCACGGTGATGGCCGCGGTGTGAAGAAAACCGCGGCGGCTAGCCCGGGCGAACGTATTGATATTAGTCAGCATAGAGATCCGTCTCACGGAGCTTCTGATCAAAATCGGTCAACGTCGATGATTGCTTGGGCGAAGGCCTGCGGCGCCTCTTGCGGCATATTGTGACCAATGCCACCCTTGATAGTTCTGTGCTCATATTTGCCGGAGAATTTGTTGGCATAGGCGCTGGGGTCGGAGTGTGGTGCGCCATTGGCATCGCCTTCGAGCGTAATCGTTGGCAAATCGATAGCAGGGGCCTGGGCGAGCCGCTGTTCGAACTTGTCATAGTTTGGCTCGCCGTCAGCGAGTCCGAGTCGCCAACGATAGTTATGGATGACGATGGCAACGTGGTCGGGGTTGTCTAAAGATGCGGCGCTCCGGTCGAAGGTGGCATCATCGAAGTCCCACTTCGGCGAAGCAATCTGCCAAATGAGCTTCGCAAAATCGCGCCGGTATTTGTCGTAGCCAGCGCGGCCGCGTTCCGTAGCAAAGTAATATTGGTACCACCATTGGAGCTCGGCTTTTGGCGGCAACGGCGCCTTGTTGGCATTCTGACCAGGGATCAAATAGCCGCTGACCGAGACGAGCGCTTTGCAGCGTTCGGGCCAGAGCACCGCCATGATGTCGGCCGAGCGAGCTCCCCAATCGAATCCGGCGATGATTGCCTTCCGAATGTTGAGAGCATCCATGAGAGCCAGGCTGTCGAGAGCTACAGCGGACTGCTGACCATTGCGGACGGTTTCGGTGGATAGAAAGCGGGTTGAGCCATAGCCGCGCAGATAGGGAATGATCACACGGTAGCCACGCGATGCCAACAAGGGGGCAACATCGATAAAGCTATAAATGTCGTAGGGCCAGCCGTGCAAAAGAAGGACAGCGGGGCCATCGGTAGGTCCGGCCTCGGCGTAGCCGATGTTCAGAAGGCCGGCGTCGATCTGTTTGAGCGGAGCAAACGATTGCGCATTCGCTCTGGATTTTGCCGCCGCGGAACGGCTTGTGGCGAGTTCGGCGGCTGCAAGACTCATGGCCGCATTGGATAGAAAGCGGCGACGATTGCTATTGATTTCTTCGGACATTTTGATGGCACTCATTTTTGAACCCTCTCCTGGTTGAATCTCTCTCGCTGACAGCTCACCGAATGTATGTGGAACAAGCTGCGAAGTTTCATAGCTCATCTCGCGCTTATCAACTGCAAACAGAAGGCCATAGGTCCGGGACAGCAAGAGTTGGTGTTATTCGATTGAAACGAGGTGGTTTGTCGCATGTGCTGAGACGGAGCTGAGCGATCATGTGTCGATATTTGGTCACTAGGAATAAGCGCGACTTGACCACTGCCGTCAATGCGTTTGCAACCGCGCAAGTGTTCGCCAGATTTTTATCGGCCAGGGCGCGTGCTATCGAAAGCGCCACGCCGGCCGAGGTATAAGCTGGCTTGATCCCAAAATATTCGCCGAGTTCGCCATCATGCCCGTCCCATCAGAACTTTCTGCGCAGCCTGCACTAACCCGCCACTTCAAAAATAACTTCCAGTTCAACCGGCGTACCGAGCGGAAGGCTGGCAACACCGTACACGAGACGGCTCGGGTTCTTTTCTTTTCCAAATATGTTCTGCAGCAGCTCCGATGCGGCGTCAGCTACGTTGGGGTGGTCGCGAACATCTCCCGAAGTTGCGACTGAGATGCTAAGCCGCACTACGCGTGTCACCTTGTCGAGCGACCCAAGGTATTCGCGAGCCACGGCGAGGGCGTTGATCGCTGCGAGACGGGCAGCAGCGCGCGCCTCCTCTACATTCAGCTCCGCGCCAAATCGCCCTACGAATTTGGGGCTGCGGCCTTCAGTAGGAAGCATGCCGGTCAAGAAAAGTAGATTGCCCGTTTGCACTGCCTCTGCGTAAACGCCGAAAGGCTCGGGCGGCATTGGTAGTTCAATACCCAGTTCCTTCAGCTTCTGCTCGGCGGTTAAGATGTGGTTCCTAACGGGTGTGCTCATGAATAGACCCTCTTAGTTGGTTGGTGCAAGTCGATCGCCAATAAATCTAAGAGCCAAGAGCAAGGACCCAAAGTGAGAGAAGTGGAGCGACTCCAGCCCGGAGTTGGCCATTCGACTCCACATCCTGACACAACATCGATGTAAACGATGTCGCAGATGGCTCCTGCTCTTTGAGTCGCGATACGGGCGAAGGACCCTGGGTTTGGCCTGCGAATTGCGAATAGACAGAATACGAGACAGATGCTGGATGCTGACGGAGAAACGATGCGGCATATTAAAAAGACACAAATCGCCCCTGATGCAATGCTCACGCCCTCGAATCCTCTTGACGCCGTCCCGGATGAAATACCCTTCGATGTGCCCTATGGGCTCCCGATATCACTAGAGCAAGCGCAGGCGGTTATTCATGCTGCTGTGGACGAAGCGAAGAAGCGCGATTGGAAGATGAACGTGGCGGTAGCCGACTCCGGTGGGAATTTAGTTGCCTTCCAACGAATGGACGGCGCCATGCTTGCCTCAATTCAGATTGCGCAACACAAGGCACGGGCAGCCGCGACGTTCCGCCGTGAAACAAAGGTCTTCGAGGACGGTGTCCAGCTGATGCATCTCAACTATCTGCTCGCGTTCGACGGAATCATCGCGTCTCGGGGCGGTGTTCCACTGATCGATCAGGGAAAGATCATTGGCGCGATTGGTTGTTCGGGCGGTACCGATTCGCAAGATGAGCTGGTGAGCAAGGCAGGCTCGGCAATAATTAACCAAGTGGCGGACTGACGGATATCAGCCCTGATTGGATGAACACTCGAAACTTGGCATCGAGATGAAGGCCGAATCGATGCAAATTATGGCGCGCCTCGGAGATGCGGTTTCGCCCTTGGACGAAGTGTCCCCACCCGCGTCGACACTGGTCTCAATACTCGACGGGCTCCAACGTTAGCGAGGAGAATGGCAGTCGCGAGGGCGAATCCGAGCTCTGTATAAATTCCTGCTCAGCGCGGAACCAGTCGTCGGCGGGCGATCCCAAAGGTCGGCCTCGCTCCTCCCAAAGTTGGTATGCCAGCTTCTCAATCTGTTCATGCTGTGCATCTGAAAGTCGGGGCATCAATGGAACTCCTTCATTTCCGTAAGCGTAAGCGCTTCAGGCCATTCATGTGAGGATTTCCTCACCTGCGCGAGTCATTGCTAGGTACTCTCCGATACGTAGCGGAAGATCGCGCAAATAGGTTTCGCCGAAGGCATGCTTGTCTCCGGTAGAGTGTGAACGTCTCCGCCGTAGCGAAGCGTTTGCACTGCGGCTGTGTCGAGTAGATCGGCACCGCCCTGGACTTCAGCCGGAAAGACCGCGTTCTCAAGCAGGAATAAATGTTCGACTCTGCCGGTGGAAGCGGCGCTCACAATCTCCTGTACATCCGTCGAAGCGTGGCCTGTTCCAATCTGCTTGTCGAACCTCTCCATAGCGCGACGCGCCGGCCCAGTGGTCACCGACTGCACCAGTTCCAAGGATTGCCGGTACATTTCGTTCTGGTCAAGATGTCCGAGTAATCCGCGTATCCCCGGTTCCACGCACGCGGGATATGTTGTTAATCGATGGAAGAGCGCCACTTCATGTTCGACGCCTACAACGACCAGCGTAGGTGTCCATCCTTTAGGGGAGCGTTAACGTCTCGATCAATCTCGCGATAAAAATGGGCCAGGTGGTTCTCAGGGTGATCTCTATCATGCACCGGCTCCGCTCGAAGCGAGGACTGGGATGCACCAGGGATGAAGCCGGCGGCCTCGGTGCCAGCGTCTTCCGGAAATCTTGCGGCTTCACAGGATTGATCCGTGCATTTGAAGATGCGCGTATCGTTTAGCTTTAAGGCGAGAATGTAGAACTCGAGGTGCTTGCTGGCAACGGCCAGCAGCGGGCGAAGATGAAAATATTCACCAACGGCGACGAGGGGCGGTCCGACCAGATATTTCGTGCGGAACAACTCGCACACGTCCGGGGAGCGCAGAAAAATGAACGTTGCCGGTGACTCCGAGGAATCGATCACATTCGAAGCGGCGGTTTTGAGGGGATCGAGGAGGGAGGCGATGTCATGCTTCGATTGGCTAGCTGCCAGCTTAGCGTGAACCTCAGCAAGCGCGTCTTTGAAAGCAATTCGCGCGTCGCGAGCCTCGCGTTCAACAAGGACAATCGAGATACATGGTGGAGCGGCCGACGCAAGACTGCGTAGCTTTTCCGAGGAAAGTCTTTCCGGCTCGGTTTTCATCATAAGTAGACCTCGAGTAATCGAATTGTCCTTACTCTTTTGTTGGGACATCCCAATCTTCCACTCGGTTAACTTTTTCGCGGATCATCTTGCGCGCTGAGGTACTCCAGTCCAAGCGGCCCCATCGCGGTTACTTGGGTGACATACTCGCCGGATTTGGCCCAGTGGAAATGGGGTGTGTTGCCAGGGAGAATGATGACGGCGCCGGGCGGATAGGCCTCCAGCTTACCCGCGTCGAACTGATCACCCAGGCCGATATAGAAGACGCCGGAAATCACGGTATAGACTCGATCCTCGGGGTGCTTGTGAGGCATCAGCTTCTCGCCGCCGGGCATTTTGACTCTGATTGTGTAAGGGCCGGGCTCCGAGGGTTGACCTACGACGACGGCCAGCCGGACGGAAGGTGGGAACGCCGGGAACGGTTTCCAATCGAGATCCTCGGACAGGATTGCTTTGAACACCTCCTGCCCGAGTTGGTGAGGTTGGACTTCGCTTCGCTGAGCGAGCTTCAGGGCACTGGCTTTCTGAGACATAGAAACTCCTTGGTGAACCAATACAGACTTTCCCAAACATCTCCGCGCCGGCCGTCGACCGGTGGCGCACACTTGCCTGATTTTCGGAGGGCATCACCGAAAAGCACGGAACGCACCCGAGGTGGGCCAGCCCCCTTAAGCCGCTGAAACCGACTTCTTTTTCCGATCGAGCGCCGGTAGAAGAAGGTTCAGAAGTGCTTGATCAGAGAACGGGTTCTGACCTGAGATCACCTCGCGATCTTGCAGGACGTAGCTCTGCCATGGAGCGACCACGCTTACGTCACCGCCCGCCGTACGCAAGGCGACGTCCGGGTAGAACAGCACCTTGCCACCAATCTCAAGCGGTTCCCGCTGCTGCTCTTCCGCCGTCGAAAAGATGGTCATCTTATATCCAGAATAAATCCATCCTTGAGCCTTCGCCCGCGCTCCCTCGGCATCCCCCGCCGCCAGCGCGGCGACCACATCCTTCGAATTCGGAAGAGCCGAGAGAAGTGAAATCGGGCCATGGCAGAGCACCGCCGTAGGCTTGGATGTTTTATGAAAGTGTCTCATCACGGTGCCAGCGTCAGGATCATCGAGCAGATCGATCATCGGGCCGTGACCTCCGGGGACGAAAACAGCGTCATATCGATCCAGGCCCGATGCGATGACATCCTTGATGCGCATTGGATCTCGGAGCCCAGTCAGGCCGTCGCGGAATAACATATAGTCCTGAAGATTGGCTTTGTCCCCGCCGAAGAAATCGGCGACCTCTGAATNNAGGGCGCGAACCGGAACCGTCAGCTCGTTGAGATAGTAGCCAGCGCCCTTATAAATCCTGCCATCTTTCAAGAGAAACCCGCGACCGCTCGAGACCAGTACCAGCACTTTTCCTTTCGTTGCCATTTTGCGTCTCCTTTTTGAAATTGAAGTTTGAAATTTTGAAATGTAGGTTATGCCCCCGGAAATCCGAACATCAACCACGACTGGTTGGCTACCCAATGCGGGTAGAGCTCGGTCATCTGATCGAACAGCTCTTGTTCGGATTTCGCGGTTTTCTGCAGGCGATCGAAGTCTTGCAGATAGCGCTTGGTGTCTTCAATCGTCGAGGGAGAGTCGGGCGCGCCGGTTTTCTTGTGACCGGCGACAACCATCGACGGGTTCAGCGCTGCTAGCCGGTCCAGATCCGCGATCCAATTCTTTCGGCT